>CAYTFW010000044.1:0-36292 GCA_964437145.1 uncultured Rhizobiaceae bacterium
ACAGCGCCTTTCCCTTGGGAATCCCCTGCGAGTCAGCAGTTCGGTCGGTTGGTATCACTCGTTTTCATGCCGGCCTGATTGTGGCTCGACCACCAGAAGTTCCAGCCACTCTTAACTCCGTATTTTCTGGTAGTCACGCGTCGTGACCAAATCGGCGGGACGACGGTGCGCAATCACATCGGCGGCATCATGCCGTCCTTGCCGATGACGACGCGGGCGGCCGTGAAGCTGCCGTCGGCGGCCTTCTGCGCGCCCATGAAGATCTTGCTGCCGACCTTCAGGTCGCTCCTCGGCGGCGCGGGCCCGAAGGTCACGATCGGCACGCCGGGCTTCACGTGGATCGTCTGCGTGCCGTCGCCCTTGTACTTCAAGGTCAGCGCCTGGCCGCCGTCGCTGGCGACCATGGTCGAGACGGTGGCGTTGGTCATCATGCTCTCGGGCGCGAGGTCCCAGGGATAGTGACCTTCGCCCGCGCCGCGCATCGCCTCGGGGAAGACCAGCACCTCGAGCGCCTGCAGCTTGCCGTCGGGACCTTTGATCGAGGCGATGCCGACGAAGCTGTTCTCCTTGATGTCGGCGAGCGTGATCGGCACCACCATGGCCACGGCCCAGTTGTCGGCCATGATCACCTTCACCGTATCGCCCTCGCGCGTGGCGATGGTGATGACGTTGCCGTCGATGGTGCTGACCGTGCCGCGGATGCGGGTCGGCGTGGTCTGCGCGCTGGCTGAGGTGGCGAAGACGAGCAAGGTGGCGAGGCAGGCGAACAGGCGGGCGATTGTCATTCGGTGGCCTCCCGGTGACGCCCCATCAAACACCCGATGGCGCGGGATATCGCATGACGTTCGTGTGAGCCGTGGCGGCGTCGGCTATGATCGGTGCTGCGACATCACGCGAACCTATCGAGGAGTGAGACCCGTCATGACCGCCACCGCGCGTTTCCGCGACCGTTCCGTGGTCTTCGCCGACGGCACGGCGGGACGGACCATCGAGATCGCCAGCGCCAATCCGCTCAACTACCACCAGCTTGTCAGCAATGCCGGCGCGATGCCGCCGGCGTCGATCGACGGCAAGCTGTTCCTGCCCGCGAATCGCGCTGGCAAGGTGCCGCTGGTGATCGTCGTGCCCGGCAGCCTCAGCGTCGCGCCCTCGCATCTGGCGCACGCCGAGACGTTCGTCGGCATGGGCTTCGCGAGCTTCGTGCTCGATCCCTTCGGCGGGCGTGGCGTGACCTCGACCGTCGCCAACCAGACGCAGTTCTCCTTCGCCGCCAGCGCCTACGACGTCATGGTTGCGGTGCGCACGCTGGCGGCGCTGCCCGAAATCGATGCCGGCCGCATCGGCCTGCAAGGCCATAGCCGCGGTGGCTCGGCGGTGCTGATGGCCGCGATGCGGCGTCTCAACCGCGGCGTCTGGGGTGAGACTACGCGCGTGCGCGCCGTGCTCGCCGCCTATCCCTGGTGCGGACATCAGCCGGTCGATCCCGACGCGGGTGGCGCGGAGATCCGGGTCGTCATCGGCGATCGCGACGACTGGTGCTCGGCGCAGCAGGCGCAGGGCTTCGTGCAGGCGATCCGCCTGCGCGGCTCGCCGGCGTCGATCCGCATCGTCGCCGGTGCCGGCCACAGCTTCGACCGGCGCGAGCCGATCCAGCGGGTCGACAACGCCTCGGTGTCGCCGGCCGCGCCGACCGCCTATCTCGCCGACGACGGCAGCTTCATCCACCCGACCACGGGCGTCGCCGACCCCGCTTTGGTCGATCGAGACCTCGCGGTCTACGCCCTGAAAGCGGGGTACGGCGTGAAAGGCGCCACCATCGGCAGCCAGGGCGATCAGGCCGATGTGTTCCGCGCCGACATGATCGACTTCTTCCAGCGAACGCTGGGATGAAGCTGTCTACCTTCCCCGGAGGGGGAAGGTGGCGCGAAGCGACGGATGGGGATGTCGAAGACGGACATCGATGTCGTTGAAACATCCCCCATCCGCCTTCGGCACCTTCCCCCTCCGGGGGAAGGTAAGATCAAGTCGTCCTGCATTCGCGCGGGACATGGACAGGCGGGCGGTGAGCCATTACCTACAGGGCCGACACCGTCTTGAAGGTTCCGACATGTCTCTAATCAAGGGTGAAACGGGCGATTGGGAGGTGGTCCTCGGGCTCGAGGTCCATGCCCAGGTCGTCTCCGACTCCAAGCTGTTCTCCGGCGCGCCCACAGCCTTCGGCGCCGAGCCCAATACGCAGGTCTCGCTGGTCGACGCCGCCATGCCGGGCATGCTGCCGGTGATCAACGCGCGCTGCGTCGAGCAGGCGGTGCGCACCGGGCTGGGCCTGAAGGCCAAGATCAACCTGCACTCGGTGTTCGACCGCAAGAACTACTTCTACGCCGATCTGCCCGCCGGCTATCAGATCTCGCAGTACAAGGATCCGATCGTCGGCGAGGGCGAGATCATCCTGGATCTGAAGGATGGCGCCACGCGCACTGTCGGCATCGAGCGCCTGCATCTGGAGCAGGATGCCGGCAAGAGCCTGCACGACCAGCATCCGACGCAGACCTATGTCGACCTCAACCGCTCTGGCATCGCGCTGATGGAGATCGTGTCCAAGCCCGACATGCGCGACGCGGAGGAGGCGGCGGCGTATCTCACCAAGCTGCGCTCGATCCTGCGCTATCTCGGCACGTGCGACGGCAACATGGAGGAAGGCTCCATGCGCTGCGACGTCAACGTCTCGGTGCGCAAGCCGGGCGCGCCGCTGGGCACGCGCTGCGAGATCAAGAACGTCAACTCGATCCGCTTCGTGAAGCAGGCGATCGAGTACGAGGCGCGGCGCCAGATCGAGATCATCGAGGGCGGCGGCACGATCCAGCAGGAGACGCGGCTCTACGATGCGGGCAAGGGCGAGACGCGCTCGATGCGCTCGAAAGAGGACGCGCACGACTACCGCTACTTCCCCGACCCCGATCTGCTGCCGTTGGTGCTGCAGCCCGACTGGGTCGAGAAGATCAAGGCCTCGCTGCCCGAGCTGCCGGACGAGCGCAAGGCGCGCTACGTCAAGGATTTCGGGCTGTCGATCTACGATGCCGGCGTGCTGGTGGCGGAGAAGGAGACGGCGGTGTTCTTCGAGGCCGTCGCCAAGGGCCGCGACGCCAAGCAGGCCGCCAATTGGGTCACCGGCGATTTCTTCGCCATGCTCAAGCGCCGCGGCATCGGCATCGAGGAGTCGCCGATCAGCGCGGCGGCGCTGGGCAAGCTGCTCGACCTGATCGCCGATGGCACGATCTCCGGCCGCATCGCCAAGGATCTCTTCGTCGCCATGGAGGAGACCGGCAAGGATCCGGCCGTGCTGGTCGAGGAGCGCGGGCTGAAGCAGGTCACCGATACCGGCGCGATCGACGCCGCGGTGAAGGCGATCATCGCCGGCAATCCCGACAAGGTCGCGCAGTACCGCGAGAAGCCCTCGCTGTTCGGCTGGTTCGTCGGTCAGGTGATGAAGTCGACCGGCGGCAAGGCCAACCCCAAGGCGGTCAACGAGGCGCTGAAGAAGCAGCTCGACGCTTGAGCGGCCTCCATCCTGAGCCCACCCGTCATCCCGAGCGAAGCGAGGGATCTCCCGGTAACGGCGTCTCAGTGTCAGGGAGATTCCTCGCTGCGTTCGGAGTGACGAGGCTCGTGTGATGGCGGCGAAGAGCCCCGCGCTGCGCTACCTGCGGCTGGGCATCGGCTGCCTGATGGTCGCCGGCGCCATCGTCTGGGCCATCGACGTCTTCGGCTTCCCCGGCAAGCTCAGGCGCGGCGTCAACGAGGCGATCCGCAACGCCGACGGCGTGCTGCGCCTCGACAGCGTCACGACGTTCGACTGGGACGAGATCTCGGTGATTCCCGGCCACGGCGATCGCGAGAAGGCCAGCCAGTGCCTGGGCTTCGCCGCCACCGACGACGCGGTCACCGGCGAGGACATCGCCACCGTGGTTTTTGTGCGCGACGGCGCCATCACGCGCAGTTACCGCAGCCCGCGGCCGCCGTTCCTCTATCCCATGGTGCCGTTCCAGCCCGGCCCCTGCCGCGTCAAACGCGAGCGCGCCAGCTTCAAGGTCACGCTCGACGCCGACGGGCGTCATCTGCTGGTGCTGGTCGAGCCGCGGTGATGGGAACGCCAGCGAGACGTCGGGCGGCCTGTTGTCGTTCCAACGCGACTTGCGTGTTTCGATAAAACAGCATCCGCGTGCTCGGAACCATCTGCGAGAGGATGTCGTAGTCGGCTGTGTTCTCCGTCAGCAGGACGAAGCCTTCCTTCAGCGCCTGCAGGAATAGGACGCAATCTTGCAGGGCGCGAAGCTTGCTGTCCTTGTTGTAGCCCCGCCGCCGGCACAGGATACCTGACAGCAGCGCCGCGCGCCCGAGCACGTCGGCGTCGGGCGTGTAGGTGCGATGCGGCCGCATCGTCCTGATCTGCGCGCCGACCGCCGCGATGGCGCGAGCCGTTCGCGGATCCGATGGGTCGAGCACACCGACCGAGTGCATCAACTCCTGGATCGCGACGGTGGAGTGATTGACGAACCGCGCCGCCAGCAATTCGTCCAGCGCGATCGGCGTATGATCGCGCATCTGATCGATGTAGACGCAGGTGTCCAACAGGAGCGGCTGGCCGCCGAGGGCGCCGGCGCCAACGAATGGCAACTCGCTGTCATCGCGCCGCCGGAGCGGCACGCGGTCAATACCATGCGCCCAACGCCGCGCCGCACCGAAGTCGAAGGCGGCCACCTCAATATCCAAGCTTGAGCGTTGGATCGACCGTGCCACGCGACGCCGCGAACACCCTCGGGAATTCGTCCTCCAGGGCGATCATGGCCAAGGCGAACTCGATTAGCTTTGTGTCGCTTTCGATACCGCTCATCCGCTTGGCCTGCTTGATCAGGGCCGGGCTCACTCGGCCGCCGATACGCGCGCCCTTGCCTTCGAGCAGGCCCAAGTCCGCCGCCTCCTGGAGAGTGCGATCGACTCTGGCTCGCTCCGCCGCCAGCGGGTCAGGCCGCGCGCTTTGCGCCTTGTATCTGGCTGGCCTGCTCTCCTTGAGCCCACCGCGTCGCCGCGCCATGGCACACATCCCGTGTTCAACAAATCGCCGATCAGTTGAACATACGCTTCCGCCGGACGTGATTCAACTCAATCAGGCAACCGGTCCGGCAAGTCGTCGAGCAGCCGGGGAGCCTCGCGGCCGATGGTCTCGCACATGCGCTTGGTGTCCTTGCGCGCCTCGATCTCGCCGCGCCGGCGAACGTCCTGCAACTCGGCGCGGCTCATGCGCACTTTGCCCTCGGCGTGGTTGATATGCCGCTCCAGCTTGCGCATCTGCTCGGGCGTGGCCTTCACGCCGCAGGCGGGAATCGCGTAGGACAGCGCGTAGAGGATGCCCAAGGTCATGCGCCAGTCGGTCTGCGCGGCGGTGGGGCGGGTGATTGCGAACGCCAGCAGGGCGGCGGTGGCCAACAGGGCGATGCGGCGGATCATGCGGCGACCCTATAGCCGATCGCCCCAAGCAAACCAGTGCGCCGGCCGCCGCGTAATACAGACGATACAAGAAAGCTGGACAGACACGCATGACGAGCCGTCCGATATCCCGTGACCTGCCTGCGCTGGGCGTGTTCCTCGCCGCAGTGGCGCTGGTCGCGTTCACGGGCTCGATGTTCACGCCGGCGGTCGACCCCGTCTGGTACGCCAGCCTGCGCAAGCCTTCGTTCAACCCGCCGAACTGGCTGTTCGCGCCGGTGTGGACCGTGCTCTACATCCTGATTGCCGTGTCGGCCTGGCTGGTCTGGCGCCGCGTCGGCTGGAGCGAAGGGCGCCGCGCGCTGCTGTGGTGGCTTGCCCAACTCGTGCTCAACGCCGCGTGGACGCCGATCTTCTTCGGCGCGCACCTGCTGGGCCTCGCGCTGGTCATCATCGTCGGCCTGCTGGCGGCGATCGCCGGCACGATCCTCGCCTTCCGCCGTCACCACGCGCTCGCCGCGGCGATGCTACTGCCCTATCTCGCCTGGGTCGCCTTTGCCACTTTGCTCAACGCCAGCATCTGGCGGCTCAACGGCTGACGACCGGTTACTCGACCTGTGGTCCGGCGATCGCCGGATGCAGCTGCCAGATCCAAAGGAAGGCACCGGCGAGCAGGAAGGTCAGCACGACCGGCGCGGTGAAGGCGAAACTCCAAAAGGAGACGATCGCCGCCGTGGTCGCCATCGCCCTGAACGATTCCCAGCATTGCTCGATCGATGGTCCGCTGCTGAACGAGCAGCGCTTCCAAACCCCGGCGATGGCGACCCAGATCGGCGCCAGGACGTATGAGGCGACCGCGGTGCCGAGCCAGCAGGGAAGGGCGCCACTGCCCGTGGGTGCGGTGTGGCCTCGGCGCAGAACGATGAGGAACCAGACGATGGCGCCGGCCACTGCGAACGGCACGCCACCGGCGAGGGCGAATTCGTTGGCCAGCTTCACGGCGCGCGGGAACAAGCCGGTCACCTGCAGCACGACCGTCGGCACGGCGCTCAGCAGGCCGAGCATGCAGCCATAGGCCAGGCTTTGAACCAAGCGGCTACGGCGCAGGATCGCCAATCCCATGTCGCCTCACGCCATCTCGCGCATCTGCTGCCAGCTCGCCTCGACCGCCTCGCGGCTGAGGTCGCGCGTGATGAAGACGATTCGCGAGCGGCGGTCGTCGTCGGGCCATCGCGCGAGCATCGTCGGTGGATGGAAGGTGTTGTGCACGCCGTGGATCACCAGCGGCTGGGATTCACCGACAACGTTGAGCACGCCCTTGACGCGCAGCAGGCGGTCGGCCCAGTTGCCGCGCACGGCGGCGAGCCAGCGATGGAAGGCGTCCCAGTCGAGCGGTTCGTCGAAGGTCAGGCAGAAGCTGCCGACGCGCGCGTCGTGGCGGTTGGCGTCGTGGTGGTGATGATGATGCGCGTGATGATGCTCGTGCGCCTCGGCCGCCAGCCAGTCGCGCACGCGTTCGGTCTTGCCCTCGGGATCGAACGGGCCGGCGTCGAACAGCAGCGCCGGGTCGATCGCGCCGTGCGCCACTTCGTGGCGCACGGCGCCGGGGTTCAGCGCCGCGATGCGCGCGTCGAGCGCGGCGCGGCCTGACGCGTCGGCGAGGTCACCTTTGGTCAGCAGCAACCGGTCGGCGACGGCGACCTGCTTGACCGCCTCGATCTGCGCGTCGAGCTGGCTGGCGCCGTTCACCAGGTCGACCGTGGTGACGATGGCGTCGAGGCGATAGTCGTGCGCCGTGCCGGGGTTGTTGAGCATCAGCGCCACGATCGGCGCCGGGTCGGCCAGACCCGTCGTCTCGATCAGCACCCGGTCGAAGGGCGGCAGCTCGTCCTTGGCGCGCTTGCGGGCGATGTCGCGCAGGGTGCGCTCGAGGTCGCCTTTGATGGTGCAGCACACGCAGCCCGATTGCAGCAGCACCATCTCGCCGTCGACCGACTGGACGAAGAGATGGTCGAGCCCGACCTCGCCGAACTCGTTGACCAGTACCAGCGAGCGCGCCATGCGCGGATCTTGCAGCACCTTGTTCAACAGCGTGGTCTTGCCGCTGCCGAGGAAGCCGGTGATCAGCGCCACCGGCATGCGCTGCGCGGAACGGTCGGGGTCGAAGAGGCTCATGGCCGCACGCTCGGTCGCTTTGCGGTGACGGTCAAGTCCGCGGAAGCTGACGCGCCGCGTGCAGGAACGCCAATGTTATACTGTAACTAACGCGTTGTTCCATTGACTGTCCGGTCGACTCGTCGCAGCGTTCGCGCGGTGCTATCGCGGGAACACGCGGGGCTGGTAACGGAGGGACGCATGGACTCAAAATATCTTGAGCAGCAGGACGAGCTGAAAGCCGCCGGTAGCGCGCCCGACAATCCGGAGCGTCGCAGCTTCCTCACCGGTGCCGGCGTGCTGGGTGGCGCGGCGGTGGCCGGCACGTTGATCGCGCAGGCGGCGCAGGCGCAGACCACGCCGGCGGCGGCGACCATGCCGAAGCTCACTGACAAGGCGTGGTGGCCGCACCCGAAATGGGGCAAGGACGATCAGGCCGGCGCCTCGAACTGGATCACGCCGGCGAAGGTTCTCGACGCCGCCAAGTGGATCAAGGATGGCAAGATCTACCGCATCGGCCGCATGTACGAGGCGGCGATGCCGAAATTCGGCGAGCGCGCCTTCACCTTGCGCATCCCCGGCACGCCGACAGGCGGTCCGTTCGGCGCCAACAAGCTGATCTACCACGACGAGTTCCTGGCCACCGAGATCGGCCAGACCGGCACGCAGTTCGACGGCCTCGCGCATATCGGCATCCTGATGGGCAAGGACGGCGATATGAACGAGATGCGCTGGTACAACGGCCTCACCGAGCTGGAGATCGCCGGCCCCTACGGCATGAAGAAGCTCGGCATGGAACACGTGAAGCCGTTCTTCACCCGCGGCCATCTGTTCGACATCGAAGGCCTGAAGGGCAAGTCGATGGAGGCGGGCGAGGAGATCAAGGTCGCCGATCTGCGCGCCGCCCTGCAGAAGCAGGGTTCGAGCGAGGCCGAGGTCAAGGAAGGCGACGCCGTGTTCTTCAACACCGGCTGGGGCAAGCTGTGGATGAAGAACAACGACAAGTACAACAACGGCGAGCCCGGCATCGGCCTCGAGGTCGCCAAGTGGTGCGTCGACAAGGGCGTGTGCCTGACCGGCGGCGATTGCTGGGCCGTCGAAGTCGTGCCCAATCCCGACAAGGACCTGGCCTTCCCGGTGCATGGCGAGCTGATCACCAAGCACGGCATCTTCAACCACGAGAACATGAACTTCGAGGCGCTGATCGCCGACAAGAAGTACCAGTTCGTCTACGTGTTCTCGCCGGCGCCGATCAAGGGCGCCACCGGCTCCAACGGCGGCCCGATCGCCATCACCTGACCGGTTCCTGACCCGATGAAGCCCCGCCGGCGCCAACCGGCGGGGCTTTTTCTTTGCGCGTCATCCCGAGCGTAGCGAGGGATCTCCTCGAGCAGGAGACGCGTTGCCGGAAGATTCCGCGCCGCGCTCGGAATGACGGCGGCTGCGCTTGGCGAGAGGGAAGCCGCGCGCTACGGTCCGGACCAACGAACAATCGAGTGAGTGGAGGGATACATGCGGTTCGCGACATCGGTGGCGGCCTGCGCCGTCGCGCTGGCTTTCTCGACGGCGGCGTTGGCGCAGGGCCTGCCGCGCGCGCAGAAACCCGACGAGGTCGGGCTGTCGGCCGAGCGGCTGAAGCGGCTGAGCGATCGCATGAGGCAGGGCGTGAAGGACGGCGAGACGCCGGGCGCCGTGGTGCTGATCGCGCGCAACGGCAAGGTCGCCTATTTCGAATCCTTCGGCCTGCGCGATCCCGAGACCAAGGCCGAGATGAAGGGCGACGCGATCTTCCGCATCGCCTCGATGACCAAGCCGATCGTCTCGGTGGCGATCATGATGCTGGCCGAGGAGGGCAAGCTCTCCATCGCCCATCCGGTGTCGCGCTACCTGCCGGAGTTCAAGGATCTCAAGGTCGGCGTGGTGAAGAAGAAGGACGACGGCACCAGCGAGGTCGTGCTCGAGCCGCCGCGTCGCGAGATGACCATCCAGGACCTGCTGCGCCATACGTCCGGCCTGACCTACGGCGCCGCCGGACCCAATCCGCTGAAGCAGGCCTATGTCGACGCCAAGGTCATGGACCGCGATCAGACCAACGCCGAGATGGTCACCAAGCTGTCGAAACTGGCGCTGGTCTATCACCCGGGCTCGACCTGGGAGTACAGCGTGTCGACCGACGTGCTGGGTGCGATCGTCGAGGTGGTGTCGAAGATGCCGCTCGACAAGTTCATCGCCGAGCGCATCGCCAAGCCGCTGAAGCTGGTCGACACCGGCTTTTCGGTCGAGGCCGCCAAGGCGGGACGCGGCGCGCGCCCGCACAAGGAAGGGCCGAAGAACGAGCTGCCCAACGTTCCCAAGGTCACCGACGATTTCAAGTGGAAGTCGGGCGGCGGCGGCATGGTGTCGACGGCGTCAGACTATGCGCGCTTCTGCCAGTTCCTGCTCAACGGGGGCACGCTCGACGGCGTGCGCCTGCTGTCGCGCAAGACGGTCGAGCTGATGACGTCGGATCACCTGTCGCCGACGGTGGCGATGGGCGCCGACATGTGGCGCTTCGAGGCGCTCGAGCCCGGCCGCCACATGGGCCAGGGCTTCGGCCTGGGCTTCGCCGTGCGCGTTGATCCCGGCCGCTCGCCACTGCACGGCTCGGTCGGCGACTACTACTGGGGCGGCGCCTACGGCACGTATTTCTGGATCGATCCGAAGGAGAAGATGTCGGTGATCCTGATGATGCAGTCGCCGGCCGCCCGCCTGCCGTACCGCTATCTCATGCGCGAGCTGGTCTATCAGGCGGTGGTGAACTGACGGGGAGCGCCGGCGCTCCCCAGGGAGAAGACCATGTCGACATGTCGCTTGCTGCTAGTCACTGCGGCTGCGCTGTTCATCGCCGCGCCGGTCCTCGCGCAGGGTCTGCCGCGGGCGCAGAAGCCGGAGGAGGTGGGGCTGTCGTCCGACAAGCTCAAGCGCTTCACCGCTCGGCTGAAGGAGGGCGTCGACAAGGGCGAGATCCCCGGCGCCGTCGCCATCGTGGTGCGCAACGGCAAGGTGGCGCACTACGAGGCGGCGGGCTTCCGCGACCGCGAAGAGAAAGCGGAGATGAAGCCCGACGCGATCTTTCGCATCGCCTCGATGACCAAGCCGGTGGTGTCGCTGGCGATCATGATGCTGGCGGAGGAGGGCAAGCTTTCCATCGCCCATCCGGTGTCGCACTACATCGCGGAGTTCGCCAAGCTCCAGGTCGGCGTCGAGAAGAAGAAGGACGACGGCACGGTCGAGTTGATGCTCGAGCCGCAAGCGAGGCAGATGACGGTGCAGGATCTGCTGCGCCACACTTCGGGCCTGACCTACGGCGTGTTCGACAAGTCGATGGTCGACGACGAGTACCGCAAGGCCGGTGTCCTCGATCGCAACCAGACAACGCGCGGCTTCATCGCCAAGCTGATGCACCTGCCGCTGAAGCACCAGCCGGGCACGACCTGGGACTACAGCGTGGCGACCGACGTGCTGGGCTGGATCGTCGAGGTGGTGAGCGGCAAGTCGGTCGACGATTTCATCGCCGAGCGCATCACCAAGCCGCTGAAGATGCCGGACACCGGCTTCTTCGTGGAGGCGAAGAACAAGGGCCGTCTCGCCGAGCCGCAGAAGGACGCCAACGGCCAGCGCCCGGTCATGCGCGACGCGCTGACCAAGCCATCCTGGCCCTCGGGCGGCGGCGGCATGGTCTCGACGGCGGCGGATTACGCGCGCTTCGGCCAGTTCTGGCTCAATGGCGGGCAGCTCGATGGCGTGCGGCTGGTCTCGCGCAAGACGGTCGAGCTGATGGTCGCCGACCACCTGCCGCCGGGCACCAAGTTCAACCGCGCCATCACCGCCCACCCCAGCATCAGCACGCCGACGCCGGTCATGGGCCAGGGCTTCGGCCTGGGCTTCGCCGTGCGCACCGAGCAGGGCCGCAACCCGATGCACGGCTCGCTCGGCGAGTACTACTGGGCCGGCGCCACCGGCACCAACTTCGTCATCGATCCCAAGGAGAAGATGGTCGTGGTGCTGATGATGCAGGCGCCCACCCAGGGCGGCAATTACCGCATCCTCATGCGCCAGTTCGCGCACGAGGCGATCGCCGACTGACGATGCATGCCGGGCCCGAAACCCTGGACCTGATCGACGACCTGCTGGCGAAGATCCGCCAGCGGGCCTGGCTCATGGAGCGCAAGCGCGGCATCTTCTATCGCAAGTCCGTGGGCTGGCTGCACTTCCACGGCAAGGCCGGCGCCATCGTCGCCGACCTCAAGGTGGGTAGAGACTGGGTGCGTTACCCGGCCGACCGCCGCAAGGACTGGTCCACGCTGCTGGCGGCGCTGGACAAAGGCGCGGTACAATAGGCGGCCACAGCCTGGGTGACGCCATGATCCTGTCTCGACGCACGGCGACCCGCCTTCTGGGCGCGACGGCGCTCGCGCCTTTCGCGGCGCGCGCGGCCGACGTGCTGCCGATCTTCGACGCGCACATGCACTACAGCCACGACGCGGTGCAGGTTTTGCCGCCGGCCGACGCGGTCGCGATCCTGCGCAAGGCCGGGCTGAAGCGCGCCATGGTGTCGAGCTCGGACGACAAGGGCACGCAGAAGCTCTACGCGCTGGCGCCCGACATCGTGCTGCCGCAGTTGCGGCCCTATCGACGGCGTGGCGATCAGTCGACCTGGTATAAGGACGAGGCGGCGCTGAAGTACGTCGAGGAGCGCCTCGCCAAGTACAAGTACGTCGCCATCGGCGAATTCCATCTTTACGGCGCTGACGCCGACCTGCCGATCCCGCGCCGCGTCGTCGAGCTGGCCAAGCGGCACAAGATCTTCCTGCACGCGCATTCCGACGCCGATTGCGTCGAGCGGCTGTTCAAGCAGGATCCGGACGCACGCGTGTTGTGGGCGCATTCCGGCTTCAGCCCGCCCGCCGATGTCGTGGCCGTGCTGCGCCAGCACAAGAATCTGTGGTGCGATCTCGCTTTTCGCAGCGACCAGGGCTCGGGCGGCAAGGTCGATGCGGCCTGGCGCGCGGCCTTCATGGAGTTCCCGGACCGATTCATGGTCGGCACCGACACCTTCACGCCGGAGCGCTGGCACTACGTCGTCGAGCACGCCAACTGGTCGCGCGCCTGGCTCGCGGACCTGCCCAAGGACGTCGCCGAGCGCATCGCCTGGCGCAACGGCGAAAGCGTGTTCGGTGGCATGATGACGGCGGGCGGATGAGCGTTTGGGAGCGCCGGCGTCCCGCCGGCTTCAAGAGAAGAGCCGGCGGGACGCCGGCGCTCCCAAAGGCGCTCGCGCTCGTGTTGTCGCTCGCCGCATCGCCCGCATTCGCTTGCAATCCACCATCGCTGGGCGATACGCAGCAACTCACCGACTCGGCACGCTACCGCGTGGCCTGGCGCGTACGGCCCAACCCGATCGCGGTCGCCGAGCCCTTCGCGCTGGAAATGTCGGTCTGCGCCAAGCCGGGCGCGCAGCCGGCCGAGGGCGTGCAGGTCGACGCGACGATGCCCGAGCATCGTCACGGCATGAACTACCGGCCCAGCGTGATCGACGGACCTGAAGGCCGCTTCCTCGCCGAGGGCATGCTGTTCCATATGCCCGGCAAGTGGCGCCTGATCTTCGACGTGCGCGCCGGCGGCACGACCGAGCGGCTGACCCACGATCTGACGGTGGAGTAAGTGGCGAAGCGTTGGCAGATCCTGCTGGCGGTTCTCGGCGCCTGCCTGCCGCTGCTGCTCGCCTACGCCAACACCGATGAATGGAGCCCGGCCGAGCGCCGCACCATCCTGCGCTTCGGGCCGTGGCCGCCGGCGCCCGAGCGCGACGCCTCCAACCGCGTCTCGGGCCGCGACGACGCCATCCTGCTGGGCGAGCGGCTGTTCTTCGATCGGCGGCTGAGCGGCGCGGGTAACATGGCCTGCGATTGGTGCCACCTGCCGCAGCGTGACTGGACCGACGGATTCCGTAGAGGTGTCGGCAGGGACGTGGTCGATCGCAACACGACCAGTCTGTGGAATGTCGGCACGCGGCGCTGGCTGGGCTGGGACGGTGCGCATGACAGCCTGTGGAGCCAGAGCCTGCGGCCGATCATCGATCCCCGCGAGATGACCGCGACGCCGCGGCAGATCGCCGAGCGCATCCGCACCGATGGCGATCTCGCCTGCCGCTACGAGAAGGTGTTTGGCACGGCGCCCGCCTTCATGGACGACGAGCAGGTGCTGGTCGCCGCCGGCAAGGCGCTGGCGGCGTTCCAGGAGACCTTGGTCAGCGGCCGCACGCCCTTCGACGATTTCCGCGACGCCCTGCAACGCGGTGACGCGGCGGGGCAGGCCGCGTATCCCGAGGCCGCGAAACGCGGGCTGAAGATCTTCGTCGGCAAGGGCAATTGCGCCGTCTGCCATTTCGGCCCGACCTTCAGCAACGGCGAGTTCGCCGATATCGGCGTGCCGTTCTTCATCGGCCCCGGCCGCGTCGATCCCGGCCGTCACGGCGGCATCGCCGCCTTGCGCGCCAGCCCCTACACGCGCCTGGGCCCGCACAGCGACGAGCGACAAGGCGCCGGCACGACGCGCACGCGCCATGTCGAGGCGCAGCACCGCAATTTCGGCGAGTTCGCCGTGCCGCCCCTGCGTAACGTCGCGCGCACCGCGCCCTATATGCACGCCGGCTCGCACGCCACGTTGCACGATGTGGTGCGTCACTACTCCGAGCTCGACGAGGACCGCCTGCACGCCGACGGCGAGCGCATCCTCGTGCCGCTGAAGCTCAGCACGCGTGAAAGCAACGACCTCGTCGCCTTTCTCGAGTCGCTCAGCGACACACCCAAACCCTTCGTGCGCCGCACGTCCGGTAGTGATCCGCCCTGTCGGTAGTCGCCGACCGGCCTACTCGGGCTTGTAGCCGGAAGCCTTCACGACGGCAGCGAATGCGTCGAACTGGGCGCGCTGCACGCGTTGGAGCTCCTTCGCCGACGTCGCCGTCGGCTGAAACCCGAGCGTCTCCATCCGCGCGCGGACAGCGGGAGACTGGGCGGCTGCGGCGATCGCTTTCTCCAGGCGATCGCGCGTGGATGGAGGCGTTTTGGCCGGAGCGTAGAAGGCAAACCATCCGGGCGCTTCGACGTCGACGCCGCTTTCTTTCAGTGTCGGCACATCGGCAAGCATCGACGAGCGTTCATCGCCAGCCGTTGCCAGGATGCGGATGCCGCCGCTCCTGTGATGCTCCATCAACTCGGCCGCCGAGGCGATATAGATGGGCAGGCGACCCGCCAACAGATCCGGCAGAGCCGCCGGCGTGCCGCGATAGGGTACGTGCCGCAAGGTGATGCCGAATGTGCGGCCGAACTCGAGGCCCGCGAAGTGCGGCCCTGTTCCCGCGCCCGGCGATCCGAAGGCCGCCTGATCGGGATTGCTCTTGAGCCAGGCCGCGAGCTCCTTGATCGATCGCGGTGGGAACTTGCCGCTGATCGCCATGGCCTGGTCGAACTTCACGATGCGCGAGACCGGCGTGAAGTCTGTGAAGGGGTCGTAGCCGAGGTTCGTGACAACATGCGGTTGCAGGGTGAACTGCGCCGCCGCCGCGAACAGCAGGGTTGATCCATCGGGAGCGGCGTCCTTGACGGCCTGCGCACCGATGCGCCCGCCGGCGCCGCTCTTGTTCTCGACGATGACGGGCCTGCCGAGCTCCACCTGCAGCCGTTCGGCGACCAGCCGCACGATCGCGTCCGCGGAGCCGCCGGCCGCGAAGGGAAAGACGATCCTGAGAGCCTGCTCCTGGGATTGTCCCGCGGCAGGCAACATGGGCAGCGCCGACAAGCTGGCCAGTAGGGTACGGCGTGGTAGTGCTCGCATGGCGTCCTCCGTGCTCCGATCCGGTCGCGTCGCCATGTTCACCGAATGGCGCTATAAGAGGAAATCGCGTTTTCCGAATACCCTATAACCAAGTGTGAAGGGCTATCGCCATGCCCTGGGACCCTCGGATCGGACGCAGGCTCAGGCTCAAGGACCTGCACACGCTGCAGGTTGTAGCCGAGGTTGGCAGCATGGCGAAGGCGTCACGCCAGCTCGGCCTCTCGCAACCGGCTATCTCCAAGGCGGTCGCCGACATGGAGCGGATACTCGGTGCGGCCCTGCTAGAGCGATCGACACACGGCGTCGAGCTGACCGAGAGCGGCCGTGTGCTGCTTGCGCGCAGCCGGGTCGTCTTCGATGAGTTGCAGGAAGGCGTGAAGGACATTCAGAGCCTCGTGGATCCGACTCGGGGTGAGATTCGGGTCGGCACGACGGAGCCCATCACCGGCTTTCTGTCGCAAATCGTCAGCCGCATGTCGCAAGTCTATCCACGAATCACGTATCAGGTGGTGGTCGGTGATTCGACGAGCCTGGTGCGCGACCTCCGCGAACGCGCGCTCGACGTCGTCCTGACACGGTGGACAAGCGCCGCCATCGAGGACGATCTGGCGGTCGATACCCTGTTCAAGGCGCCACTCGCCGTGCTCGCCGATCGGCGCCACCCGCTCCTCAGTCGCAAGAAGTTGTCACTGGCGGACACGATGCGGGAGGCATGGACCCTGTCTCCGCCAGATTCGTTTCTTGGCCGCGTCGTCGTCGACGTGTTTCGACAGCGCAAGCTGGCCCTTCCCGCAACGCTCGTCACGACGCTGTCGATCCACATGCGTCTCAACTTGCTCGCCAGCGGTCGATTTCTGACCATGTTGCCGTCGCGCATGGTGAATCTTCCCGCGCACAAGGCTTGGTTGCGGGCATTGCCTATCGACCTGCCGGAGAGCGCGGGGCCGGTCGCCATGATTACTGTACGCAAACGCGGAATCAGCGGCGCGCTGAAGCTTTTTCAGCGATCCTGCCGCGAGGCACGGCAGGAAGTGTAGAGTCGGCTTGCCGCTGAGGCGGCCCATCGCCTAGGGTCGCGCATCGCTGAAACGACTTCGCGGGGAAAGCGCCGATGATCGACCTCTATACCTGGGCGACGCCCAACGGCCGCAAGGTCTCGATCATGCTCGAGGAGTGTGGCCTGCCGTACACCGTGCACAAGGTCGACATCACCAAGAACGAGCAGTTCAAGTCCGATTTCCTGAAGCTCAGCCCCAACAACAAGATCCCGGCGATCGTCGATTCCGACGGCCCGGGCGGCACGCCCTATAGCTGTTTCGAGACCGGCGCGATCCTGTTGTACCTCGCCGACAAGACCAACAAGTTCCTGCCGGCCGATCGCGCCAAGCGCTTCGACCACATCCAGTGGCTGATGTGGCAGATGGGCGGCTTCGGCCCGATGCTGGGCCAGACGCACCACTTCGTCCGCTTCGCGCCGGAGCAGGTACCCTACGCGATCAAGCGCTTCACCGAGGAGACGGCGCGGCTCTACGGCGTGCTCGACAAGCGGCTGGCCGACAACGAGTGGTGCGGCGGCGCCGATTACGGCGTGGCCGACTTCGCGATCTATCCCTGGGCGGCGCGCCACGAATGGCACCGCATCGATCTCGCGACCTATCCTAACGTCAAGCGCTGGTACGACGCCATGGGCGCGCGTCCGGCGGTGAAGAAGGGCATGGCGGTGCCGGCGTGACGGCCATCCAACTACCTTCCCCCGCAGAGCGGGGGAAGGTGCCCGAAGGGCGGATGGGGGTGCCGGCATCGCGGCCAGTTGCGATCGTTGGGGTTGTTGCACCAACCACCCCCATCCGGCGCTTCGCGCCACCTTCCCCCGCCAGCGGGGGAAGGTACTTGGTAATCGCGCTGCTGCTGGCGCTCGCCGGCTGCGCCACGGCGCCGGCGACGACGGGGCAGGGCGCCATCGCCTGCCGCGCGCCGTTGAAGGCGATGACGCAGGTCGACCTGTATTTCGGCCGCAACATCCCCAGTGGCGGCGAGGTCAGCGACACGCAGTGGCGGCAGTTCCTCGACGAGGTGGTGACGCCGCGCTTCCCCGACGGGCTGTCGGTGCTCGACGTCTACGGCCAGTGGAAGAGCACGCGCACCGGCACCATCGCGCGCGAGCGCAGCAAGCGGCTCTCCATCATCGTGCCGGATGCCGGCGCCGCCGCCGCGCAGTTCGAAGCGATCAAGGCCGCCTACAAGCAGCGCTTCCGCCAGGAATCGGTGCTGCAGGCTGAGGCCGGGGTCTGCGCCGCCTTCTGAGTCGCCCGACCACTCGGAAATCATTGATTCTTTTGCTGAATCCGCCGGTTTCGTTGACAGGTCGGGCGGTGCCCGGTTAGAACCGCCGCGCATCCGTCGTGGTTGACGACCCTTGGGTCTTGGCGGTCCCTGCGGAGGGGTGGCCGAGCGGTCGAAGGCGGCGGTTTGCTAAACCGTTATAGGGCCTTAAAGCCTTATCGAGGGTTCGAATCCCTTCCCCTCCGCCATTTCTCCTGCCGTGAAGCCCGACAGCCCGTCGGGGCCACCGGATCGACCGCGTCTGTGCGCGGCGGCTCTAGCGTCGAACGTTGCCGCCCGGGATCCGGAAAAGCAAGATATCGCCGTGAGCGCAGGCTGCCCGCCGGCCGGCCAATCTTTGCCGACGCTGATCGCGTGAGAGGGTGCCCATGGCTTATACCGCGCAAGTCATCATCGCATTTTCCGCCGGCAACGACGCGAATCTGATTTCCAAATCGATCGATGCGCTCAAGCACAAGGCCGAGCGGTCTTGTCTGCCGACCTTCAGCGGCGTGCTCGAGGATCCTCCGGCGCCCAAGATTGAGTTGAACAAGCTAACGGCATTCTTCGCGGTATACGGGCAGAAGGCGAAGGGTGACGAGCAGAAGTCGAAGGGTGTGCGAATCTACTTGCTCGGTCATGCCGCCTGGCTCGCGCACAAGCTTGGCACTTGGTCCTCCGAGGAGGTGGCGGATCTTCTGGGTGGCGCGAAGTTCACCGGCAAGGGCGTCATCAGCATCATCGGCTGCGAAGCGGCGAGAAACCTCGACAACGACTATCCGGCGGAGGTCACGGACTGGGAGGAGTCCTTCGCGAGCAAGCTTCAGTACCATCTAAAGGGCAAGTACAGCGTCGAATCGCCAATTCTCGCGCGCATCCGATCGGTCGGCGTTTTCTCCGACATCCACAAAGAGATTTTCAGCGTGGCAAAGGAGTTCGAGGACACCAAGGGGCGAAAGTTCATCCTGTCGAAGGACGACATACGCATCAATAAAGCGGAGTCGACAAAGCTGAGATTCTATTGGGATGGCGGCAAGCAAATGCGGGAGTGGGTAGGCTACTATTGAACGCGCGCCACCGCCGAGGCGTCGCGACAGAGCGGTACTGAACGCCGCCGACGTCAGGTTGGCTCGATGTTGAGGCCGCGGATGATGTCGAGCACCACCGGCGCTTCCTCGTCGAGCACCTTACGGAAGAAGGTGGCGTCCTCGGCTGAACCGTCGATGCCGAACTGGTCGAGGATCTTCTGCACGCGCTCGGTCTTGCCGCCCTCGACCATGAGGGCCGACAGCCGCTGCACGATCTCGGTCGGCGTGCCCGCGGGCACCGCGGATCCGACCCAGCCGCGCACCTGGAAGGCTTTGTCCTTCAGCCCCTGCTCGAAGAAGGTGGGGACGTTCGGCACCTTCTTCATGCGCTTCAACGTCGGCACCGCGACGATGCGCGCGTTGCCGGTCTGCAGGGTGGCCAGCGACGCGAAATAGCTGCCCGTGGCGCCCTGCACGGTGCCCGACGAGAGGTCAGGCCACATCGCGCCTTCGCCGCGGTAATGCACCGCCTCGATGTTGAAGCCGTGGTTCTTGTTCAAGGTTTCGATCACGATGTGGGCATAGGAGCCGATGCCATAGGTCGCGAACGAAACCTTGCGGCCCTTCGCCCAGGCGGCGAGCTCGGCCATGTTGGTCGCCGGCACGTCTTTGTGCACCACGGTCGGCAGATGGCCGGTGTCGTGCCACGACACCAGCGCGAAATCCTTGTCGGGGTCGTAGGGCAGCTTCTTGAACAGGACCCTGTTCTGCACCATCGTGGTCGAGTTGGTGAACATGATCGTGTAGCCGTCGGCTGGCGACTTGGCGACGATCTCGGCGCCGATCGCGCCGGCGGCGCCCGTCTTGTTCTCGACCACGACCGATTGGCCGGTCTTCTGGGCGATGTGCTCGCCATAGGCGCGCGAGAAGACGTCGGTGAGACCGCCCGGCGGGTAGGTGCAGACGATCTTGATCGGCTTGTTGGGCCATTGCGCCTGGGCGATCGCCGGCGCGGGAAACGCCGCGAGCGCGGCGACAGAGCCGTAACGGAGCACATCACGGCGCGTCGGGCGGAAGGTCATCGCTAGCTCCGGACGCGCTCGCTGAAGCCGCCGTTCATCACCGCTTCCTGGTCGAGCGGGGCATAGAAGAAATCGCCCGGACGGAAATCGTGGCCTAGGTCGCCCAGCAGCCGTCGCTGGCGCGGCGTGCAGCGGTCGAACAACGCCTTGGGCGGCGCGCCGAAATCGTAGGGCTTCATGAACATCTGGCAGTAATTGTAGAGGATGGTCTTGCGCGCCTTGCCCGAATGGTTGGGCGAGGGGCCGTGCCAGATCGCATGCGGGAAGACATAGGCGTCGCCCGCCTTGCCGAGCAGCGGCACGGTGCCCGGCGTCTTCGGACCAGGAATGCGGTCGGCGCGGTCGGGGAACGGCCTGAGGTGGCTGCCCGGGAAGACGGTGAAGTTGCCACTGTCGTTCGCGGTGACGTCGGTCAGCAGGTACATCACCTTCACGGCGAGCGGCCGGCTGGTCTCGGTGACGCGGATGGACTTCTGCGCCTCGCCGCCGTCGGTGTGGATGTAGCCGGGGAACGTGTCGGTCGACGCGCGGATGATCGCCTGGCTCATCGAGAACTGGATGAAGGGGCCCATCAGGTCGAGGATCAGGTCGAAGATGCCCGGCCTGTCGATCAGGTCGATGAAGGCCTGGTGGTACGGCAGCAGGTCGCGCCGGTCCATGAAGCCGTCCTTGTTCTGGTCGGGCAGCTTCCAGGCGTAGTGGCCGCGCTGCAGCTCGGTCGCGGCCGGCTCGTAGCCGGGCTTCGTCCGCACGTCGTCCAGCAGGTCGGAGAAAAAGCTGACTTCAGCCGGTGACAGCGCGCCCTCGATCTGGAGGTAGCCGTCGACGGCCCATTGCTCGCGCTGCAAATCGGTCAGGGTGCGGGTGGTGTTGGCCAACATGCGAGCCTCCCGGGAAGAGACGCCAACCGTAGCGCGATCCGGGTCGCGTGTCGGCGGCCCTCTATCGCACGGCGGCATTGACCGACATTCCCCAGATGAACGCCAAGACTGGGGCGAACGCTATCATCCCGCCGGATTCCGCAGAAGCCCCGGAAGGCCGACGCCGCTACTTCATCGGCCCCGCACGTCCCACGCTCGTCGCAGAAGGCGACGAGCCGCTCCGCCGGCGGCGCCAGGGAGTGGGGCCGATGACAACGACGGGCGGCGAGAGTAAAATAGCAAAGGTGTAGGGAGTTACCGCATGAGGCCGCCACAAAGGTTAGTCCAGACGTATGGCCTGGACCAGGCGCGCAAGCTGGGCTCGACGGTCAGGGTCGATGTCGTCGACATGCTCGGCGAGGGCATGAACATGGTCGCGACCGCCGTCAACTACAACAACGTCAACAATCGTGCCAACCCCACGATTCTGGTCGAGTTCAGGCCGACGAAGGGCGACCGTTTCGACTCCTTTATCATCGAGGTTACCAAGGCCGTGTCGATGGCGGAGCGCTCGATCAGCTGTCTGCGGCTTTGGGCGCATGCCTATGTGTTCACTCTACGCGATGAGGTTCCCACCGGCGATGCGATCCTGGGCGACAAGCCTTTCACCGTCGAGCACGTACGTGCGCGGCGCACCGCCTTCGCCCACCTCAAGCCCTATTTCTCGCGCCATCCCGCGACGCGCTTCGAATTCCGCGGCTGCGGCGTCGCCAATCTCGGCGGGCTGGACTTGATGAAGGAACTCGCCAGCGTGTGGGGGATCCGCGTCCATGCCGCCGAGCTGGCCCAGGCCAGCGGTATGGATTGGGAGGGGCCGGTCGTCGAGGCCCTGCCCAACGGCACGCTGCAGGAGACTGTCGGCCTGCCGTACGACTCCCCGTACTAGCGCGGCCGGCGCGCGTCACGGCAGATACGGCATCGCCGGCGGGCCGAGCTGGTCGCGCAAGATCGGCTGGGCGTCCTCGACGAACTCGCTGAGCAGCGCGCGAGTCTCGCGCGGATCGATGATCTCCTGGCCGGTGACCTCGGCGGTGCGGAAGGGCGAGGCGAGCGCCTGCAACCTCGCCTCGATCTCCCGTAGCTTGGCGTCGGGATCCGGTGCGCTGGCGATCTCGCGGCGATAGGCGGCGGCGGTGCCGCCGGAGATGTGCATCGATCCCCAGTTGGCCGAGGGCCAGCAATAGCGGCGGAACATGCCGTGCGGTCGATGCTGGCACTGGCCGGCCACGCCGTAGAGCCGGCCGATGACGATCGTGCACCAGGGCATGCGGCTGAGATTGACCATGCTCATCAACCGCGCGCCGGCGCGCTCGATACCCTGCTTCTCCGACTCCAGCCCAACGAGAAAACCGGGCTCGTCGGCGAAGGAGATCAACGGCAGATGGAAGGTGTCGCAGAGCTGCATCAGCCGCATCACCTTGGAGCCGGCGGCGACGTCGGTCGAGCCGCCCTGGAACATCGGGTTGTTGGCCATGACGCCGACGGGATAGCCGTTGAGCCGCGCCAGCCCGATGACGCGGGCGCGGCCGTAGAGCGGCGAGATCTCGAAGAACGAGCCGCGATCGAGCACGAGGTCGAGCAGCTTGCGCGTGTTGAAGACGCGCCGGCGGTCGCGCGGCATCAGCGACAGCAGCGTTTCTTCCGCGCGCGCCGGGTCGTCCGAGGTGTCGCCGCGCGGCGCCATCTCGTAGACGCTGCTCGGCAGGTAGCTCAGCCAGCGGCGGATCTGCGCGAAGGCGTCGGCCTCGGTCTCGGCGAGATTGTCGACGCAGCCGCTGATGCGGGTATGGATCTGATCGCCGCCAAGTTCTTCCTTGGTGATGTCGTAGCCCAGCGCCGCCTTGACCACGGGCGGGCCACCCGGGAAGAGCTGGCTCATGCCCTTCACCATGACGGAGAAATGCGACAGCGGCCCCTCGACCGCCGGTAGGCCGGCGACCGAGCCGAGCACGGCCGACACCACCGGCGCCACCTGCAGCATGCGCACGTCGTGCTGACCCCAGGCGTTGCCGTCGGGCAGGTAGGTCCGGCCGATGGTCTCGAAGCCGCGCACGCTGCCGCCGGCCGCGTCGAGCAGCCGGATGTAAGGCAGGCGCCATTCCAGCGCGCGCTCGATCGGGTAGTACTCCTGGCCGATCGTGCCGCGCTCACCCGAGCCGCCCGAGCCGCCGCGCACGGTGAAGTCGCCGGCGCTGACCACGACCTTGCGGCCGTCGATGCGGATCGTGCCCTCGACCGAGCCCTTGGGCGTGAAGGCGATGAGCTGGTTGTTCTCGTAGGTGGCGCTGCCGACCAGGCCGCGCATCTCGCGGAAGCTCCCGGGATCGGCCAGCGCGTCGATGCGCTCGCGCGCCGTGAGCTTGCCACGCTCGCGCTGGCGCGCGATGCCCTCGGGCCCGCCCAGCGCCTTGGCCATCTCCCGCCGGCGGTGCAGCTCGTCAACCTCGTCTTTCCAGCTCATCGTCCGTCCTCGGTGTTCTCTGCTCCGTCGCCCCGAGCGAAGCGAAGCGCAGTCGAAGGGCCTTGTCTCAACAACGACGTCGGCTCCGTCGAGAGAAGGTCCTTCGACTGCGCCGCTGCGCGGCTTCGCTCAGGACGACGGAGTCTGTTCGCATCAGCGCAAGTGGCAGGCCACGTGATGGCCGGGCGCCACCTCGCGCAAGGCGGGCGCCTCGACGCGGCAGCGCGCCTCGGCGTAGGGGCAGCGGGTGTGGAAGTGGCAGCCGGCGGGCCGGTCGATCGGGCTGGGCACGTCGCCCTGGATGATGCGCCGCTCGCGTCGCTGGGACGGATCGGCCACCGGCACGGCCGCCAGCAGGCTCTCGGTGTAGGGATGCCGGGGCATCCGGAACAGCGCGCGGCGCGGCGCCATCTCGACGATGCGGCCGAGATACATCACCGCGACGCGGTGGCTGATGTACTGCACCACCGCGAGGTCGTGGGCGATGAACAGATAGGACAGGCCGAACTCGCGCTGCAGATCCTTCAGCAGGTTGACGACCTGCGCCTGGATCGAGACGTCGAGCGCCGAGACCGGCTCGTCGCAGACGATCACCTTCGGGCTGAGCGACAGCGCGCGCGCGATGCCCAGGCGCTGGCGCTGCCCGCCCGAGAATTCGTGCGGATAGTTGTCGATCTGCGTGGCGCGCAGGCCGACGCGCTCGAAGAGCTCGGCCACGCGCGCGCGCTTGGCCTCGCCGCGGGCGATGCCGTGCACCTCCAGCAGCTCGCCGACGATGTCGCCGGCGGTCATGCGCGGGTTCAGCGAGCTCACCGGATCCTGAAAGATGATCTGCATCTGCCGGCGATGCGTGCGCATCGCCGCGCGATCGGCGTGCGAGATGTCGACGCCGTCGAGCCGGATGCTGCCGGCGGTCGGCTCGACCAGGCGCAGCACCGAACGCCCGACCGTCGACTTGCCACAGCCGCTTTCGCCGACCAGGCCCAAGGTCTCGGCCTGGTTGATGGCGAAGCTGACGCCATCGACGGCATGCACATGGCCGGTCACCAGGCCGAACACGCCGCGGCGCACCGGGAAGTGCTTGGTCAGGCCGTCGACGGCTAGCACCGGCGTCGGCGCGCTCATCGGCCGCCATCCGTGGCGTGATGGCAGGCGACGTTGTGCCTGGGACGGATCTCGCGCAGCGCGGGCGCCATGGTCCCGCACTTGGCGTCGGCCAGCGGACAGCGCGGCGCGAAGGCGCAGCCCGGCGGCAGGTCGGAGAGCGGCGGCACCATGCCCTGGATTTCCGTCAGCCGCGTCTCGGCATCGGTGTCGGCGTCCTCGCCCAGCGCCAGCCGCGGGACCGAGGCCAGCAGGCCACGCGTGTAGGGGTGCAGCGGGTGCGCGAACAGCTCGCCGACGTCGGCCTCCTCGACCTTGCTGCCGGCGTACATCACCAGCACGCGGTTGGCGGTCTCGGCGACGACGCCGAGATCGTGGGTGATCAGGATCACGGCGGTGCCGAGACGCTTCTGCAGATCGACGATCAGGTTGAGGATCTGCGCCTGGATAGTGACGTCGAGCGCCGTGGTCGGCTCGTCGGCGATCAGCACCTTGGGTTTGCAGGCCAGCGCCATGGCGATCATGGCGCGCTGGCGCATGCCGCCCGAGAGCTGGTGCGGATATTGCCGCGCGCGGCGCGCCGGCTCGGGGATGCGCACGAAGTCGAGCAGCTCGACGGCCCGCGCACGGGCGGCGGCGCTATCGAGGCCTTCGTGGCGCGTCAGCGCCTCGCCGATCTGGTAGCCGATGGTCAGCACCGGGTTGAGCGCCGTCATCGGCTCCTGGAAGATCATCGAGATCTCGTTGCCGCGCACCCGGCGGATCTCCGCGTCGGGCATGCCGCGCAGGTCGCGGTCGGCGAGCAGGATGCGGCCGCCGGCGATCTCGCCGGGCGGCGAGGGGATCAGCCGCAGCACCGACATCGCCGTCACCGACTTGCCGCAGCCCGACTCGCCGACGATGGCCAGGGTCTCGCCCGGCCACAGATCGAAGGACACGCCATTGACCGCGCGGGTGACGCCGCCGGGGCCGCGGAAGCGCACGTCGAGACCCTCGACGCGCAGGATCGGCGCGGCAACCATCATCGGCGTGGTCCCTCCCTTGGGGCGCGATGGTTCGGCTCTCGGCGGCCGATGACAGCGCGGGCTGAAAGTCTAGGTGCGGACGGCGCGTAGCCGCAACGCTCGCCCCGCGTTGCTGCCGTGCGTGGCGCGTATTGCTGCGCCACGCCGCATGTGTTGTGCTTCCCGCGCCTCCGATCGTGCGGTCAACGCCGACGGATCACGCTGCGAAACCGGCTTCGAGCGCCGGACGCGAGGAGGAAACGCGATGGGCAAGACGATCGACAGGCGGACTCTCGGAGTCACGGCCGCGGCGGCGGCGCTGGTCTCGGCGCTGCCGGCGCCGGCGATCGCGCAGGACAAGCCGCGCCATGGCGGCCATCTGCGCGTCGGCTACGGGCTCTTCCCGACATCGCTCGACGCGGTTCTCGGCCGCTCCGGCGGCGACGCGTATTACTGGCGACAGATCTACGACCAGTTGGTCGACGCCGACCAGGCGCTCAATCCGCGCGCGTCGACGTCGCTGGCCTCGTCGTGGGAGGTGTCGAAGGATCCGCACGCGATCACCTTCAATCTGCGCGAGGGCGTGACGTTCCACGACGGCACGGCGTTCGACGCCGAGGCGGTGAAATTCAACATCGACCGCGTGCTGAACCCCGAGACCAAGGCGACGCCGCGCGCCTCGATGACGGCCATCAAATCGGCCGAGGTGCTGGGCAAGCACAAGGTGAAGTTCAACCTGGCGCAGCCCTGGGGCGCCGGCCTGGGCGTGCTGTCCGACCGCGGCGGCTGCATGAACTCGCCGACGGCGGTGGCCAAGCTGGGCGCCGACTACGGCTTTAAGCCGGCGGCCACCGGACCGTTCAAGGTCGCCGAGGTCGTCACCGGCAGCCATGTGCGGCTGGTGCGCAACGAGAACTACTGGGGGCGCGACGCCGAGGGCAACAAGCTACCCTATCTCGACGAGATCACCAT
Source organism: uncultured Rhizobiaceae bacterium (assembly GCA_964437145.1). Classification (GTDB taxonomy): domain Bacteria; phylum Pseudomonadota; class Alphaproteobacteria; order Reyranellales; family Reyranellaceae; genus JAFAZJ01. The sequence goes on from CAYTFW010000044.1 coordinate 26,407, forward strand.
CAAGGCGATCGCCGACGAGACGGTGCTGGTCTCGGCGCTGAAGGCCGGCGAGATCGACGTCGCCAACCTGCCGATGAAGGACGTCAACGCCTTCCAGGCCGACCGCAAGTTCCGCATCACCCGCATGGACGGCGGCGTCATCTCCTATCTCGTGACCTTCAATCAGGCGAAGCCGCCGTTCGACGACGTCAATCTGCGGCTGGCCGTGGCGCACGCCATCAACCCGGTCAGCGTCAACGAGGCGATGTATTTCGGCAAGTCGATCCTGGCCGATGGCGGCATGTGGCCGACCGGCACCTGGGCGCACGACCGCACGGTGCCCAGGCCGAAATTCGACCTCGCCAAGGCGCGCGAATACCTGAAGAAGGCCGGCAAGCCCAACGGCTTCTCGTTCAACGGCATCACCTGGTCGAACGCGGTCCACCCGCAATCGGCCGAGATCGTCAAGGCGCAGCTCTCGGCGATCGGCATCGACATGAAGATCATCGTCCAGTCGGTGCAGGCGGCGACCAACAATTTCTTCGCCGGCACCGCCGGCGACGCGTTCCTCACCAGCTGGAGCCGCTATCCCGAGCCGGACTGGATGGCCTCGCTGGCCTACCGCAGCGACGGCTTCTACAACGCCGGCAAGGTGAAGCGGCCCGACGTCGACGCGCTGGCCGAGCAGGGTGCCTCGCTCTACGACATCGCCGAGCGCAAGAAGGTCTACCGCAAGATGGACGAGATCATCCTCGGCGAGGCCTGGTTCACGCCGCTGCTCTACGGCGTGACCTACTGCGCCGCCGGCGTGCGCGTGCAGAACCTCGACACCATCCTCGCCAACGACGGCAAGATGAACCTGCGCGAGCTCTGGCTGAAGACCTGACGCGGCGTGGGGTCAAGCCATGCGCCAGTACATCGCGCGGCGAATGCTGCAGATCGTCCCGGTCCTGCTGATCGTGACGTTCCTGGTGTTCGCCATGATGTGGGCGATCCCCGGCGATCCGGTGCGCGCCTTCATCGGCCCGGGCGAGGCGCTCGACGCCAAGCAGATGGAACTGCTGCGCCGCCAGCACCATCTCGATCAGCCCCTGGTGGTGCGTTACCTGATCTGGCTGGGCGACGCGCTGGCCGGCGATCTCGGCCGCTCGACCATCAACAACCGGCGCGTAGCGCTCGAGGTCGGCGAACGCGCGATCATCACCTTGCAGCTCGGCCTGGTAGCGTGGATCGTCTCGGTGCTGATAGCGGTGCCGGCGGGCATCGTCTCGGCGGTCTATCGCGGCCGGCCGCTAGATTACCTCGCCACCGTGATCTCGATCGGCGCGGTGGCGGTGCCGGGCTTCTGGCTCGGCATCATGATGATCCTGCTGTTCGGCGTGACCCTGGGCTGGCTGCCCACCCAGGGCTACGTCAGCATCTTCGAGAATCCGCTTGAAGGCCTGCGCCACATGCTGCTGCCGGCCTTCTCGCTGGGCATCACGAGCTGTGCGCTGATCATGCGCCAGACGCGCTCGGCGATGCTCGAGGTGATGGCGCAGGACTACATCCGCACGGCGCGCGCCAAAGGCATGGCCGAGCGCGTGGTGATCTGGATCCACGCGCTGCGCAACTCGCTGCTGCCCGTGGTCACCGTGCTGGGGCTGCAGACCGGCCGTATCTTCGCCGGCGCCGTTGTCATCGAGACGCTGTTCCGCATTCCCGGCATGGGGCAGCTGCTGGTCCAGGCCGTCTTCCAGCAGGATTTCACCGTCGTGCAGGGCAGTGTGCTGATCATGGCCTTGGCGGTGCTGCTGGCTAACCTCGCCACCGACATCGCCTATGCGTGGCTCGATCCGCGCATCAAGTATAATGACTGACGCCGCGCCCGCCCTGCCGACCACCGCGCTCGCGCCGCGCCGGCGCCGGCCGTGGCTCACCGTCGCGGCCAAGCTGCTCGCCGTGCCGCAGGCCGCCTTCGGCGTCGTGGTGATCACCATCATCGTGCTGAGCGCGCTGCTGGCGCCGTGGATCACGCCCTACGATCCGCAGGCGATGGACTTCAAGCAGATGATGGCCGGGATGACCGCCGAGCATCCGCTGGGCTCCGATCGCATGGGGCGCGACACGCTCTCCAGGCTGATCGTCGGCACGCAGACGGCGCTGATCGTCAGCCTCGGTGCGGTCGGACTCGGCGTGCTGCTCGGCGCGCCGCTCGGTCTGATCTCCGTCTACTTCCGGGGATGGACCGACGACGTCGTCATGCGCTTCATGGACGCGCTGGTGGTGTTTCCCAGCCTGCTGATCGCGGTCGGCCTGGCGGCGGTGATGGGCAGCTCGATCGGCACCGTCATCCTCGCCATCGGTCTCGCCAACGTGCCGTGGATGGCGCGCATCGTACGCAGTCAGGGGCTGGCCGTGCGCGAGCAGGACTTCGTCGCCGCCGCCGAGGCGGGCGGCTTGAGCCGCCTGCGCATCATCGCCAAACATATCCTGCCCAACACCGTGGCGCCGCTGATCGTGCAGGCCACGCTGTCGATGGGCTACGCGGTGCTGACCGAGGCGGCGCTGGGTTTCATCGGCGTGGGCGTGCAGCCGCCGACGCCGACCTGGGGCAACATGCTGCAGCAGGCCTTCCCGCTGCTGCAGCAGCAGCCGCTGCTGTCGATCGTGCCCGGCGTCGCCATCTTCCTGATGGTGCTGGCGTTCAACTTTGTCGGCGACGCACTGCGCGACGTGCTCGACCCGCGCCTGAAGGGAGTGATCCATTGACGGCGCTTGCCGGCCTGCGCGTGGTCGATCTCGGTGGCGATGTGGCGGGCGCATGGTGCGCGCGCCTGTTCGCCGCGTTCGGCGCCGATGTCATTCGCGTCGAGGCTCCCGACGCGTCGGATCCGCTGCGGCGCGCCGGCCCATTCGACGCGCCAAACGACACGGCGGAAACCCGCGCGCCGCATCTCTATCTCAACGCCGGCAAGCGCAGCCTGGCGCTCGACATCGGCGACGCCCAGGGGCGCGCCTTGCTCCAGCGCCTGATCGCGCGCGCCGACGTGCTGGTCGAGACGCTCGACCCAGAACGCCGCGCCGCGCTCGACCTCGATCCGGCGGCGACGGGCGAACGTCACCCGTCGCTGATCCACGTGTCGATCACGCCATTCGGGCTCGACGGACCCTACGCGCGCTTTCGCGCAACACCGATGATCTCCGCCGCGCTCGGCGGCTACATGTACATCGGCGGCAGCCCGGATCGGCAGCCGCTGGCCAATCTCAGCCCGCAGCCCGACTGCATGGCCGGCCTGCACGGCTTCGTCGGCGCGATGGCGGCGCTGCGCCATCGCGACTCGAGTGGGCGCGGCCAGCATGTCGAGATCGCCGTGCAGGAATGCATGGCCTCGATCCATCAGTTCACCATCACCCGCTGGGTCTACAACCGACGCATCCAGCGGCGCGTCGGCAACCGCTACCAGCGGGCGCATCCGATCACGATCTACCGGGTCGCCGATGGCTTGGTGTCGATCGCCGTCGCCAATCAGGAGCAGTACATCCGCTTTCTCGACCTGATCGGCATGGCTGGAATGCGCGCCGATCCGCGCTTCACCGACGTCTTCACCTGTTCCGAGCACACGGAAGCGTTCGACGCCGCCGTCACGCCCCGGCTCCTGACGATGCGCAGGGAGCCGCTGGTCTTCGACTGCCAGAAGCAGCGCGTGCCGGCGGGCTTCGTCAACGACCTGCGCGAGGTTCTCGACGATCCGCAGTACCGCGCGCGCGGGTTCTGGACGCAGGTCGATCACCCGGTGGCCGGCGCGCATGTCCATGCCGGCTTTCCGGTGCGCATGAGCGCAACGCCGCCGCTCGCGCGTCGCGCGCCGCTGCTGGGCGAGCACGGCGCCGCCATCAGGGGAGAGCTCGCATGACGGGCGCGCTCGATGGCGTGCGCGTGCTCGATCTGACGCGCGTCTGGGCCGGCCCGCACGCGACGCGCATCTTCGCCGATCTCGGCGCCGACGTGATCCACGTCACCAGCCGCAAGCTGGCGGGCGAGCTCACCGTGGCACCGGCCACGGCCAAGATCCTCGGCGTCTATCCCGACGACGAGCCGGGCGAGCGCCACTGGAATCGCAACTCGCAGACCAACGATCTGCTGCGCGGCAAGCGCGACATCACGCTGGAGTTCGACACGCCCGAGGGCCTGGCGCTGATGCGCAGTCTGGTGGCGCATGTCGACGTGGTGATCGAGAACTACAGCCCGCGCGTGATGCCGAAATACGGCCTCGACTTCGCCGGCCTGCGCGCCATCAACCCGCGCATCATCCTCTGCTCGATGCCCGGCTACGGCGCGCAAGGGCCGCTGAGCGGCTTCATCTCCTACGGCACCAATGTCGATCCGGCCTCGGGGTTGGCTAGCCTGATGGGCTATCGCGGCGAGCTGCCCTATATCGGCGGCAACGCCTATCCTGATCCGGTGGCCGCGCTGTTCGCGGCCAGCGCCATCCTGGTGGCGCTGTGCCATCAGCGCGCCACGGGGCAGGGGCAGTATCTCGACCTGTCGCAATGCGAGGCGACGACGGCGCTGCTGGGCGAATTCAGCCTCGCCGCCAGCCGCGGCACGCCGGTGCCGACGCGCGACGGCAACCGGCTGCCCGACCGGGCACCGAACGACGCCTATCCGTGTCGCGGCGAGGATCGCTGGATCGCCATCTCGGTCGCCGACGACGCCCAATGGCGCGCGCTCTGCACCGTCGCCAATCATCCCGAATGGGCAAGCGACGCGCGCTTCGCCACGACTACCGCGCGCCTCGCCAACATCGATACGCTCGACGCCGTGTTACGAGCCTGGACCTCCGGCGAGGACATGCACGCGCTGATGCGGCGCCTGCAGGCGGCCGGCATCGCCGCCGGCGCCGTGCTCGACGGTCGCGACCTGGTCGAGGACGCGAACCTCACCACGCGTGGCTTCTTCTGCGAGATCGACGCGCCGGAGATTGGCCCGAAGCTCTATGCCGGGCAGCCCATCCGCCTGTCGGCCACGCCGCCGCGCGTGGACCGTCCGGCGCCGACGCTGGGCCAGCACAACGCGGACGTGCTGCGCGAGCTCCTCGGCCTGACCATGGCCGAGATCGACGACCTCAAGACGCGCGGCCTGATCGGCGACCGCCCGGCGCCGGCGAAGTAGGGCAGGGCGGGCGTATATGGCTTGCTGCCTGTCTTCGGGCCGCGCCGCTACCTGGTCGGGGCGCGCCACTCCAGTGGCGCGGCGGACGATCGACAAGACGCGCCACTGGAGTGGCGCGCCCCCAGCCTCTTGAAAGTCATAACCCTCAGGCGACGCCCGTCCCCGTCACGTACCATTGCGCCGGGTCGGGCTCGGTGCCGACCAGGGCGAGGCCCTGGGCGATGGACTCGAACTCGCCGCCGCGATGGACCCTCGCCGCGCCGAAGCGCTCGGTGAAGATCGCGCGCACCGCCGGCACGAAGGACGAACCGCCGGTCAGGTAGATCTTGTCGATGTCTGAGTCGCCGAGCGCGGCGCGGCGCAGTGTCTCGTCGACCGTGCGGCGGATCTCGTTCAGTTCGCCCGCGATCCAGCGCTCGAAATCGCGGCGCGTGATCTTGCGGTCGATGTCGATCGTGCCGGCGCGGAAGGTGAGGTGGGTGCTCTCTTCGCTCGACAGCGCCTCCTTGGCGGCGGAGACGGCGCGGAACAGGGCGTAGCTGTAGTCGTTCTCCAGCAGCTCGACGAAGCGGTCGAGCGCGTCGCGGTCTTCCGCCTGCTCACGCAGTTCGCGCAGATCGCGCATGTCCTTGGACCATTTCATCAGCGCCAGCTGGTTCCAGCGCGCCAGCGCGGCGTAGAAGTGATTGGGAATCGTCAGCGTCTTGCCGTTGGAGACATAGGTGCCGCCCATGCCCAGCAGCGGCGAGATCGCGTGGCTGATGATCTGGTAGTCGAACGAATCGCCGGCGCAGGCGACGCCGGCATGGGCCAGCGGCGTGGCACACATGCGATCGCCGTCGCGCGCGAAACGCGTGATCGAGAAATCGCTGGTGCCGCCGCCGAAATCGCCGACCAGGACGGTGGCGTCCTCATTGAAGCCGCGGGCGAAGAACAGCGAAGCGGCGACCGGCTCGTACACATAGTGCGCGCCTCGGCCGAACGCGTTGACGTAGCGCCGCATGGCCAGCGCGTCGACGGGATCGGCGCCGGCGAAGGTCACCGGTCGGCCGACGATGGTCGGCAGGCCGCGCGGGTCGAGCGTATCGCCGGCGTGGCGCCACAGGTGCCGGAAGTAGGTGGCGACCAGATCCTCGAACAGGAAGGTCCGGTTGAAGATGCGCGTACCGTCGAAGCGGGCGCTGGCGGCGTAGGTCTTGAACGACTGGATCAGCCGCGTGCCGGCGGGGTGCTTGAGGAAGTCCTCGATCGCCCACGGTCCCACCTCGGCGACCGGCTGTCCCCGGTCACCCTCGTGGAACGCTAGGACCGAGCGGAACGCCGTGATCACGCCGCGCGCGGTCGGCAGGCTGAGCGTCGAGATCGCCCCGTTTTCCGAGGCCATCGCGACGACAGTGTTCGTGGTGCCGAAATCGATGCCGAGAACGCGCGGCCTGGAGGGTGAGGGCATGGGGACGGTGGGGCTCGACGAAGCGCGGGGGCCGCCGTCTAGAGCAAACCCCGGCCATAGTCAAAGCGACGGTGGCGGCTACTGACGTTTCTGTAGGGACAGGCGGTAGGTCTTTTCCGCCGAGCGCGCGCGGATCGTGCCCGACAGCAGAGCGCCAGCGCGTGTGAGCTCGATGTCGGAGCCGCCGCGCGAGCGCAGCAACACGGCGCGATCGCTGACGGCGCAGGGTACCGGCGTGAACGGCACCGCCACGTCGCGCCAGCGGCATCGGATGGCCTCGTCGACCACCTCGATCCTCAGCTCACGGCCGGCGGACCTGCCCCTGCCGAAATCCTGTATCTGGCCCGCCCACAGGCCGACGGCCCAGCGAGTCTCGGCGTTCGCCGGTTGCGGCGTCGACAGGTCGGGCCAGCGCACGATCGACGCGCTGACGCGCTTGAGCTCCATCCTGTACTGCTTGTCCGCGCTCGTGCGCAGATAGGTGCCGAGCAGCTTGTCACCCTCGCGACGCAGCTTGACGTTGGGCGCGCCGCTGCCGGTCGCGACGGCGACCTCGTCCGAGGTGATCGCGCAGCTGATCTGCTCCTGCGGCCCGCCGCGCGCCTGCCAGTAGCATTTCAGCCGGCCATCGACATTGGCGACGGCCCAGGAGCGCTCCGCTTCCCAGCTGCGGGGATAGTCGAGGATGCGGCCCTGCCAGGTGCCGATCGCCCAATTCAGCTCGGGGCTCGCGGGCTGGGTCGCGTGATTGCTGGGACGGCCGGCGAGATAGACCTCGCGCTCGATCGGCGAGGCCGACAGCCAGGGTTGCTGCTGGCCGTTGGTGGCGCGTCGCACGCGCACGCCAACCTCGTTGAAGACGCGGCGGATCTCCATGCCCGGCAGGCCGATCGCCTCGGCCAGAGCCTTGCTGTAGGGGCTGTTGCCGCCGCTGCCGTCGAGCGCGACGTTGCCGGGTTGGGTGGCGTAGGCGATCAGCGTGTTGTCGGGCGCGTCCATGCGGCCCAGCCCGCCGCCGGTGCTGCGGGTCGCCGGCTTGGCCGCCGCGGGCGTCTTGTCCGGCGCGGGTTTCGCCACCGGGATCGGCGTCGGCGTCTGCGCCGGCGGCGGGTTGGCCGCCGCGGCGGCGAACGGATCGTCGCGGCAGGCGTCGAGGATCACGACATTGAGCCGGGCGCGCCCCGCCTTCATCAGCGCCAGCACGTCGTTGGCGTTGATCATCTGCCGCGCGATGTCGGCCTCGATGCGCGGCGAGGCCGTGACCGGCACCAGCCAGTTGACGCCGCCGACCTGCACGCCGTGGCCGGCGTAGAAGAAGAGCGCCACGTCGGCGCGATGCATCTCCTTGCGGAAGGCCGCCAGCGCGCGCTCGAAGCCGGCCTTGTCGAGATCCATCTGCGGGCCGTCACCGACCAGCTCGAAGCCCAGCGCCTCGAGCCGCGCGGCGATCGCCACCGCGTCATTGACCGGATTGGCCAGCCGTTCGATCGAGCGATAGGCGCCGTTGCCGATCACCAGCGCCACGCGCAGACCGCTATCGGGCGGAGTCTGCGCCTGCGCCGCGGCGCAGAGCGTCGCCAAAAGGATGGCGCACAGGGTGCCCACGACATGACGCAAAGCCAGCCTCCAGCCCGAGCGGGTCGCGGCGAGAGTCATAGCAAGCTACAGTCGCGCGAGCCACACGGAGTCCAACCATGCGCTACGGCTTCTACCTGCCCACCCGCGGCCCGACCGCCACGCGCGAGGGTATCCTGACGCTGGCACGCGAGGGTGAGCGGCTGGGTATGCATTCGGCGATGATCGCCGACCACGTGGTCTTTCCTGTGGAGAGCAAGTCCGACTATCCCTATACGCTCGACCGCAAGCATCCCGGCGGCGGCGACGCGCTGGACGCGCTGTCGATCCTCGGCGTCGTCGCCGGCGCGACCGAGCGGTTGCGGCTAGTGACTTCGGTGCTGGTGCTGCCCTATCGCAACCCCGTGCTGACCGCGAAGATGGTGGCGACGCTCGACGTGCTGTCCGGCGGGCGGGTGACGCTGGGCGTCGGCGTCGGTTGGCTGAAAGAGGAGTTCGAGGCGCTGGGCAGCCCCGACTTCGAGCGCCGCGGCGCGGTCAGCGACGAGTGGATCGCGATCTTCAAGCAGCTCTGGACGCAGTCGCCGGCGACGTTCGCGGGCGAGTTCTACAAGTACCGCGACATCCGCGCCGAGCCGTTCCCGCTGCAGAAGCCGCATCCTCCGATCTGGGTCGGCGGCCATTCGCGCCCGGCGTTGCGGCGCACCGCCAAATACGGCGACGGCTGGCACCCGGTGGGCGCCATCGCCGCCTCGCCGCTGCCGCCCCAGGAGATGCGCGCGCATCTGGCGACGCTCAAGCAGATGACCGAAGCCGAGGGCCGCGACTTCGGCAAGCTCACGATTTCCTACAAAGCGCCGCTCTACGACAGCGCCGTGCCCGATCGCGACGGTACGCGCCGCAGCTTCTCGGGCACGCCCGACGAGATCGCCGGCGACATCCGGTCCTTCGCCGCTATCGGCGTGCACGAACTGATCTTCGACTTCCGCAGCGAAAGCGTGGCGCAGAGCATCGAGCGGCTGCAGCGTTTCGCGTCGGAGGTCATGCCGCTGGTCGGCTGAATCACAACTGTCATCCCGAGCGCAGCGAGGGATCTAGTGGCATGCCTAGATCCCTCGCTGCGCTCGGGATGACAGTGGTCTTGCTCTAGATGTTGTAGCCGCCACCGGCGGCGTCGATCATCGCGCCGGTGATGAAGGAGGCCTCGTCGGACAGCAGCCACAAGATCGCGTCGGCGATCTCGTGGGGCAGGCCGACGCGGCGCATCGGGATCGAGGCTTCGATGCCGGCGCGATAGGCCTGATCCTTCAGCCGCGCCTCGGTCATCTCGGTCAGCACCATGCCGGGGCGGATCGAGTTCACGCGGATGCCTTCGTCGGCGACCTCGCGGGCGAAGGCCTTGGTGAAGGAATCGACGGCGCCTTTGGTCGCGGCGTAGGCGGATGAGCCGGGCCGGCCGCCCAAGGTCGCGGCCAGCGACGAGACGTTGACGATCGCGCCGCCCTTGCCACCTGACTTGGTCGACAGGCGCTTGGCCGCCTCGCGGCAGCACAGCATCAGGCCCGTGACGTTGACCGCGAAGAGGTGGGTGATGACGGCGGCGTCGTATTCCGCGACGCGGGCGCGGGCGCCGATGCCGGCGCTGTTGACGAGGTGCGTGATCGGCCCCAGCGCGCGCTCGGTCTCCTCGAACATCCTCAGAATGTCGGCCTCGCGCGCCATGTCGC
>CAYTFW010000045.1:0-36223 GCA_964437145.1 uncultured Rhizobiaceae bacterium
AAGCCCCTCATCCGCCCTTCGGGCACCTTCTCCCCGCCTTCGCGGGGAGAAGGAGGTGTAGCGATGGTCGCCGTTCCCTCCGACGCCGCGCTGGCGTCCGGCACAGAAGAGGCGCCGCCGTCGCTGGCGCAGCGCATCTGGACGCCGATCCGGCGCAATCCGACGATCTTCACCGGCGCCCTGCTGCTGACGATCCTGGTCAGCCTGGCGATCCTCGCGCCCTGGATCAGCCCCGATCCGCTGAAGCAGAACACCATCAACCGCCTGCGTCCGCCGTCGGAGAAGTTCTGGTTCGGCACCGATCAGTTCGGCCGCGACAACTTCTCCCGTACCCTGCACGGCGCGCGCGTGTCGCTGATCGTCGGCATCACCGTGGCGGCGATCTCGGCCGTGATCGGCCTGGCGCTGGGCATCCTCTGCGGCTATTTCCGCCGCGTCGACGCCATCGTCATGCGGATCATGGACGGCATCATGGCCATTCCGTCGATCCTGCTGGCGATCGCGCTGATCACGCTGACCAAACCCGGCCTGGCCATTGTCATCGTCGCCATCGTCATCCCCGAGGTGCCGCGCGTCGTGCGCGTCGTGCGCTCCGTCGTGCTCAGCATCCGCGCCCAGCCCTATATCGAGAGCGCCATCGCCGGCGGCACCAAGGGCTTCAAGCTGCTGGTGCGCCACATCCTGCCCAACACGCTGGCACCGCTGATCGTGCAGGCCACCTTCATCTGCGCCGCCGGCATGCTGATCGAGGCCGGCCTCTCCTTCCTCGGCGCCGGGGTGCCGCTGGAGATCCCGAGCTGGGGCAACATCATCGCCCAGGGCCGCAGCTTCTTCCTGCGCGCGCCCTGGTGCATCTTCATCCCCGGCGCCTTCCTGGCGCTCACCGTGCTGGCGGTGAACCTGCTCGGCGACGGCCTGCGCGACCGGCTCGATCCGCGACTGGCGAGGCGCATGTGAGCATCCTCTCCGTCCGCGATCTGGCCACGCATTTCCATACGCGCGACGGCGTCGTGCGCGCCGTCGACGGGGTGTCCTTCGACCTCGCCGCCGGCGAGACCTTGGGCATCGTCGGCGAATCGGGCTGCGGCAAGTCGGTGACGGCGCTCACCATCATGCGCCTGATCCCGCCGGAGACCGCGCGCATCGCCCATGGCTCGGTCGCGTTTGAGGGTCGCGAGCTCACGCGGCTGAGCGAAGAGCGGATGCGCGACATCCGCGGCAAGAGCATCTCGATGATCTTCCAGGAGCCGATGACCAGCCTGAATCCGGTGCTGACCGTCGGCACGCAGATCGCCGAGAACGTCTGGCGCCACACCGGCACGAGCAAGGCGCAGGCGCGCGAGCGGGCGCAGGAGATGCTCGACCTCGTCGGCATCGCCGATTCTCGCCGAAGGCTGGACGAGTATCCGCACCAGCTCTCCGGCGGCATGCGCCAGCGCGTGATGATCGCCATCGCGCTCTCCTGCGATCCGCGCGTGCTGATCGCCGACGAGCCGACCACGGCGCTCGACGTCACCATCCAGGCGCAGATCCTCGACCTGATGCTGGAGCTGAAAGAGAAACTCGGCACCGCCATCATCATGATCACGCACGATCTGGGCGTGGTGGCCGAGACGACGCAGCGCGTCGTCGTGATGTATGCCGGCCGCAAGGTCGAGGAGGCGCCGGTCGAGGAGCTCTTCGCCCGTCCGCTGCATCCCTACACGCACGGCCTGATGCGCGCGATCCCGCGCCTCGACATCGACGCCGAGACCGCCGGCCGCCGCCCGCGACTCAAGGAGATTCCCGGCATGGTGCCCCGGCTCGACCGGCCGATCACCGGCTGCGCCTTCGCACCACGCTGCGACTTCGCCACCGAACGCTGCCGGGTCGAGGCGCCGCCGCTTCAGGATCACGGCAAGGGCCACCTCGCCGCCTGTTGGGAAGCAGCCCGCGTGCAGACGGTGGCGGCATGAGCGCGTTCTTTCTTCCCTTCTCCCCACGAAGGTGGGGAGGGCTACCGCATGTGGACCTCGGACTTACCTTCCCCCGGAGGGGCAGGGCGATCGCGTATGGTTTGTCGACTGTCTTCGGGCCGCGCCGCTCCAGCGGCGCTCATGATGCGTCGCTGGAGCGACGCGGCCCAAACACCATGAAAGTCGCTGTTTGGTCGGGGCGCGCCACTCCAGTGGCGCGTCTTGTCGATCGGCCGACGCGCCACTGGAGTGGCGCGCCCCCAGCCTTGAACGCCATATGCGATAGCCCTGCCCGGAGGGGGAAGGTGGCGCGCGAAGCGCGACGGATGGGGGATGTTTCAACGCGCTCGGAGTCCGTGTTCGACATCCCCCATCCGCCCTCCGGGCACCTTCCCCCTCCGGGGGAAGGTAAGGCCAAGTCAAACTGGCCATGTGCGGTCGCCCTACCTTCTCGGGGAGAAGGAGGGAAGCCATGAGCGACGCGCCGAGCCTGGAAGTGCGCGACCTGGTCAAGCACTTCCCGATCCATAGCGGCCTCTTGCAGCGGCGCACCGGCGCGGTGAAGGCGGTCGATGGCGTGACCTTCGCCATCAGGCGCGGCGAGACTCTGGGGCTCGTTGGCGAGTCGGGTTGCGGCAAGTCGACCGTGGGCAAGACCGTGCTGAAGTTGGTCGAGCCGACCTCGGGCCAGATCCTGCTCGACGGCGAGGACGTCACCAAGCTCTCGCCCGGCCGCATGTGGCATCACCGCCGGCGCATCCAGACGGTGTTCCAGGACCCCTACTCCTCGATGAACCCGCGCCTGAAGGTCGGCACCATCGTCGGCGAGCCGCTGGAGAATTTCGGCATCGCGTCGGGCAAGGAGAAGGACGAGCTGGTCGCCAAGCTGTTGCAGCGCGTCGGCATGCGGCCCGACGCGATGAATCGCTTCACCCACGAATTCTCCGGCGGCCAGCGCCAGCGCCTGGGCATCGCCAAGGCGCTCGCCGTGAATCCCGACGTGATCGTCGCCGACGAGCCGGTCTCGGCGCTCGATGTGTCGGTGCAGGCGCAGGTGCTGAACCTGATGATCGACCTGCAGGACGAGTACAAGCTCGCCTATCTGTTCATCAGCCACGACCTGGCGGTGATGCGTCATATCAGCCACCGCATCGCCGTGATGTATCTCGGCCGCATCGTCGAGCTGACCGACAAGCGCACCCTGTTCTCGATGCCGATGCATCCCTACACCGAGGCGTTGCTGTCGGCCGCGCCGGTGCCGGATCCGTCGAAGAAGAAGGCGCGGCGCGTCATCGTCCAAGGCGACGTGCCCAGCCCGGCCAAGCCGCCGCCGGGCTGCCACTTCCACACCCGCTGCCCCTACGCGCTGCCCAAGTGCAAGGTCGAGGTGCCGCCGCTAATCCAGGTCGCGCAGGGCCACCACGTCGCGTGCCTGCGCCGACCGGTGGGCGCGTCGCCGGAGCCGCTGACGACGACATAGTCTTTGGGACCGCCGGCGGTCCCAATCAGAGACTCACGCGCCCTTCGATGCAGGTGACGGTGCGGCCGCCGATCCAGATGTCCTCGCCGTCACGCTCGACATGCACGCGGCCGGCGCGGCCCAGCGCGGTGCCCTGGCTCGCGACATAGCGCGGCGGCGCCAAGCCGGCGCCGATCAGCCACTGGGCGAGACCGGCGTTGAGGCTGCCGGTCACGGGATCCTCGGTGGAGCGACTGGGCACAAAGGCGCGCACCTCGAACTGGGCGTCGGTGCCGTCTGTCGCCGGATTCCATGGCCCGACCACGCCAGGCTTCAGGTCCGCCAGCGCCGCATGGTTCGGCCGCAGCGCCAGCACGGTTGCGCGATCTGGCAGCATGACACCGAGCCATCCCGGCCCGTTGTCGCACCATTGCGACGCCTTGAGCGCCGCGCGCTCGATGCCCAGGCCCTTGGCAAGGCGAATCAGCGTCGCCTCCTCGACATCGCCCGAGCGCCGCAACGGCGGCGCCGCGAAGGCGAGGCGATCACCGTCGCGCTTGATGCGGATCAGGCCGGCGGCGCATTCCTGCACGACGTGGTTGCCCTTGGGTGTGTTGCCGACGCTCAGCCACACCTGGCAGCTCCCCAGCGTGGGATGACCGGCGAAGGGCAACTCACGCTCGGGCGTAAAGATGCGCACGCGGTAATCGGCGGTTGGCTCGGTCGGTCGCAACAGGAACGTGGTCTCGCTCAGGTTGGTCCAGTTGGCGAATGCCGCCATAGTGGCATCAGGCAGCCCATCGGCGCCGATGACGACCGCTAAGGGATTGCCCTTGAGGCCGACACCGGTGAAGACGTCGACCTGCTGGAACGAATACGACGCCATGGCGGACATGCCCCCGGGTTCGCGCGGCTGCATTCTTGCCATCGGTCGAGGCTGGAACGGACCGGCAACTTGTCCCTGATGTCGGCGCACAATATAAGACCCGCCAGAGGGACAATGGGCATGAACGTCCGGGCCAAGGCCGCCGAGACAGATGTCGTCGCGCTCGTGCACGACATGGGCGCACGCGCCCGGGGTGCGGCCGCCGCGTTGCGCGTGGCGACGAGCGCGGCCAAGAACGCCGCCTTGGTCGAAGCGGCACGGCTGATTCGCGCCGAGGCGGCTTCGATCCTCGACGCCAACGCCAAGGACATGGCGGCGGCGCGCGAGCGCGGCCTGACGGCGGCCCTGCTCGACCGGCTGGAGCTCAACCCGGCGCGCGTCGAAGCGATGGCACGCGGGCTCGACGACATCGTCGCCCTGCCCGACCCGGTGGGCCAGACGATCGAGGAATGGTCGCGGCCCAATGGGCTCAAGATCGCGCGCGTGCGCGTGCCGATCGGCTGCATCGGCGTGATCTACGAATCGCGGCCCAACGTCACCGCCGACGCCGGCGCGCTCTGCCTGAAATCGGGCAACGCGGTGATCCTGCGTGGCGGCTCGGAGAGCTTCCATTCCTCGCGCGCGATCGTGTCGTGCCTGCGCCGCGGTCTCCTCAAGGCGGGACTGCCCGAGGATTGCGTGCAGCTGGTGCCGACCACCGACCGCGCCGCGGTGGGCGAGATGCTGCGCGCCACCGAGCATCTCAACCTGATCGTGCCGCGCGGCGGCAAGCCGCTGATCGAGCGGGTCATGGCCGAAAGCCGCGTGCCGGTGCTCAAGCATTTCGACGGGCTGTGCCATGTCTATGTCGATCGCGACGCCGACATCGCCATGGCGCGCGACGTGGTGGCCAACGCCAAGATGCGCCGCGTCGGCGTCTGCGGCGCGGCGGAGACCTTGCTGATCGACCGCGCGGCGCTGGCCACGCACGCGAAGCCGGTTATCGACCGGCTGATCGAGCTAGGCTGCGAGGTGCGCGGCGATGCCGAGGTGCGCCGGCTCGACAACCGAGTCGGCGAGGCCACCGAGCAGGATTGGCGCACCGAGTATCTCGCGCCGATCATCTCGGTCGCGGCGGTCGATGGTGTCGCGGGCGCGGCGAAGCACATCGCGACCTACGGCTCGGGCCACACCGAGTCGATCGTCACCAACAACGCCGCCACCGCCGAGCGCTTTCTCGCCGATGTCGACAGCGCCATCGTCATGCACAACGCCTCGACCCAGTTCGCCGACGGCTTCGAGTTCGGTCTCGGCGCCGAGATCGGCATTTCCACCGACCGCCTGCACGCGCGCGGGCCCGTCGGACTGGTCGAGCTGACGACCTACAAGAACATCGTGCGCGGCGCCGGCACGGTGCGGCCGTAACCATGCGCGCCGTCGCTGGGCTATCTCGCTTTACCTTCCCCCGGAGGGGGAAGGTGGCGCGCAAAGCGCGACGGATGGGGGATGTTTCAACACACGCGGTGTCCGTCTTCGACATCCCCCATCCGCCCTTCGGGCACCTTCCCCCTCCGGGGGAAGGTAAGGCCAACGCCATGCGGACCGTTCTGCGAGCCGTTATCGCCCTGGCGCTCTGCGTCGCCGCGCTGTCGGCCCTGGCGACGCCGGCCGATCGCAAGCCGACGCGCGGCTATCCTTTCGTGCGCATCGACTCCGGCCCGGGCCGCACCAACGGGCCGGTCGAGACCAATGTCGTGCCGCTGTGGCCGATCCGCTCGTGCTTCGGCTGGGTCGTGGTACTGCGCGGGCCCGATCGCATGGTCGAGATGATCGAGAAGCAGTATGCGCCCGGCCCGACGCGCTTCACCGGCAGCAATTTCGTGGTCGGCCCGAATTCCGATTCGACGGTCATGAAGCGCCGCATGGCGGTGGTCGGCGGCAAGCTCAGCCACAGCTGGTGCGTCAACGACGCCGACCCGCCGGGCGAATGGCGGTTCGAGATCTATGTCGATGGTGTCTTCGTCGCCGAGTTCCGCTTCTGCGGCATCAAGCTGCCCGAGGGCGAGCCGTTCAAGCTCGAGGATCTCGCGTGCCGCAATACCACGCCGTCATCGTGACTAGGCGCCCCCTCACCCCTAACCCCTCTCCCGCGAGGGGAGAGGGGGACATGAGATCTCGTACCTCTTTCTCCCCTCTCCCCTCGCGGGAGAGGGGTCGGGGGTGAGGGGGTGGCACGGACAAGTCCGCCACGCCTCATCGACCGGCGCATCGGGCTGCTGGGTGGGTCGTTCAATCCGGCGCATGCGGGGCACGTGCATGTCTCGCTGGAGGCGCTCAAGCGCCTGGACCTCGACGCGGTGTGGTGGCTGGTCTCGCCGCAGAATCCGCTCAAGGCGGCGGACGGCATGGCTGGCCTGGCGCAGCGCTTGGCCGGCGCGCGCGCGATCACCGCGATGCACAAGCGCCTGCGCGTCACCGACCTCGAACGGGTGCTGGGCACGCGCTACACCATCGACACCGTGCGCGCGCTGCGTCGGTATCACCCCAAGGCACGCTTCGTCTGGCTGATGGGCGCAGACAACCTGCGCCAGCTGCCGCGCTGGAAGGGTTGGGCGGCGCTGGTCGAATCCATCCCCATCGCCGTGATCGACCGCCCGGGCTTCGCGCCGGCGGCGCTTTCCGGCGCGCCGGCGCGTCGGTATGCTAAGGCCAGGCTCGCCCCTGAGGCGGCTCGATCCCTGGCCGATCGCGCGGCGCCGGCCTGGACGTTCTTCTACGCACGGCTGAACCCGCTCTCGGCCACCGCGATACGCAACCACAAGACCTGACCCGGAGACCGCCATTCCGACCCGCCCCAAGCCGGCCAAGGCCCAGTCCAGCAAGCTCAAGGACCTGATCGTGGCGTCGCTCGACGACGACAAGGCCGAGAACATCGTGGCGCTCGACATCGCCGGCAGGACGGCGATGGCCGACTGGATGGTGATCGCCAGCGGCCGCTCGACGCGCCAGGTCGCCGCCATGGCCGATCACCTGCTGGAGAAGCTGAAGGAGGCCGGGCATCGCGCCTCGAGCGAAGGCAAGTCGGTGGGCGACTGGGTGCTGGTCGACGCCGGCGACGTGATCGTGCACGTCTTCCGCCCGGAGATCCGCGAGCTCTACCAGCTCGAGCGCATGTGGTCCTTCCCCGACGACGCGGCGGACGCCAAGCCGAAGCGCAAGCGCAAGAAGGCCGCCGCCGCCGAGGACGCCGCCTGATCCGCCTGACCATCGCCGCTGTCGGCCGCGCGCGGCCGGGACCCGAGCGCGATCTGTACGAGCAGTACGCGCGACGCATCACCTGGCCGCTCACCTTGCGCGAGATCGAGGAACGCCGCCGCCTGTCACCGCCTGAGCTGATGGCGCGCGAAGGCGAGCTACTGCGTGCGGCGTGCCCGTCAGGCGCGACGTTGGTGGCGCTGGATCGGCGCGGCAAGCCGCTCGACAGCGCAAGCTTCGCCAAGCGCCTGGGCAAGTGGCGCGACGACGGCGTGGCCGATCTCGCCTTCCTGATCGGCGGCGCGGATGGCCACACCGAGTCGCTGCTGAAGGACTGCGCGCTCACGCTGTCCTTCGGCGCCATGACCTGGCCGCATCTGCTGGCGCGCGCCATGCTGGCGGAGCAGATTTATCGCGCGCAGCAGATCCTCGTCGGCCACCCCTACCATCGCGAATGACCATCGGAGCCGCAGCATGACTTCAGTCACCCGCGCCATCCTCGTCACCGGCGCCTCCTCGGGCATCGGCGCGGCGACCTGCGCGGCGTTGGCCGCGTCGGGTGTCGGCCTCGCCATCCATGCGCGCAAGAACATGGAAGGCGCCGAGCGCATCGCGCGGTCGGTCGAGCAGGTGGGCGCCGTGCCGATGACCGTGCAGTGCGATCTCGCGCAGCCCGACGCCGCTTCGCGGCTGGTCGAGGAGGTCGGCCAGCGTTTCGGCCGGCTCGACGTGCTGGTCAGCAACGCCGGCTTCGCCGACCGCCGGCCGATCGGCGAGATCGACCGGCCGGGCTACGACGCCTCGATCGCCAGCATGCAGAACGCTTTCTTCGACCTGCTGGGCGCGATGCGGCCGTGGCTGGAGAAGGCGAATCATGGCCGGGTAGTGGCCGTGTCGTCCTTCGTCGCCCATGCCATGGGCCGTGGCCTGCCGATCTTTCCCGCCACGGCGGCGGCCAAGGCCGGCATCGAGGCCATGGCGCGCGCCTTCGCGGTGCAGATCGCGCCCTATGGCGTGACCGTGAACTGCGTGGCGCCGGGCTTCGTCGAGAAGGATCCCGGCGCGCATTCGGCGCTGACGCCGGGCCGGCGCACCGAGCTGGAGCGCATGATCCCGGCCGGCCGCTTCGGCAAGCCCACCGACATCGCCGCCGCCATCGCCTTCCTGTGCTCGCCCGCCGCTTCCTACATCACCGGGCAGACGCTGCACGTCGATGGCGGCGTGACGCTATAGCCCTTCTCCCCGCGAAGGCGGGGAGAAGGTGCCGAGCGCAGCGAGGCGGATGAGGGGCTTCCTCGCGCAACGACTATCGTTGTCGCCGTTGAGACTCCGCGAAGCCCCTCATCCGGCCTTCGGCCACCTTCTCCCCGCCTTCGCGGGGAGAAGGCAAGATCAGCCGGTCGGCTTGCGGCCCTTCTTGTAGTTCTCGATCGCGGTCTTCAGCATCTTGTGCTCCTGGCAACCGAAGGTGCAGAACGCGTCGAGCCGCTTGAGCAGGATCTCAGCGTTGGCCAGCTCGTCGAGCATCAGATAGGCCTCGCCCATGTATTCGTGCGCGCCCAGATGCTTGGGATCGATCTCCATGGCCTTCTGGTAATGCGCCAGCGAACCGCGCGGGTTGCCGCTCTTGCGCGTCGCGAAGCCCAGCAGGTTCCAGGCCTCGGGGTTGCGCGGCTCGGCCTGGGTCACCCGGTTCAGCGCGGCGATGGCGCCGGCGTAGTCCTTGCGGTCGATCGCCGCCTTGGCGTTGGCGAAGTCGGGATTGGCCGGCTTGGCGGCCGGGGCGGACGAGCGCGGCGCGGCGGGCTCGGATGAGCCGGCGGCACCTGCCGGCAGCGCTGGCAGGGCGAGGGCGGTCGCCATGGCGGCGGCGCAGGCGAAGCGGATCGTCGGATGCATGGGTCCCTCCGTGGTTGGACGTGCGAACCATAATACCCCGGTTGCGTGACGTTTGTTCCCTGGGGCACAGCCCGGCACACGACTTCGTGACGGTCTCAGGTCTCGGCCAGCAGCGCCGCTTCCTTGACCACATGCACGCGCAGGCGCCCCTCGCGGCCGCGCACCTCGACCTCGTGGCGCTCACCGACATCGAGCTTCACGCCGGCTAGGTCGAGCAGATCCTGCGACACCACGAGCTGGGCGGCGAAATCCTTGCTCTGCGCCTCGAGCCGGCTGGCGGTGTTCACCGTGTCGCCGATCGCCGTCAAGGTCGTGGCGCGGCCATGACCGAGATCGCCGACGATCGCCGGCCCGGCATGGATGCCGATGCCGATGCGCAGCGGCTGGTCGATCTCGCCCGTCAGCGACTCGTTGAAATCCTCGATGGCGAGCGCGATGCGGCGCGCCGCGTCGAGCGACTGACGCGCGGCGCGCGCGCCATCGACGTCGAGGCCGAACAGCGCCATGACGCCATCACCGATGAATTTATCGACGCGGCCGCCGGCATCCTCGACCGCCTGGCCGACGGCGCGGAAATAGCGGTTGAGGATGAACACCACGTCGTAGGGCAGCCGCTTCTCCGAGAAGGCGGTGAAGCCGCGCAGATCGACGAACATCACCGCGATCATGCGCTCGCCGCCCAGCGACAGCTTGGTGCCGGAATAGGCGTCGGCGGGCTGCGCGCCGGCGGGCAGCAGCGGCGCCACACGATACTCGCCCGGCGGCGGCCGCAACTGGCAGGCCAGGCGCACATTGGCCGGCGCGCCGAAGCGCGACAGCACGCGCTGCTCGGCCGCCTCGGGCGGCGGCAGCTTCGCCGAATCGGGCCCGACGATGCGCACGCGGCAGGTCGAGCACCGGCCGCGGCCACCGCAAACCGAGGCGTGCGGGATGTTGTTGAGCCGGCTGATGTCGAGCACCGTGAGGCCGGGATGCGCCACGACGCTGCGGCCGCTGGCATAGTTCAGCCGCACGTCGCCGGCGCGCCGCGCCACCCAGGATCTGACGCGACGCGCGCCCAGCACGCCGAGCAAGAGCGCGCCGGCGGTGAGCTTGAAGGTGTCGGACAGCGCGTAGATGCGATCGACCCCCTCGCGCGTCGGCGGATTGGTCGCGCTGATCGCCGCGCGGAAGCGCTCGTCGTCCGCGCGCAGCTCGACGACCTTGCCGACGCCGACACCGACCCCCGCCAGCGCCAGCGCCGGTATCACCAGCGCCGCGCCATAGAGCGCGGGCAGCGCGCCGATGTACCAGGGTTTCAGCCGCCAATAGAAATGCAGGCCGATGCAGCCATGGATCCAGACGACCAGCAGGAAGCCGACCTGCCGCGCCGCCGCCCAGGGATCCAGCGCCATCGGCAGCAGCACCCAGAAGTAGTTCGCGTTGACGTCGAAGAGCTCGTGGGCGCCGCGGGTGCCGACAAAATGCGTCATGCCCAGCGGCGGGATCGCCAGGCCCAGCACGAGCTGCGCCCATTCCCACCGCGTCAGCCGCAACGAGCGGCGACGGAACAGCGCCCACAGGGTGAGCGCGACATGCAGGAAGAAGGCGCCGTACAGCATGACGGTGCCGGGCAGGCTATGCCAGATCGCCGCGACCACCCGCATGACCGAGTCGGCAGCCGACACCGAGGCCAGCACCACCGCGTGGTTGAGCAGATGCACCGTGACATAGGCGAACAGCACGATGCCCGACCACAGGCGGATGCGGGCGACCATGGATCGCGCCTAGGCTCGCACGATCGCCAGCACCGCCTCCGGCGGCCGGCCGATCGCCGCCTTGCCTTCCGACACGACCACCGGTCGCTGCAGCAGGATCGGGTGTTTGGCGATCAGCTCGACCGCGTCCTTGCGGGTGAGCGTCGCGGCCTTCTTGCCCGAGGCCTTGAACTCGGCCTCGCCATCGCGCACCAGCGCGCGCGGCTCGACGCCGAGCTGATCGAGCAGGGTCTCGATCTCCTTCTTCGACGGCGGCTCCTTCAGGTACTCACGCACCACGGGCTCGACGCCTTTGTCGCGCAAGAGCGCGAGCGTCTCGCGTGACTTACCGCAGCGCGGGTTGTGCCAGATGGTGACCGTCCTGCCTTTGGCCATGCCATCCCCCTCAGTTGCACTTGTACTGCCACGGCGTCTCGGCGCCGTTGCCGGTGAAGCGGCCATCCTTCACCGTGTAGACGCCATCGGGTCCGTGATTCCACACGGCCCGCACACGATCCGGCCGATCGCGCATCAGCGCGAAGGTGCGGATCTGCCCGCCGAGCGACTTGAAGTCGACCACCAGGGTCAGCGAACGATCGGCGTTGATCGTGGCATTGATGACCTCGTTGCTGTCGTTGCGGCTCGCGTCGCCGTACTCCCGCTCGGTCATGACCTTGCCGCCCATCCATTCGACATAGCGAATGTGGATATGGTTGCCGCTGGGCGGCCGGCCGCAATCGACCGACCAGGTGCCGAACAGGCCCCATTGCCGCACGGTGTCGGCGACTGCGGCGCCCTTCCTGTCCGTCTGTGGCGGTGCCTGGGCGAAGGCGGGCACCAAGCCGATCGCCAGGCTCGCCAGCACGGCAATCACACGCATCGTCATCGACATGGGCTCACTCCCGCAATGCGTCCTCATCCTTGGCGTCGATGACGCGGCGCGCAAGGCCCAACGCGAAGCCGGCGCGGCCCATCGCGGCGAGGTGCTTGTCGCGCCGCTCGCGCCGGACCGCCGGATCGGCGAAAGGTCCCAATCGTCGGCGGCGTGCCAACGCCACCGCCGCGGCGAATTCGCTGTCGGTGTCGTCGCGCAGGATCGTGAGCGCGTGGTCGACATCGTCGCGTCCGACCCGCGCCAGCGCCAGCTTCTCGCGGATGCGCCGCTGTGAGGTGCCGCGACGGCTGAGCGTCTCGGCCTTATGCTCGGCGAAGCGCCGATCGTCGAGGATGCCGCTCTTCACGTATTTCGCGACAATGCCCTCGATCACCGCTTCGGCGTTCTCGACCACCGGCGCCTCGGCGTGGCGCGCCTTGCGCACGCGGCGCAGCAGCACGTCGCGCAGCCGGCCGGTGGAGCTGGCGTAGCGATCGACATAGGCGGCGGCGATGTTCTCCAGGCGCCGAGCGGTGATCGGCTTCGGGCCGGTTCGGAATGGACGCTGGGTCATCGATCACATCATGGCATCGACCAGAAATCGGCAACACCCAAGCCGGTTGTTGACCCTGCCGCACCTTCTCAATAATGAACGTACACTCTTTTTTCGCTCGGAACGCCGATGATCCGACTCAAGCAGCCTTCCATGGCGGTGAACGATTGGCGCATGGCGCGCGACAGGATCGGTGCCTTCCAGATGTGGAACTCCTGGCGCGTCCCCGAGACCGCGCTACCCCACGCGATCCTGCGCCACATCGCCGATGTCGCGACGGGCGCGCCGGCGCCGAAGCCCGGATCGGCTGGCGGCAAGCTGCTCAACCTCGTCCTGCACGGTCATGGCGCGCCAGGCGTCATCTTCCTTGGCGCGCGCGCGATCGGCCTGCCCGATATCGATCTGTTCCGACAACTCTCCGGCAAGGTCGAGCGGATCTGGTTCGTGTCCTGCAATACCGGCCTTACGCTGGCCCCGCATGCCGCCGAAGTCGACTCGCTGCGCCGCAATCCCGGCGCGATGGCGGAAGCCGCGCGTCTGCGCCTCAGTGTCGAGGAGCTCACGGCCCTGATGCGCAATGGCGCGCAGATCACGCGGCGCATCGCGATGGCGGCGAAGGCCCATGTCGTCGCCGGGCTCACGATCCAGGAGTCTCACCGGGCCACGCCCTACCCGTTCGGGAGCATCGACGATTTCGAGGGCGCCGTCCTGACCTGGACTCCCGACGGCGTGCTCGGCGACTACAACACCTATCCCATCGGCTCGGGACTGGAGTAGGTCACGGGCGATAGCCGAACGACCGCGGGCCCGTCTTGCGCATCGGCGCGGCGAGGTTGGCGAACTCGCAGAGCAGCTTGCGCGTGTCGCGCGGGTCGATGATCTCCTCGACGCCGAACGCCTCGGCGGTGCGGAAGGGCGAGCGCACCTTGTTCAGGCGGCCGAGGATCTCGGCCAGGTGCTTGTCGCGATCGGGCGCCGCCTCGAGCTCGGCGCGATAGGCCGCCTCGATGCCGCCTTCGACCGGCAGCGAGCCCCAATCGCCCGACGGCCAGGCGTAGCGGAAATTGTAGTGGCCCCAGTTCTGGTGCGCGGCGCCGGCGACGCCGAAGGCCTTGCGGATCAGGATCGAGCACCACGGCCCCTTGGCCTGGTAGATCGCCGTCATGGCGCGGGCGCCGTGGCGGATGGTGGCCGCCGTCTCGGCGGCGACGCCGATGACGAAGCCCGGGCAGTCGACGAAATGCACCACGGGCAGGTGGAATGTTTCCGCCAGGTCGACGAAGCGCGTCACCTTGTGCGCGGTGTCGGCGGTCCAGCCGGCGGCATAGAAATACGGATCGCCGCCCAGCACCGCGACCGGCCAGCCATCGATGCGCGCCAAGCCGGTGATCATCGAGCGGCCATAGAGCTTGCCGATCTCGAAGAAACTATCCTTGTCGACACACGAACGGATGATCGCGCGCATCTGGTAGACCTTGCGCCGATCGCGCGGCACCAGGTCGATCAGCTTGGGGTCGGCGCGGTTGGGATCATCGGTGATCGGCCCGCGCGCGGCGAGGCTGTCGATCGACGACGGCAGATACGAGAGGAACTTGCGCGTGCGCGCGAAGGCTTCCTCCTCGCTCGCGACCTCGTCGTCGACCGAGCCGTTGCGGCAATGGATATCGGTGCCGCCGAGTTCCTCCTTGGTCACCGGCTCGCCCAGCCGCGCCACCACGGGCGGGCCGGCGGCGAACATCTGCGAGATGCCCTTGACCATCAGCGAGTAGTGGCTGGTGACCAGGCGCGCGGCGCCCAGGCCGGCGACCGAGCCGAGACCCAGCGCGACGACGGGCACCTTCGAGAGGTTGTCGCAGACCTCCTCCCAGCCAGGATTGCGCGGCACATAGGTGCGGCCGGTGTCCTCGTAGGACTTCACCGAGCCGCCGCCGCCGGTGCCGTCGATCAGGCGCACGATGGGGATGCCGAGCTCACCGGCCATCCGCTCGGCGATCACCTGCTTCTCGTGGATCGCCGCGTCGGCGGCGCCGCCGCGCACGGTGAAGTCGTCCCCGCCGACCGCGACCGGCCGGCCCTCGATGCGACCGCGGCCGCAGACGAAGTTCGAGGGCTGGAAATCCAGCAGGTCGCCGTTGTCGTCATATTGCGCCTTGCCGCCCAGCGCGCCGATCTCGTGGAAGCTGCCGGGATCGAGCAACCTGTCGATGCGCTCCCGCACCGTCAGCTTGCCGCCATCGTGCTGGCGCTTGATCTTGTCGGGCCCACCCATGCGTCGGCCCATCGCCTCGCGGCGGCGCAACTCGTCGATCTCGGGTTGCCAGCTCATGGCGCGTGTCCTTCCCTATTCATTCATTTCCCGCGTGCGGGGCCGGGGCTACCGCATGTGGAATTGCATCTACCTTCCCCCTCCGGGCAGGGCGATCGCGTATGGTTTGTCGGCTGTCTTCGGGCCGCGCCGCTCCAGCGGCGCTCATGATGCGTCGCTGGAGCGACGCGGCCCAAACACCATGAAAGTCGCTGTTTGGTCGGGGCGCGCCACTCCAGTGGCGCGTCTTGTCGATCGGCCGACGCGCCACTGGAGTGGCGCGCCCCCAGCCTTGAACGCCATATGCGATAGCCCTGCCCAGGAGGGGGAAGGTAAGACCAAGCATCACCGCAGCGCGAAGCCGACCATCGCCTCGAGCTCGGCGATGGCGAGGGCGGGATCGCCGACTTTGATGGTGCGCATGCCCATGGCGCGCGCCGGCTTCAGGTTGACGCCGAGATCGTCGAGATAGACGCAGGCCTCGGGCGCCACGCCGAGCAGGTCGCAGGCATGGTGGTAGATGCGCGGGTCCGGCTTGCGCACGCCGAGCTTGCTCGACTCCACGACATGCTCGAACAGGCTCATGATCTCGGCGACCTGTCGCGCGCGCTCCCGCGAGGCGGCCATGCCCGGACCGTCGCCCGCCTTCATGTTGTTGGTGATGCATGCGACGCGGTGACGCGTCCGCACGCGACGCAGGGCCTCGACCATCGCCGGCCGGATCTCGCCGCTGATCGAGGCGAGCACGCGACGGCCGTCGATCGCATGGCCGGCGGCGCGCGCCTCGGCCTCGAAGGCGACGACGAATTCGTCGCGGCTGATATCGCTTCTTTCCATCCGCGCCCAGGCGTTCGTGTCGGGGTTTCGCGCGTTGAGGCCACGAATGAAATTTTCGGGAAGACCCGCTTCACGCTCATAGGTCGCGAAGGCGTCGAATGGCGAGCTGAGAATCACGCCGCCGAAATCCCACAACACCGCTTCGATCCTATCCGGCATCCACTGTTCTCCGGTCCCCGTATGACTGACGCGACGATCGCTGAGGCCAGGCGGCCTTGATCCGAACACAAAGCCCGCCTAGATGGCGCGGATCGTCGATACCCCGCCGTCCTGACGCGCTACGGTGGGCAGCGTATCGCCGCGCGCGACATGGCGCGAGCGACACGACGGACGTTGCGCCGCGTCTTTCCGATCTGCGGACGCCGTCAGCCGCTGAGAAGCCAGGCCGGGGCGTTCACGATTCCGGGCCGTGCGCCATCGTTGGAGATATCCCGATCATGTCGATCCACGCCGTTTCCGATATGCCCGTCGCGCCGCGCATCGATGGTCGCAACCTCAGGGCCGAGAGCACTCGTCGCAAGATCATCGTCGGCGCCCGCGCGCTGGTCGAGGAACAAGCCCGCCTGCCCAAGGTCGCCGATGTCGCGCGCCGCTCCGAGGTGTCGGTCCGCTCGGTGTTCCAGCACTATCAGGACGTCGAGACGCTGTTCATCGCCGTGGTCGACGCCATCATCGACGATCTCGAGGGCGCGCGGCGGGACATCGACCACGACGGCACGCTGGATGAGCGCGTACGGGACTTGTCCGAGCAGCAGGGGCGCCTCTACGAACGCCTGATGCCGGTGGTCCTCGCCGGCCGCCAGCTCAACCCGCCGCCGGCCTCGCTGGTCGAGCGCGCGGAGCTTCATCGCGAAGCTATGCGCCGGCGCCTGGAAGCTATTTTCCATGGCGAACTCGCCTCGTTACCCACTGCGACACAAGCCGAAATCCTGGATGCGTTGCAGATCGCGGCCGGCTGGGATTGCTGGATCACGCTGCGGCAACGCCAGGGATTGGAGGTTGAGCGCGCCACGACCACAATGGGTAGACTGATCAACGCCGTTCTGTCAGGCTGCAATAAATAACGCTGGATTAATGGTGACTTAACATTTCTCCTTGATGTGGAAGATAACGTAAGCCGATATTGCAGTTGAAAATTATATTTAAGGCTTACCATGAACAGCAATTATTGGATGGTTGACGACTCCACCATTCGGCTCGATCGGCCGCTCCTGACCGATCCCAAGCCGGTCCAAACTACCAAGGTCGATGGGCGCACCCTCCGGTCCGAGCGGACCCGCGAGCGCATCGTCGGCGCCGCCCTCGACCTGATCCGCGAGGGCGAGGCCCAGCCGCGCACGGCCGTGATCGCCGACCGCGCGGGCGTCTCGGTGCGCTCGATTTTCCAGCACTTCGCCGATACCGAGGCGCTGTTCATCGCCGTCGCCGACCGTGTCGTGCGCGACGTGCTGAAGCTCGCCCGGGCGATCCCCGAATCGGCCTCGCTCGACGACCGGGTCGGCGCCCTGCTCGAGCAGCGCGCCGAGATCTGCGAGACCCTGATGCCGCTGCTGCGCTCGGCCGCGATCCATCAATCCGCCTCCACGTCGCTGGCGGAACGCGCCCGCGCCGGCCGCATGTACGCCCGTTTCCGCTCCGAGCAGGTGCTGCGGCCCGAGCTCGACCGCCTGCCGCCACAGGTCCGTCAGGAAACCCTCGACGCGCTGACCGCGGCGATGGACTGGGAGACCTGGGCCAATCTGCGCCTGCAGTACGGGCTGGAACCGCGCGGCGCGGCTTCGGTGATGCGCCGCATGCTGGTCTCGATCCTGGGCCACGCCCTGGCCGAGGCGGGAACGGCGCGGGCCGCCGAGTAGGTAGCCGCCGGCTTCCCTCCCCGGGGAAGGTCATTCAGTAACCCAGCCTTACACAGCTTGCCTCGTCTCTGGCCACTGGCTAGTGACGGGGCATGCAAAGGGTTGTGCGCGCGGCGTGCCCTCGGATCCTGCTCGCCCCGGGGGGCTTTTCCGGTATCGCGATCGGCATCCTGGCGCTCCACTCCAGAGTGCGGGCGGCGGTGCTTGCCGTGGCGGGCGCGTCGGTCGCGGCGACTCTCCTGGACATGCGGGCCGTCCGCGGTACGGCCGTGTAGAACGATGAGACCCGTCCTTCACTGGCTGGCGTTGGTGGCGGCGGTGGCGCTGGCCATCGCCGTGGGAATCGGCTGGGCGGGGTCGGCGGTCGCGGCGAGCTTCCTGGCACTGGCCGGCGCGGTGGCGGTCGCATTCCTCGTGCGCACCCGCGCGGTGCGCAATGGCGCGACCCTGGTCGCGGCCCTGCTGACGACGCTGCTCATGGCCGAGGGCGTCCTGCGACTCGTGAAGCCGGTATCCGGCGCCGGCGATCTCTACCTGCCGCGCGAGGAGCCGCAACCGCTGTTCGTCGCCGACCCCGTCACCGGCTGGATCCCGCGCCCCGCCGCCACGATCCGCGGCGTGCGCGCCCGCGACGGCCGCGTCATCTACGACGCCACCTACACCCTGGACGCGGACGGTCGGCGCATCACGCCCGGCGGCGACGGCCCGGGCGACACGATCCTGTTCCTCGGCGATTCCTTCACCTTCGGCGACGGCGTGGCCGATGCCGACACGCTGCCGGCCCGGTTCGCCGCCGCCACGGGCGGCGCCTTCCACGTCGTCAATCTCGGCGTATCGGCCTACGGTCCGCATCACGTCCTGGCGCAGCTGCGGTCGGGCCGTGTCGAC
The DNA here is from genome assembly GCA_964437145.1 of uncultured Rhizobiaceae bacterium. GTDB lineage: Bacteria > Pseudomonadota > Alphaproteobacteria > Reyranellales > Reyranellaceae > JAFAZJ01. The sequence continues at coordinate 18,483 of CAYTFW010000045.1, forward strand.
GCCGCCGTGCGCGGCAAGGTCCGCGACGTCATCCTGTGGGTCAACGACGACCACCTCGCACGTGCCGCCGGCGACAAGGGCGACTGGTGGTGGGGCACGGCGCCGGCGTTCGAGATCGGACCCGACGGACGGCCGCGCCACACGGGCACCCTGCGCGAGGCGGCGGCGCGGCGCGGCGGCGTCGAGCGGCGCCTGTCGGCGTCGATGCGCGATGTCGAGCTCATGCGCGTGCTCGGTCCGATCCCCCGCAGCATCCATCAATTCGCGCTCTTCGAGGCGCTGCTGACGGAAATCCGGCTCGAACTCGCCCAGCGCTACGGCTGCGGGCTGACCGCGCTGTACTGGACGGACGATCACGCCTATGGCCTGTACCGGCCGCGCATGGTGTCGGCGGTCGAACGGTCGGGCGCGACGCTGGTGATGGTGTCAGACGTGCTCGAACGCGAGGGATTGCCGTCGGCGGAGATGCGCATACCCGGCGACGGGCACCCGAACCCGCGCTTCAACGCGTTCCTCGCCCGCCTACTCGCCGCACGGTACCGGCCCTGAGTTGGTGTATGGTGGGACTGGTTGGATCGGAACGGGAACAGGCACGGAGACGATCGGGGAATGGCGTCACGCCACGGGTTTCACGAGGACCTCGCGCGCGAAGAGGAGGTCGTCGGCAGCTCGAACCGCTCGTTCGGGCTGGTGTTCACCGGCTTCTTCGCCATCGTCGCCGGCATATCGGCCTGGCGTCACGGCTGGATGTGGCCGTGGTCGGCCGGCATCGCGGGCGCGTTCCTGATCGTCTCCTTCGCCCTTCCCGGCATTCTGGCGCCGCTCAATCGGCTGTGGACCAAGTTCGGCCTGCTGCTGGGCAGGATCGTCGCGCCCATCGTGCTGGGTCTGCTGTTCTTTCTCTCGGTCGTGCCGATCGGCCTGATCCTGCGCGCGCGCGGCAAGGACCTCCTGCGCCTGAAGTTCGACCGCGCCGCGCGCAGCTACTGGATCGAGCGCGATCCGCCGGGCCCGCCGCCCGAGACGATGCGCAAGCAGTTCTGAGGGGATGTCCTGAGATGTGGTTCCTGAAAGAGATCTGGGACTTCCTGAAAGTCCGCAAGAAGTTCTGGCTGCTGCCGATCATGATCATGATGGTGCTGCTGGGCGGCCTGTTGGTGCTGACCAAGGGCAGCGCGATCGCGCCCTTCATCTACACGATCTTCTGAGACCGATGCGTATTCTCGGCCTATCCGCCTTCTATCACGACAGCGCCGCGGCGCTGGTCGTCGACGGCACCTTGGTGGCGGCCGCCCAGGAGGAACGTTTCACGCGCAAGAAGCACGACGCGCGTTTCCCCGCGCACGCCGTCGCCTACTGCCTCGACCATGCGGGCCTGAAGCTCTCGGACATCGACCACGTCGCCTTCTACGACAAGCCGTTCCTGAAGTTCGAGCGCCTGCTGGAGACCTATCTCGCCTTCGCGCCCCGGGGCTTCCGCTCCTTCAGCATGGCAATCCCGCTGTGGCTGCGCGAGAAGCTGTTCCAGAAGACCCTGCTGCGCGACGAGCTGAAGAAGCACGCGCCGGACTTCGATTGGCAGAACAAGCTGCTGTTCGGCGAGCATCACCAGAGCCACGCGGCGTCGGCCTTCTTCCCCTCGCCTTTCGAGGAAGCCGCCGTGCTGACCATGGATGGCGTCGGCGAATGGGCAACGACGTCGCTGGCGCACGGCAAGGGTCACGACCTGGAGATGCTGCGCGAGCTGCACTTCCCGCACTCGATCGGCCTGCTGTACTCCGCCTTCACCTACTACACCGGCTTCAAGGTGAACTCCGGCGAGTACAAGGTGATGGGGCTGGCGCCCTATGGCGAGCCGCGCTTCCTGAAGACCATTCTCGACAATCTGGTCGACCTGAAGGAGGACGGCACCTTCCGCCTCGACCAGAGCTACTTCGACTATTGCACCGGCCTGCGCATGACGAACGCCAGGTTCGACGCGCTGTTCGGCGGCTCGCCGCGCACGCCGGAGAAGCTGCTGACGCAGCGCGAGATGGACCTCGCCGCCTCGGTGCAGGCGGTGACCGAGGAGATCGTGCTGCGCCTGGCGCGCTCGGTGCGCAAGGAGACGGGCCTGAAGAACCTCTGCCTCGCCGGTGGCGTGGCGCTGAACTGCGTCGCCAACGGCAAGATCCATCGCGAGGGCATCTTCGACCAGATCTGGGTGCAGCCCGCCGCGGGCGACGCCGGCGGCGCGGTCGGCTCGGCCTTCGCCGCCTATCACGGCTTCCACCGCCAGCCGCGCACGCTCAACGGCAAGCTCGACGGCATGGCCGGCTCCTATCTCGGCCCGAGCTACGACGACGACGCGGCCGCACGCCTGAAGGCCGCTGGCGCGGTCGTGCACGAGCTTTCCTACGACGATCTGATCGAGCGTACGGCGCAGGCGCTGGCCGATCAGAAAGCGGTCGGCTGGATGCGCGGGCGCATGGAGTTCGGCCCGCGTGCTTTGGGCGGCCGCTCGATCCTGGGCGACGCGCGCTCGCCCTCGATGCAGAAGATGCTGAATCTGAAGGTGAAGTACCGCGAGTCCTTCAGACCCTTCGCGCCGGCGGTGCTGCGCGAGGATGTCGGCCAATACTTCGAGTTCGAGGCCGACAGCCCCTACATGCTGATGGTCGCGCCCGTACGCCCGGAGCGCCGCCGCGCGATGACGTCCGAGGAACAGGCGCTGTTCGGCATCGACAAGCTCAACGTGCCGCGCTCCGACATTCCGGCGGTCACGCATGTCGACTACTCCGCGCGCATCCAGACCGTGCACCGCGAGACCAACGCCGCCTATCACGACCTGATCGCGCGCTTCCGCGACAAGACCGGCTGCGCGGTGATCGTCAACACCAGCTTCAACGTGCGCGGCGAGCCGATCGTGTGCACCCCCGAGGACGCCTTCCGCTGCTTCATGGGCAGCGAGATCGAGGTGCTGGTGGTTGGCGACTGCCTGCTGCTGAAGGAAGAGCAGAACCCGGCGCTGAAGATCGACTACAAGGACGACTTCGAGCTCGACTAGGGTCAGAACTCAATAGGCGCCCTTTGTGTTGGCTGCTTCCAGACACCGACCGCGTCGAACGGTACGTCAGAAAGCCTTCACGATGCGTAGGTCGACGACCTGCTTGTCGTCCTCCCACACGATGCCGGTGAGCGCATTGAGGATGAGCTTGAACTGGTTGTCGATGCCGCGTTTGCGGCGTTTGCCAAAGAAGAGGGTGACGGTGATGTGAAGGAGAGTCGTGTGCGGAGCGCCGAACCACTGGCCCATAAGCCGAACGCGATAGCTTTCCTTTCGATCCCGCCCCGCGGGCGTCATGTAGCTGTGCAGGTAGCCGCGAGTGCATGAATGCTTGTAGACGTGGTTGGTCGAAAGCGGCTCATCTAGGAGGGTGAGAGTCATACGCCTAGGCGTCGGCCGTGAGCTCCCTGTAAACCTTGTGTATCGCGGCGGCGGGGATACTTGGGTAGTTCGTAGAGATTTCCTCGTATCCGTCGCCCGCGTCGACGCCCTTTGAACGAGCTGCCGGAGGGTCTTGCCGTCCTTCCGCTCCTCCTCCGCTTCGTTCGTCCAGCGGCACATACGCGCCGTGTGTCCGGGCTTGCCTCAGGTTCGGCAGATGCGGCGCTGCTTCTCTGTTTTGACCGGGGGACGCGCCGCATGCGCATTGTCGCAGGGGGCGCTATTGGTTGTTCTTCGTCTAAGGTTTCGATCTGCTTGTCGTTGTCAGCAATGTCGATGACGTCGATGAGGCGGGCGTAGAACTCTCCTTCATGGAGGATCATGCCGACGCCGCCGATGAGGTGGGGTGTAGTCATATGAGTTCGTTAACTATTGGTCCTCACTCGTAATGCTTGTACTCTCGGATGCCATTGGGGAGGGGTAATGCTTTTCCTTGTAGAGCTGGCGAAGGTCGGCGTTGCAGGCTTAGGTGTCCTGCTCATCTATCTTAGCTATTCGCTGCTGAAGCAACGAGAGGTAGCTGCTGCGAGACCTGTTCCGACGGGGCACAGAATGCCCAAGCCGCCGAGCACAACGCCGATCTATGTGCATATGGGCCTCGGTGTTCTGGTAGCTATCTTGCTTTTGGTTGCATCCTTGCTCGAGTCTCGTAAGGAAGATCTTTCATCTGAGATTGCCGACCTTCGCTACCTTAGCCAGAACCTTGAGAAGCAACGACGCTTGGCCGACGATGCCGCGCGCTCGATTCGAGTACGTCTTGGCCCCTACGCCAGGGCCGATACTACGGACGAAATTCAGCGTATGTTTAAGGACTCAGGCGGTGAACTCAGCTCTGCGACCAGTGAGGCAAAGGTGATTGCTGAGCGGCTCGTGTCAAAATCGTCGCGTGTCCCCGCGCCACCTAACCCGTTGCCTCCGTACGTTCCTGCCGCGCTTCCTCCAGCGGGCCTGGCAGCGCCCCTTTCCCCGCTTTGCGATTTTAGTAGCTTTAGCCGAGAACTGACGGAGCTCAGGAAGCGCGTCGAGGAAAGCGGAGCCCTATCCGGCAAGGTTGCCGACGCCATTGACCGTGGCGTCCTTCACAACACTCCAACGGCACCCGCTCCTCCTAAGGGGCCAGGCTATGCACCACCGCCAATCGAAAGCGTGCGATCTAACGCGAGGATGGTGGTAGCCGATCATGTAGCCTTCAGGGGCCATCTGTCGCGTTTAGAGCGGCTGCTAGATGGCTGCTCGTCCCTTCCTAGATAGGCGCGAACCCTCAGTTCGTCGCCCCGCATTGTCTCAATCGCGACAGGCGAACGCATCCTGGGCCGTGTCCTCTTCGACCGCAAGGAACCGCTCGTAGAACTCCGTCGACTCCTTGATCTTGTCCTTGAGGAAGTCCGGAAGGAGGAAGTTGATACGCACTGAGGCACCAGACTGGTCCAATTTGGTTTCGAAAGTGTGATCTTCGGCCAATGCGAAAGTGGTCTGGAGTTAGCCCGAAAGCGGAAGTGGAAAGCAAGCCATGCTGGGTTTTCACCCTGGCCTGACGCCTCAACAGCGAAGCCCAACCTATGATCGCGAGCGCAGCGAGGGCTCCGTTTTCGGCGGGCTGCGGACTTCCCGCTTCGCTCAGGACAACGAAGCGGACGCGACTTGCGCCGCCGTTTGACCGGCGGAATTGCGTCGTTCCGCTTCTCCGGCTCGCCCGCTATCGTCTGCGAGATGCTCACATTCAAGGTTCTGCATGCGCGCGGTTTTGTGCGAGCAACTGGGTGATCCTTCTGTCCTGAAGATTGTCGATCTGCCCGCCCCGGCACCAGCCAAGGGCGAGGCGTTGGTGCGCGTGCGCGCGGCGGCGATGAACTTTCCCGACGTGCTGATGGTCGCGGGTGGGTATCAGCACAAGCCCGAGCTGCCGTTCACGCCAGGCATGGAGGCCGCTGGCGAGATTCTGGCGCTGGGCGAAGGCATCACCGGTTGGTCGGTCGGCGATCGCGTGATCTTCGGCAAGCGGCCGGGCGCCTTCGCCGAGCAGGTCGCGGTGCCGGTGAGTGGGCTGGCGATGAAAGTGCCGGAGGGTTGGTCGTTCGCCGAGGGCGCGGCGTTCCGGGTCGGCGCGCAGACGGCCTATCACGGTGTGGTGCATCGCGCGGCGCTGAAGCGGGGCGAGACCTTGCTGGTGCATGGCGCGACCGGCGGCGTCGGGCTCGCCGCCGTGCAGCTTGGTAAGCATCTCGGCGCGACGGTGATCGCCACCGGCGGCGACGACGAGAAGTTGAGGATCGTGCGCGCCTATGGTGGCGCCGATCATGTCGTGAACTATCGCACCGGCGATTTCGTCGCCGCGGTGAAGGAGATCACCAAGGGCCGCGGCGCCGACGTGATCTACGATCCGGTGGGCGGCGACGTGCTGGAGAAGTCGGTGCGCTGCGCGGCGTTCGGCGGACGGCTGGCGGTGATCGGCTTCACCTCGGGCGGGCCCTCGAAGCTGATGAGCAACCACATCCTGATCAAGTGCCTCACCGTGCTGGGCGTGCGCGCGGGCGAAGCGGCGCGTTACGATCCGTCTTATGCCGCGGATTACAAGGTGACGATGCCGAAGCTGGCGGCTGAGGGCGTGATGCGCCCGCACATCTCGCATCGCCTGCCGATGGAGCGCGTGGCCGACGCCATGCGCCTGCTGCTCGATCGCAAGGTGGTCGGCAAGGCCGTGCTGGAGTTTCCATGAGCGCCGGGAAACTGACGGTCGAGCGCCTGAAGAAAGAACTGGCGCTGCCGGTGATCTGCGCGCCGATGTTCCTGATCTCCGGCCCCGATCTCGTGGTCGCGGCGTGCAAGGCCGGCATCGTCGGCTCGTTTCCGCTGTTCAATCGGCGCACGACCGCCGAGCTGATCGTCTGGTTCGACGAGATCGTCGCGCGGCTCGACGAAGCGCGCCGCGCCGATCCGACCGCCTACATCGCGCCGTGGTCGGCCAACATCAACACCCACACCAGCAACCCGCGCTTCGCCGAGGATCTCGAGCTGATCGTGCGCTATCGCGTGCCTGTCGTGATCTCCGCGCTGGGCAGCCCCAAGCGCATCGTCGAGCCGGTGCACGCCTATGGCGGGCTGGTGATCGCCGACGCCGCCAGCCCGGCGCTGGCGCGCAAGGCGGCCGATCACGGCGTCGACGGGTTGGGGCTGATCGCCTCGGGCTCGGGCGGCCATACCGGCTCGGTCTCGCCCTTCGCCTTCGTGCGCGAAGTGCGGCGCTGGTGGGATGGCGCGATCGTGCTGGGCGGCGCCATTGGCGATGCCGTCGGCATCCGCGCCGCCGAGGTGCTGGGCGCCGACCTCGCCTATATGGGCACGCGCTTCATCCCGACGCCGGAAAGTCTCGCCGAGCCCGAGCACAAGCGCATGATTATCGAGAGCGGCATCGACGATCTGGTCATCAGCAACGCGTTGACCGGCGCCACGGCGAGTTGGCTCAGGCCCAGCCTGATCTCGGTCGGCCTCGATCCCAAGACCTTGAAGCCACGCGAGGACGGCTATCGCTATCGCGGCCTCTTGGGCGACGAGCCCAAGCCGTGGAAGGGCATCTTCAGCGCCGGCCAGGGCATCGGCTCGATCGATCGCGTCGAGACGGTGGCCGATATCGTCGGCGACCTGAAGCGCGACTACGCCAAGCGATACAATGGGAGTGGCGCATGAGCGGAAGACTTGATGGCAAGGTCGCGATGATCACCGGCGCCGCCAGCGGCATCGGCAAGCGCACCGCCGAGCGCTTCGTCGCCGAGGGCGCCAAGGTGCTGCTCACCGACATCCAGGACGCCAAGGGCGAGGAGGTCGCCAAGGCGCTGGGTGGCAACGCCGCCTATCGCCGCGCCGATGTCACGCGCGAGGAGGACATCGCCGCCGCCGTCGCCGAAGCCGGCCGCCGCTTCGGGCCGCTCGACATCCTGCTCAGCAACGCCGGCATCCGCGGACAGGGCGCGATCCCGATCGAGCAGCTCGACATGGTGGCGTGGGATCGAGCGATGGCCGTGCTGCTGCGCTCGGTGGTCTATGGCGCCAAGCACGCCGCCGCCGTGATGAAGCCCAGGCGCAGCGGCAGCATCGTCAACCTCGCCAGCGCGGCGGGACTCGTGGCCGGCGCCACGCCGCACGACTACTCGACGGCCAAGGGCGCGGTGGTGCACTTCACCAAGGGCCTGGCGCTGGAGCTGGGCGAGTTCGGCATCCGCGCCAACGCGGTGTGCCCGGGCTACACCATCACGCCGATGGTGCTGGAGGGTCTGGGCGTCGGCGCGCAGGCGATCGAGGCCGAGCCGGCGAAGGTCGACGCCGCTTTCGCCGCGGTGCATCCGATCCCGCGCGTCGGCCGGGTCGAGGATATCGCCGACGCCATCCTCTTCCTCGCCAGCGACGAGTCGCGCTTCGTCAACGGCCAGGCGATCGGCGTCGATGGCGGCCTGTCGGCCGGCGCGCACTGGAGCGGCCATCGCGGCAAGATGACCGGCATCCGCACCAGCCTCGCGGCCGACGGCTAGGCGATTTCAACAGACGTCTGAAAAACCCCGCGCGGTGTTCCCCACGAAACAGTGGGGCTCGCCGTCATGGCGGAGTATTCGCGCGCCAAAGGCGAAGCGGGGGAGCGAAGAGATGGGCGATTATGCGACGTGCTGGTTCGGGGTTGGCTTCAAGGGCGGCCTCTCCTTGGGGCCGGGGTTCGAGGATGTCGAAGGCTTCCTGTTCAACGTCGGTGATCCGAGCGGCTATTTCTGGTGCGGCGTCAGCAGCCTGCGCATCGGCATGGGCCTGGGCGGCTCGGTCGGCCTGACCATGATGCTGCTGACCGGCTGCCCCGACGTGAAGAAGATGAACAAGCGGGAGATCAGCGATTGGGGCATCGACCTGTCGATCGGCGCCAAGTGGAGCGCGCTGATCGGCGGCGTGAAGCACTGGGACAAGTACAAGGCGCTCGCCGAATGGGGGCAGGCGCAGGACAACTTCCTCAATCCCAAACGGGTCGACCTGATGAACCAGATCCTCAACAACGGCAAGTCGACGTATCAGGGCTTCACGTCGAAAGAGCCGGAGCTGCTGACCGTCGACCTGCCGCTGAGCTTCGGCCTCGAAGCGTCGGCCGCCTACAAGCTCGGCACCTTCCGGGTCTACAGCGAGACCGAGGGCTGGAGCCGCCGCGCGCGCTACGTCAAGGAGCTCAAGCCCTCCGACTACGCCGGCCAGACCTATACCAACCCGACCGGCACGAAGGTCGGCACCTTCGCCAGCGACGGCTCGCTGATGATGAAGGGCGGCCGCATACCGGTGAAGTAGGCGGCGTGCCGGCTTCAGCGATTGAAGACGATCGAGACCCGGCGGTCGGCCTTGTTGCGGTCGACGTCGCCGAAGTTGAAGCGGCCATAGGCCTCGCCGCCGGTGTCCATGACGATGTTGTTGGCCGCGAAGCCGTCGCCGATCAGCAGGTTGGCGACGGTGCGCGCCCGCGCCAGGCCCAGCCGCTTGTTGGCGGCGGGATCGCCCACCTTGTCGGCGAAGCCGACCAGGCAGATCTGGGTGACGTAGATGTCCTTGGCCTGCTTGGCGCGCTTGCGCACCTCGGCGGTCTGCTGCGGATCGAGCGTCGACTTGCCGAAGTCGAAATAGATGTTGTAGGGGCCCGGATGCGGCGTGCCGCCCATGCGCGGCGGGCACGCCGCGATCGTCTGCGCGGCGGCCGATGTCGCAAAAAACAGGGTCGCGAGGGCGCCCAGGATCAAGCCGGTGCGGGGCATAGGCACCTCCCTTCAGCGGTCCACTGGCTTGCCCTTGATGAGCTTCGGCGGCGCCTTGGTGGTCTTCCTGGCCGGGCTGGTCGCCACGAGGGTCGCCGGCTTGCCCTTGGCCGGCGCCGCCTTGGTCGGCGGCTTGGCGGGCGTGGCGCTCACCGGCGGTGCCGCCCGCTGGGTAACGGCGGACGGCCGGGGGCCGGGCCGGGTGAGATCCAAGGTCTGCAACGGCGGCGCCGCCTCGCCCGGCGCCAGGCCGCGGGCATGCGACGCCTGCGTCGCCAGGACAAGCGCCGCCAGGCCAAGGATCGACAGAAAACAGATCGAACGCGCGCTCATGATGCCGCTCCCGGGGGGTGGGATTGGCCGGCGGCGGCGCCTTGTGGCTGCCTGTCGATTCTTGTCCGCCGGGAAGTCGGGCGCAGTATCCTGCGAACCTGACATCGGGGCAATCATTTCATGAGGTTGCGGGCGATTTCTCAGTTTGCACGGAGGACCTTATCGTGCGACGGAAGCCCCGCGGGCCCGTCTTGCCGCTTTTCTGCCGGAAAACTTCGCTTACATTCGTACCATGCGCAAACCGCCCTTCTTCCTCCGCCGCGCCGGCGTGTACACCACCTTGGCCGCTGGCCTGTCAGCCCTCCTGCTCCTGACCATTGCGGGCGCCCAGGCGCAGGACCGCAGCCGGGGCAAGCAGCGCAGCATCCCCTATGTGTCGATCACCAAAAAGGACGGCACGACCCGTTACTTCGAGACCAACGCCATCCCGCTGCTGATCAACAAGGCGTGCTTCGGCTGGCGCATGTGGCTGGGCGGGCCCGACCGCAGCGTGCAGATGGTCGAGGTGCTGCAGACCTCGCAGCCGGCCAAGGACGTGATCGCCGGGCCCGAAACCGAGGTCAATCCCGAGAAGACGCGGGCGACCACACGCATGCGCGAGACCGTGCGCGACGGCTTCATGCAGCGTTCGTGGTGCATCATCGAGGGCGACCCGCCGGGCACCTACACCTATCACATCACGATCGACGGCGAGCCGCGCGGCGAGTTCGTGTTCTGCGCCATCGAGGTGCCGAGCCAGGACGAGAACACCGACCCCACCGAGCTGAACTGCCCCAACAAGTTCCAGTCGGTCGAGGATCTCCGGGCCCGCCCGAGCATCGTCGCCGGCGCGTCGCAGGGCCGGTGATGCCCGCCGCCAGCGAGTCCGCCCCGCGTCCCGTCGTCCTGTGCATCCTCGACGGCTGGGGCCATCGCCCTGAGCCGGCCGACAACGCGGTCGCCGCGGCACGCAAGCCCAACTTCGATCGCCTGGTCGCGACCTGCCCGCAGGGGCTGATCGACGCCTCCGAGCTCTATGTCGGTCTGCCATCCGGCCAGATGGGCAATTCCGAGGTCGGCCACATGAATCTCGGCGGCGGTCGGGTCGTCATGCAGGACCTGCCGCGCATCGACCAGGCGATCCAGGACGGCTCGCTGGCCGCCAATCCCGAGCTGCTGGCCTTCATCGACAGACTGAAGGCGTCCAGGGGCACCTGCCACCTGATGGGCCTGATATCGCCCGGCGGCGTGCACAGCCATCAGGACCAGATCGCCGCGCTGGCCAATATCGTCGCCGCTGCGGGTGTGCCGGTGCGCGTGCATGCCTTCCTCGACGGCCGCGACGCGCCGCCCCGCAGCGCCCGCGGCTATCTCGCCGCCTTCGCCCAGTCGCTCAAGCCCGGCCTGCCGATCCGCATCGGCACCGTCGACGGCCGCTTCTACGCCATGGATCGCGACAAGCGCTGGGATCGCGTCACCAAAGCCTATGAAGCGCTGGTCGACGCCAAAGGCGCGCGCGCGGCGACGCCGGACGAAGCGGTCGCCCAGGGCTACGCCGCCGATCTCACCGACGAGTTCGTGCTGCCAACGGTGATCGGCGACTACGCCGGCATAAAGGACGGCGACGGCGTGCTGATGGGCAATTTCCGCGCCGATCGCGCGCGCGAGATGCTGACGGCGCTGCTCGACCCGATGTTCGACGGCTTCAACCGCGGCCGCCTGGTGTCGTTCGCCGCGGCGCTCGGCCTGGTCGAGTATTCGAGCGCGCTCAACGCCTTCCTTGGCGTGCTGTTCCCCTCGGTGTCGGTGGCGATGGGCCTGGGCGAGACGGTGTCGCGTGCCGGCCGCAAGCAATTGCGCATCGCCGAGACCGAGAAGTACGCGCATGTCACGTTCTTCTTCAACGGCGGCGAGGAGCGCGTGTTCGACGGCGAGGAGCGCATTCTCGTGCAGTCGCCCAAGGTCGCGACCTACGACCTGAAGCCGGAGATGAGCGCCGTCGAGGTCACCGACCGGCTGATCGAGGCGATCGACTCGAAGAAGTTCGACCTGGTCGTGGTCAACTACGCCAACGCCGACCAGGTCGGCCACAGCGGCGTCTTCGCCGCCGCCGTGAAGGCCGTTGAGACGGTCGATTCTTGCCTCGGCCGCCTGATGGCTGCGGTCAAGCGCGTCGGCGGCTGCCTGTTCGTCACCGCCGACCACGGCAATGTCGAGCAGATGTTCGACCCCGAGAGTGGCCAGCCGCACACCCAGCACACGCTCAACCGCGTGCCGGCGCTGCTCTACAACGGCCCGGCCGAGATCCGCTCGCTGGCCGACGGCCGGCTGGCCGATGTCGCGCCGACCGTGTTGCGCCTGATGGGCCTGGCCCAGCCGGCCGAGATGACCGGCGCCTCGCTCTTGCGCACGACGCCGCGCACACCGGTCCTGCCGGCCCCCACGGCGGCGGTCGCGTGAGGAGCACGCCGCTCACGAGTTCGCGCGCCCTGCCTGCCGGCCTTGAGGCGGACACCGGTCGCGCTGTAGTTTTCGCCCCAGAACCTTCACGTCCCGGTCATCGGGCAAAGGTGGACCAAAGCCCATGACACTCCGTCGATTGACGGCCGCCACCGCGGTCGCTCTGTTCCTCACCCTTCCCGCCGCCTTCGCCCAGACCAAGGCGCCCGACGACAAGGGCAAGCCAAAGGCCGATCGCAGCGAGATCTATCAGCAGCTGAACCTGTTCGGCGACGTGCTCGAGCGGGTGCGCAACGACTATGTCGAGCCGCCCAACGAGAAGGATCTGATCGAGAACGCCATCAACGGCATGCTCTCCTCGCTCGATCCGCACTCCTCCTACATGAACCCGAAATCGTTCCGGGACATGCAGGTTCAGACGCGCGGCGAGTTCGGCGGGTTGGGCATCGAAGTCACCATGGAGAACGGCGTCGTCAAGGTCGTCTCGCCGATCGACGACACGCCCGCCGCCAAGGCCGGCTTGCAGCCCGGCGACCTGATCGTCACGCTCGACGGCCAGCCGGTGATGGGTCTCACCCTGCAGGAAGCCGTCGAGAAGATGCGCGGCCGGGTCGACACCACGATCAAGCTGGGCGTCCGGCGCGCCGGCAAGGACCCCTTCGAGGTCACCCTGACGCGCGCCGTGATCAAGGTCCGCTCGGTGCGCGCGCGCGTCGAGGGCGGCGACATCGGCTACATTCGCATCACCTCGTTCACCGAGCAGACCACGGCCGGCCTTCAGGAAGCGCTCAGCAACTTCAAGAAGGAGCTGGGCACCAAGTGGAAGGGCGTGGTGCTCGACCTGCGCAACAACCCGGGCGGCCTGCTCGACCAGTCGATCTCGGTGTCCGACGCCTTCCTCGATCGCGGCGAGATCGTGTCCACGCGCGCGCGCAAGACAGAGGACGTGCAGCGCTGGGAGGCCAAGCCCGGCGATCTCGCCGAGGGTCGGCCGGTCGTGATCCTGATCAATGGCGGCTCGGCCTCGGCCTCGGAAATCGTCGCCGGCGCGCTGCAGGACCACAAGCGCGCGATCGTCATGGGCACGCGTTCCTTCGGCAAGGGATCGGTGCAGACCATCATGCCGGTGACCGGCGGCGGCGCGATCCGCCTGACCACGGCGCTCTACTACACGCCCTCGGGCCGCTCGATCCAGAAGGACGGCATCAAGCCGGACATCGAGGTCGAGCAGTCGAAGATCGAGACCATCCGTACGCAGGACCGCATTCGCGAGGAGAACCTGCGCGGCTCGATCAACAATCCGCGCGGCAGGCCCGACGGCGCGGCGCCGGCCAAGCCCCCGACCGACGCAGCCAAGCCCGACGCAGCCAAGCCGGACGCCGGCAAGCCCGACGAGGCCAAGCCGGGCGAAGGCCAGCCGCCGGCGGAGCAGGCCATCGACTACCAGCTGCTGCGCGCGCTCGACCTGGTGCGCGGCATCGCGCTTTACGGCAACCGCGACAAGTGACGTGAGGGCCGGGGGCGACCGATGAGCGAGGATTCCACCCTCGACCGCCGGTTGCCCGCGCCCCGCACGTCGCGTGGCACCGGGATCTACGTCGCCTACACGATCGCCGGCGCCCTGTTGCTGGGTGCCGGTGCGCTCAGTCTCGGCCATCTCTCGAGCTATCGGCCGTCAGCCGCCGGCCAGCCGGCGCTGGCCGGTCAGGCCGTGGCGCAGCTGCTGGCGCAGGCCACGCCCGCTCCTCCCGCCGTGCTCGCCCAGGTTCAGCCGCCGGCGCAACCGCCGGCCCCGGCGACGGCTCCCTCAACCACCGTCCGCATGCCTTCGGTAACGGTGAAGATGCCGGAGCCCCCGAGCGCGGCCGCGCCGCCGCCGCCCGCCGCCCCCGCGACGGCAGCCGCGCCGTCGACCACCGATCCACAGCCGACACCGACCGCGCCAACGCCCACCGCACCGACAACCAGCGCGCCGACGCCCTCGGTGGCAGCGCCCCCCGTCGCAGCGCCCTCCGTGGCGGCGCCCGCGCCGCCGCCGGCGGCTCCCGTACTGCCCGCTACCATCGCGCCGCCGCCACCCGCCGCATCACCGGGATCTGGCGCACAGCCGCCGGCATCGCCGACCGCGGCAGCCGATGCCGACGACGCCCCGATCAATCTGATCGCCGCCAACGGCCTGCCGCTGCCGCCGCCAGAAAAGCCGCCGGTGCCCGGCCGCCGAGTCGGCAAGTGTCCCGTCGGCACCGACGCCGCCGACATGATCGAAGCCGGCCCGGCCGGCCGCCTGCCGCGCGTCGCCGGCAATGGCTGCATGCCATGGCTGGCCTACGCCAGCGACTTCGACCACCTCGATCGCGAACGACCGCGCCTGGGCATGGCCGTCATCGGCATCGGGCTGAACGAGCCATTGACCCAGAAAGCGGTCGAGACGCTGCCACCGGGCGCGACCCTGGTGTTCATGCCCGAGACGCCGAATCTGGACCGCTGGATCCAGCGCGCGCGCGAGCGCGGCCTGGAAGCCCTGCTGATGCTGCCGAGCCTGAACCCGCAGGGCGCCGCGGAGCGCGGCATGCCGCCGCTGCAGAAGGGTCTCGCGCCGGCCGAGAATATGCGCCGCCTGCACGCGGTGCTGGCGAGGGCCACCGGCTATGTCGGCGTGGCGCTGCTGCCCAACCCGATGCTCGAGGACAGCGCCACGCTGCGGCCGCTGCTGCAGGAGATCCGCGATCGCGGCCTGCTGGTGCTGGAGTTCGAGCGCTGGAATGGCAAGTCGCTGGTGCACTCGATCAGCCGCGAGCTGGGCATCCCCTACTCGACCGATATCGACAGCCCCATCGCCTGGGTCGACCGCTTCAACGCCAATGGCCGCGAGACCACGGCGGCCGATGTCGATGCCGGACTGGTCGAGGTCGAAAAATACGCGCGCGCGGCGCGCTTCGGCCTGGGGTGGTCGCTGGCGCGGCCGCTGGCGATCGACCGAATCGCGGCCTGGGCCCCGGGCGCGCGGACGCGCGGCATCCTGCTTGCACCAGTGACCGGCGTGACCGAGTGCAGCGAAATCTGCCAACAGCGCCTGTTGCGGGCCATGCAATCGCCGGCACCGGCCGCCGCGGCGCGCTGACGCCGGATGTTCCGTTCGGCCAGCGTCCCTCCAGGCTACCGTCCGAACGTCGGCATGATGCTGATCGGGCCGGATCGGCGCGTCTTTGTCGGCCAGCGCCTCGATACCCGCATGGACGCCTGGCAGATGCCGCAAGGCGGCATCGATCGCGGCGAGACGCCCGAGCTGGCGGCGTTGCGCGAGCTGGAAGAGGAGATCGGCACCGCCAAGGCCGAGCTCCTGCGCATGAGCGCCGACTGGTTCGCCTACGAGCTGCCGCCCGACCTGGCGCGCACCATGTGGAAGGGCCGCTATCGCGGCCAGGCTCAGAAATGGGCGGCGCTGCGTTTCACCGGCAGCGACGAGGACATCCGGCTCGACACGGCGCATCCCGAGTTCCGCGCGTGGCGGTGGGCGCGCGCCTCCGAACTGCCGAGCCTGATCGTGCCCTTCAAGCGCGATGTCTACAGCGCCGTGGTGCGCGAATTCGCCGACCTGGTGGATTGAGCGGCGCCCTGTCGCCCGCCTTGGCGAGCGACGACGTCAAGCCGCCGCGGCGGCGCGATTGAACTTGGCGACGCGGCTGCGCAGGAGGCGATAGCCCAGCCGCGTGACCCAGTCGCGCAGACGACCGTTGGCCGGCAGGCCGGCGGCCTTCAGGATCATCGCCACGCCGCGATCGAGATGGCCCGGCTTGTAGATCGCGTAGGCGCGGCGCATGTACTCGCCAGCGAAGCGCCCGCGATCATAGGCCTCGCCCGGCGCGGCGTTGGCCGCGTAGTAGGCGCAGGCCAGCTCGTCGTCCTCCACCTCGCGCAGACGGCCCAGGCCGACGCGCATACGGCCCCAGCGGCCCACCTTCTCGACCTCGAGGTAGCGGCGCATGTGGGTGTAGAACAGCTTGTAGTGCCGCAGCTCGTCGGCGGCGATGAAGGCGCAGACCTGCTTCAGCACCGGCTCGTCGGTCCGATCGCGTAGCGCCGCGTAGAAGGTGCTCGTGCCGCTCTCGACGATGCAGCGCGCCATCAGCTCGCCGGCGCGCGTGCCGCGCACCGATGTGGTGGCCTCGAGCGGCAGGCTGTAGCTCTCGGTGAACGTCTTGAAGGCGCCATCGAAGTCGAAGGACGGATCGGCCATCCGCGCCCAGCGGCCCAGCGCCATGCCGTGCACGACCTCCTCCTGCGCCCAGATCGGCGCCAGGTCTTTGAACTCCTGATCGTCGGCGAACACATTGCCCAGATAAACGCCATAGTCGACGCCGTTGCGCTCGACCATGGCCGCCGCCTTTACGATCTTCAGGAGCTCGGGATCGACCTTGCTCGGGTCGAACCGGTCCCAGTCGATGTCGTCTAGCGTCCAGTTCTTCATGGGCCACGCCTTGGACGTATCCGGTCCCTGCCCCTATCGGTAGGGCGGGCGGGTAACCAAGTCTACAGAAATAAAGTTGCTTAAGGCCGGGATTTCAACCCGTTAGGCAGTGGGGGTATCCCCACTGAAGAGGATTCAGCGGGCCGCGTAGTAGGCATAGGCGCGCTGGAGGTCCTGCGCCACGGACACGGCCCTCTCGGCCGCGGAACGGGCCGCCGGCGCGGCCTCGGCCAGCGCCTCCTGCGCGTCGCGCAGGCGCTTGGCGAGCTGGTCTGCGGAAACATCCTCGAAGGGCTGCGCCTCCTCGGCCAGCACCGTGCAGCGCTCCCGCGTGACCTCGGCGAAACCGCCGGCCACCATGAAGCGCGCCGTGGTCTTGCCGCCGTCCTGCACCTCGATGACGCCGGGGCGGACGGTGGAGATCATGGGGATATGCCCCGGCAGGACGCCGAAATCGCCGTCGCCGCCGGGCACGATCACCATGTCGGCCTCGGTCGCCGCGAGCTCGCGCTCGGGCATCACCAGGGAAAACGCCACCTTGGCCATTCAACGGCCCTCCGCGACCGGTCGCTCTAAGCTCAGGCCGCCTCGGCCGCCATCTTCTTGGCCTTGGCGACGGCCTCCTCGATGGTACCGACCATGTAGAACGCCGCCTCGGGCAAGTCGTCGTAGTCGCCGGCGACGATGCCCTTGAAGGCCTTGATGGTGTCCTCGAGCTTCACGAACACGCCGGGCGTGCCGGTGAAGACCTCGGCGACGTGGAAGGGCTGGCTGAGGAAGCGCTGCATCTTGCGCGCGCGCGCCACGACCAACTTGTCCTCTTCCGACAGCTCGTCCATGCCGAGAATGGCGATGATGTCCTGCAGCGACTTGTACTGCTGCAGCACGCGCTGCACGGCGCGCGCCGTGTTGTAGTGCTCGTCACCGACGACGCGCGGGTCGAGCATGCGCGAGGTCGAGTCGAGAGGGTCGACGGCCGGGAAGATCGCCTGCTCGGCGATCGAGCGGCTGAGCACCGTGGTCGCGTCCAAGTGGGCGAACGAGGTGGCGGGCGCCGGATCGGTCAGGTCGTCGGCGGGCACGTAGATGGCCTGCACCGAGGTGATCGAGCCCTTCTTGGTCGAGGTGATGCGCTCCTGCAGCGCGCCCATGTCGGTCGACAAGGTCGGCTGATAGCCCACCGCCGACGGGATGCGGCCGAGCAGCGCCGACACTTCCGAGCCGGCCTGGGTGAAGCGGAAGA
>CAYTFW010000046.1:0-36101 GCA_964437145.1 uncultured Rhizobiaceae bacterium
GCAGAAACGGGCACGCTCGGTGGGCGCCAACGCTGTCATCGGCGTGGTGAGCTATTTTCGCCGCCGGGAGATCGCCAGCGACGATTCGTACGAGTGCAATCTCGGGGCGGTTGTGGCAGGAGTCGCCTTGAAGGGCGACCTCGTGAAGCTCGACTGATCGGAGCCGCCCCAAGGGTAAGAATAAGGTCGCCGTCATTAAGAGCGGCGTGCGGGGAAAGGACCCGGCGACAGGGATGCAGTGCAGGGCGCATTTCGCCCGTGTCCGCGACGACGGTGACCTTAGGCTTCGGCAGCGTATAGGTACCCGAAGCTGTGCGTCGGCGGGCCCAAGGCGGGATGTGTTTTGGGGGGTAACTAATGACTATTGGCTGGATTCGGACGGTCGCCAGCATTGGCCTGTGCGTGCTGTTGGCTGCGTGCAGTCACCAGCAAGAGACGATCTACACTGTACAAAACAAACCACTTCCGGCGGCGGCGCGCGGCCTTAGCCCCGATCAGATCGAGAGCCGCATTGATCAGGCGATGGTCGCGAAAGCCTGGAAGGTCGACAAGGCGGGTCCCGGCGAGTTGCGGGGCACCATCGAATGGGGAGGCAGACACTCGGCCATCGTGGCCGTCCTGATCACGGGGCAGGCCTATAGCATCCGACTCCAGAGCTCGACCAATCTCAGGGAAAGCGGTGGTTACATCCATCGCCAGTACAACGTACGCGTTCGGGCGCTTGAGGAGGAAATCGATCGACGCCTGAAGGGCGCTTCTACCTGAGGGGAGATCGGGGGCGGGGGTGACAACGGCCATGGCAAGCGTTCACGGGGATATGCGCTTCGAGGTCGCGGACTGGTTCGCGTGGGCGCCGACCCTGGAGAGCCGGGCCGCCTGGCGCGACTGGGCCGGCGCGCCTGAACGGCCGACCGCGACCGACGGCGAGCCGCTTCCGCCGTTGCCGATGATGCTGCGCCGTCGATTGAGTCCTTTCGGCCAGAAGGTGATCAGCTGTGCGCTGGCCTGCGCCGCTACCGTTGGCGAAGCGCGCTACGTCTTTGGCACGCGCCATGGTGAACTCGGCCGAGCGACGCGGATATTCGCCGACATCGAGGCGCGTCAGACCCCGTCACCAACTGATTTCAGCCTGTCGATCCACCACGCCCTGATCGGGCTGCTGTCGATCGAAGCCAGGAACCGGGCAGGGCACACGGCGCTGTCGGCGGGACGCGACAGCTTCGGCTACAGCCTGGTCGAGTCGGCGTCGTGCCTTGCCGAGCGTCCGGACGAGCCGGTGATGCTGATCTATGGCGACGAGAAGTTGCCTGCCGATTACGACGCCTTCCGTGAAGCCGACGATGCGCTGCTGCCGCTGGTCGTCGTGCTGGCGCTGCGCCCGGGGCGGCCGGGCACCGGCACGCTGTCGTTGCGCATGGTCGCGCGTGGCGGGAATGAGAATCAGAGCCCGTCGGGTGCGCACGACTTCCTGCGCTTCCTGTTGTCGGGTGCGCCGTCGGCCACGTCGGTCGGTGATCGCATGCGCTGGGAGTGGCGCCGTGCTGCGTAAGGGGGCCGATTTCGCCTGGCGCCTCGCTGGAACAGGGCTCGCTTTCGCGGCGTTCTCGATCGGCGGCTTGTGCATCGCGGTGGTCGGCTTCCCGCTGATCGACCTGTTCACGCGAGATCCGCTGAAACGGCGCGAGCGCTACCAGTCGTTGATCCGCTTCGCCTTCAAGGTCTTCCTGTGGTGCCTGCGCGGCATGCGTATCCTCGACTTCGACGCCGTCGGCGTCGAGGATCTGAAGAACGCCAAGGGCGTGATGCTGGTCGCCAACCATCCGACCCTGCTCGACGTCGTCTTCCTGATGGCGTTGACGCCGAAGGCGCAGTGCATCGTCAAGAGCGCGCTTTTCTCCAATCCGTTCCTCGGCCGCGTGGTCGGTGGCGCCGGCTACATCCGTAACGACCTCGAACCGGAAGCGTTTGTCGCCGCCTGCAAGGCCGCTCTCGACGAAGGTCGCAATCTGGTGGTGTTCCCCGAGGGCACGCGCACCAAGCCCAACCAGAGAGTGCGTTTCCAACGCGGCTTCGCCCACATCGCGACCCTTTTGCGCGCCGACATCCGCTACGTGCTCATCACCTGCGTGCCGGCGACGCTGGCCAAGGGCGATCCGTGGTGGGCGATTCCCGAACGGCGGCCGCATTTCCGAATTTCCTCCGGTGGCCTGCTGCACGGCGAGACCTGGAGCGTTCACGAACATCGATCGATCGCTGCGCGGACATTGGTGCGCAGCCTTGAGGGCTATTACAATGAGCGACTTGCAAACAGTTGATCTTGAGTTGCGGATTCGCGAGCTGATCGTCGACGCGCTGAACCTCGAGGAGGTCAGCCCGGCCGACATCAAGGTCGACGAACCACTGTTCGGTGAGGGATTGGGCCTGGACTCGATCGACGCGCTGGAGATCGGCGTCGCCCTGCGCAAGGAATTCGGCATCAAGATCGAGGGTCCCAAGGAAGAGCTGAAAAAGCATTTCGCCAATGTTCGCAGCCTTGCGGCTTTCGTACGGACCGGCCGCGAGAAGTAGAGGCGGAGATGTCCCAGGACGAGATCTATAAGCGGCTCCGGCAATACCTCGAGGAGCTGTTCGAAGTTCCGCCGGAGAAGGTGAGCCGCGACGCGCGGCTGTACGAGGATCTCGACCTCGACAGCATCGACGCGGTCGATCTGGTGGTGAAGCTGCAGGAGCTGACCGGGCGGCGCATCGCGCCCAAGGAATTCAAGAGTGTCAGGACGGTGGGTGATGTCGTAGACCGGGTCCATGACCTCCTGGTGGCGTGAGCCCAGACGACTGGTCCTGATCGGCATTACCGGGCTGAGCCTGCTCTACCCGGCGCTGGTATGGCTCTATGGCGGCACGGTCGCGCCGTCGCTTTTCGTGCTGTTCGCGTTGTTGCTCGTCGGCATCCGCATGGCGTTGACGGCGCCCGACCGCAACCAGCCCTGGCGCCTGTCGCTGATTGTCGTCGCGGTCTTCCTCGCGGCGCTGGCCGCGCTCGACATGGATCTCGGCGTCAAGGCCTATCCGGTGCTGTTGAGCCTCGCCGCGGCCTACGTCTTCGCCCAGTCGCTGGTTTCGCCGCCCAGCCTGATCGAGCGCATGGCGCGCGTGCGCCGCGCGGCGGTGAGCGAGGGCCTGCGCGTCTACTGCCGCAACCTGACGGTGATATGGGTCGTCTGGCTGGTGCTGAACGCGGCCATCGCGGCGGCGCTGGCGACGCATGGCAGCGACCGGGCCTGGGCGTTGTGGACCGGGGTATTATCCTACATCCTGAGCGGGATTCTGCTGGTTGGAGAGATGGGCGTTCGCCGCATCATCTTGCGCAAACAGGGCGCCTGATGTCCGTGGTCTCGTTGTCCGCGTTGTTCAGCCAGAGCTGCTCCAATCGCATCATCGCAGCGACGATCGACGGGCAGCCGATGCGGCTTGGCGATTTCGCGCGTGATGTGGCGGGGACCATCGAGGCGCTGCGGGAAACCGGCTGCCGCCGCGGCCTGTTGATCTGCGACGACGCTTACTGGGCCGCGGTGGGCATGATGGCGTCGCTGCACGCTGGCGGCGAGGCGCTACTGCCGCACAACACGCATCCCGAGACAGTCGCGAGCCTGAAGGAGAGCTTCGATCTGCTCGTCTCGGACCGCGTGTGGCCCGGCATCGAGAAGCAGGTGTTGCTGCGTAAGCGGCCAGCTTCGACCGTGACGATTCCCGCCATCGATCCGTCGAACGCCATCGTCAGCCTGTTCACATCGGGTTCGACAGGCCGGCCCAAGCGTGTCCGCAAGAGCCTGGCCGATCTCGAAAGCGAGGCGCGGGCGGTCGACGCGATGCTGGCCGCGGTCGCGGCACCCGACGCCTGGGTGCAGGCGACGGCCACCCATCAGCACCTTTACGGCCTGACCTTCAGGCTGTGCTGGCCGCTGGCCTCGGGCCGCCCGTTCAGCGGACGCACCGAGGAATACTGGGAGCCGACATTGGCGCGGATCGAAGCCGGTTGCGTGCTGGTCAGCAGCCCGGCGCATCTCACGCGCCTGGGCGGGCTCGACGCGCTGCCCGCCGATCGCCGGCCGTGCTTCGCCACGAGTGGCGGCGCGCCCCTGCCGCAATCCGCCGTCGACACCGTGCGCGAGATCATCGGCTGCGATGTCGTGGAGATGTTCGGCAGCACCGAGACCGGCGTCGTCGGCTACCGCTGGCGCTCGCAGGAAGCCGAGCGGTGGGTTCCCTATCCCACCGTGTCGGTGCGATGCGATCCCGACGGACGGTTGCGCGTGCGTTCGCCCTATGCCGGCGGCGGCGCCGACGGCAACGTCATCGACGACCTGGTCGAGATCCAGGAGGATGGCCGCTTCCGCCTGCTGGGTCGTGACGATCGCATCGTCAAGGTCGAGGGCAACCGCGTGAGCTTGGTCGAGCTGGAGGAGGCGCTGACGCGGCTGAAGTGGGTGCGTGAGGCGGCGATCGTGTCTCTGGGCGGCGACAACGTGCGGCTGGGCGCGGCGATCGTGACCACCGATCTCGGCCACGCGGAGCGGGACCGGCTGGGCGCTTTCCGATTTGGCCGCATGCTGCGCGCCGAGCTCGCGGCCGCGCATCCCACCGCCGGCCTCCCTCGACACTGGCGTTTCGTCGATCGGTTGCCCGCGAGCGTGTTGGGTAAGGTTGACGGCGGCGCGTTGCTGAAACTCTTCGGTCGACGTCAGTCGTGAGCGAACGCCCGCGCGAGCCGGAAGTACGCGAGATCCGTCGCCTGGACGACGGTGTGGAGCTGCGCCTGCGCATCCCTCGAGACCTCGCGCAGCTCGAAGGACACTTCCCCGACTATCCCGTTGTCGCCGGTGTCGTGCTGCTCGACTGGGCGATCCGCTTCGCCGGCCAGCATGTCGTGCCGGGCCTGGCGGTCGGCAGAGCCTTCCAGGTGAAGTTCCGTCAGGTGCTGCGACCCGACACCGAGCTGTCGCTGTTCCTGCGCCGACCCAAGGGCGGCGCGCGATTGACCTTCGAGTACCGCAACGGTGCGGCCGTCTTCTCCTCAGGCTCGATCGCGCTTGGTCCGTCATGAGCACCCTGCGCATCTGCGCCGTCGTGCCGAGCCATAATCACTGGCGCGCCCTGCCGTCGATCCTCGAGACGCTACGCGCGGCCGGCCTGAAGGCCTATGTCATCGACGACGGCAGCGCCGAGCCAGCGAAGTCAGCGCTGCGGGCGCTGCATGATCCGGAACATGGGCTTGTCGTCGATCGCATGGAGGTGAACCAGGGCAAGGGCGCCGCCGTGCTGGCCGGCTTCCGGCGCGCGCTTGCCGATGGCTATACGCACGCGATCCAGGTCGATGCCGATGGCCAGCATGACCTCGCGGCGCTGCCGCGCCTGCTGGCGGCGGCCGAGCGACACCCGACGGCGCTGGTGAGCGGCGAGGCCGTCTATGATCGATCGGTGCCACTTGGTCGCAAGCTGGGACGCTGGATCACGCATATCTGGGTGTGGATCGAGACTCTGTCGCTGCGGGTTCGCGACTCGATGTGCGGCTTTCGCGTCTATCCGCTGGCCGCCGTGCGGCGCCTGCTCGATGACCGCGCCACGATCGGCCAGCGCATGGACTTCGACACCGAGATCCTGGTGCGGCTGTTCTGGATCGGCACGCCGATGCTCGGCATTCCCGTGCGGGTGATCTATCCGCCGGGCAACCTGTCGAACTTCGATTATCTCAAGGACAATTGGCGCATCACGATGATGCATACACGCCTCGTGCTAACGATGGTGCTGACCCTGCCGCGCGTGCTGGCCAACCGGCCGCCCGTGATCCGGGACTCGACCCATTGGTCGGCGCTGGCTGAGCGTGGCCTGTACTGGGGGTTGCGGCTGGCCGCCTTCCTCTATGGTCTACTCGGGCGCCGTGGCAGCATGATCGCGCTGTCGCCGATCGTCCTGTACTTCTATCTCACGGGCACCCAGCAGCGTCGCGCCTCGCGCGATTTCCTGCGGCGCGCGCTGGGCCGGGAGGTCGGCTTCCGTGACAGCTACCGGCATTTCCGCTCCTTCATGGGCCGCGCCCTCGACACCTTCGCCGGCTGGGCCGGCAAGCTGCCGCCGGGCAGCGTCGTCGAGGTCGACGTCGAGCCGTTGCACGCCGCCGAGGCTTCGGCGGAGGGCGCGCTGTTCATCATCTCGCATCATGGCAATGTCGACGTCACGCGCGCCACGCTTGATCCCGCGACGCGCCGCCGGCTGGTGGTGCTGGTCCATACCCACCACGCGCGGAACTACAATCGCGTGCTGAAGGAGTTCAACCCCGAGGCGGCGATCAACACTTTCCAGGTCACCGACATGGGGCCGGACACTGCGATCGCCATGCAGGAGCGCATCGAGAAGGGCGACTGGCTGTTCATCGCCGGCGACCGCACGCCGGTGGGTGGCGGGCAGCGCGTCAGCAGCGTGCCGTTCCTGGGCTCGCCGGCGGCTTTCTCGCAAGGGCCGTACATCCTGGCCGCGCTGCTTGGCTGCCCGGTCTACCTCATGTTTTGTCGTCGGGACGGCGAGCGATTCAGCCTCTCGGTCGAACGCTTCGCGGAGCGCATCGTGCTGCCGCGCGGCCGGCGCGGCGAGGCGCTGGCGGATTATGCCGCGGCATACGCCAGGCGGCTGGAGGCGCAGGCTCTCGCCGATCCCTACCAGTGGTATAACTTCTTCGACTTCTGGGCGGAGCCCGCTCGATGATCTCGGCAGAAATCTCCTTGCAGGCACAATTCTATCAGATCGACCCGATGAACGTGGTCTGGCACGGCAATTACGTGCAGTTCTTCGAGCAGGCGCGCTCCGCGCTGCTGTCCAAGATCGGCTACAACTACAGGGAAATGGAAGCCTCCGGTTTCGGTTGGCCGATCGTCGACATGCGCGTGAAGTACGTGAAGCCCATCACCCTGGGTCAGCGCTTCGTCGTGCGCGCCACCTTGGTCGAATACGAGAACCGCATCCGCATCGACTATCGCGTGATCGACGAGGCGTCGGGAGCCGTGCTGACCAAGGCGCAAACCACGCAGCTGGCGGTCGAGATCGCCAGCGGCGAGATGTCCTTCGAGTCGCCGGCGATCCTCGTCGAGCGCGTGCGGGCGCTGCTGTGATAGGTCGTCGTCTGGCTTGCGCGGGTGGCCTCGCGATTCTCGTCGCGCCGGCCCGCGCGCAGATGTCGCCGTTGCCGCCGGGCACCGTGCTGCGCGGGAAGTTCACGCAGCTGCGCTTTCTCGAGGGCTTCGACAAGCCGCTGCGGACCGACGGCGTCTTCACGCTGGTGTCCGGCCGCGGGCTGATATGGCGTGCGAGCGCGCCGTTCGCGATGCTGACCGTGATGGGCGCCGGCGGCCTGGTGCAGCAGGCGGCCGGCGGCGCGGTCAGCCGGCTCGACGCGGCCAAAGTCCCCTTCATCGCCAGGCTGTATCAGGTGTTCGCCGCGGCGCTGGCCGGCGATCTCGACGGCCTGTCGGACGTGTTCGTCTTCAAGCGCGAGGCGCGCCAGGCCGGCTGGCGCGCAAGGCTTTCGCCCAAGGCCGGTGGCGGCCCGGCGATGCCGGTCCGCGACATCGTCGTCGAGGGCGGCCGTTTCGTGGACCTGGTCGAGGTGTTCCGCGCGACCGGCGACCGGGATCGCGTCGAGTTCAGCGACCAGATGGCGTCGAGCGGTCCGATCGACGCCGAGGAGACGCGTGCGCTCGCCATGGTGGAGCGCCCGTGAGACGAGCGGCCGCCGTTGTCTGGCTCGCGATCGTCTTGGCGGCCGTCGGATACCTGGCGCTGCTGGTTCGCGACGGCCTGCCGCTGCGCACCGACATCCTGGCGCTTTTGCCGCGCGAGGAGCGCGATCCGATCGCCCAGCGCGCCACCGAGGCGGTGTCGCGCGCGCTTGGCCGACGCATCATCGTGCTGGTCGGCGACATGGACGCGCCACGCGCGCGCGCCGCGGCGGCGCGGTTGAAGGCCGATCTGACCAAAGCCGGCGTCGTCGATCTCGACGAGGGCGCCGCCGATCAGGAGCGCCTGTCGAGGCTGGGCGCGTTCTATTTTCCCTATCGTCACGGCCTGTTGAGCGACGAGGATCGCGCGCTGCTGCGGACGGACAGGGGGTGGGACATCTCGCAGAAGGCTCTGGCGCAGACCTTCGGCGTCGGCGGTGTCGCCGGTGCCGGGTTGCTGCGGGGTGATCCCTTCCTGCTGCTGCCCTCGTTCTTCGCCGGGCTGCCGGTGCCGCTGTCGCGATTGACCCTCGACGAGGGCGTCCTGTCGACGGTCGAGGGCGGCAGGACCTGGGTCTTGGTCTCGGCGACGCTGCGCGGCGAGGCCTACGAGATCGACGTCCAGAAGAAGCTGATCGCCACCTTCGAGGCGTCGGTCGCCGCGATCCGCGCGGCCAATCCGGACCTGGAGGTCCGCCGCCTCGGCGCGGTGTTCTTCGCCGATCACGGCGCGCGCACCGCCATCGCCGAAGCCTCGACCCTGAGCTCGATCTCGCTGGTGGCGACGATCGTCATGCTGCTGGTCGTCTTCCGGCGCGTCCAGCCTCTGCTGCACAACGTACTGGCGCTGGCCGTTGGCCTCTGCCTGGGCTTCGCCGGCAGTTTCCTCGTCTTCGGCGAGCTGCATGTCGCGGCCCTGCTGCTGGGCACCAGCCTCAACGGCGTGGCCGTTGACTACGGCCTGCACTACAGCGCGGCCGCCTTCGATCGCACGCTGACATCGGGCGAGGACCGGCTGCGCAAGGTCATGCCGGCGATCGCGCTCGGCCTGGTCACGACGTTGATCGGCTACGCCGCGCTCGCCATCGCGCCGCTGCCGGGCCTGCGCCAGATCGCCGTGTTCTCCGCTATCGGGTTGAGCGGCGCGTTCCTCACGGTGGTCCTCTGGTTCCCCTTGCTCGATCGCGTGGCGCCGCTGCGACATGGCGCGCGATCGCTGCGCGCCGCCGGCTTCGCCTGGTCGCTATGGACCCGACCCCGCTTGTATCGGCTGCAGTTCGGCTTGCTGGCCGCGCTGGTGGCGATGGCTGCGCTCGGTCTCACGCGGTACAGCGTCGACGACGATGTGCGCCGCCTGCAGGCGCTGTCGCCCAGCCTCCTGCGCGAACAGGCCGAGATCCAGCGCCTGATCGGCGCGACGGCGGCGCCGCAATTCCTGCTGGTGCGCGCGGCGGACGACGAGGAAGCGCTGCGGGCCGAGGAGACGCTGTCGGACCAGCTCGCGCGCCTGAAGCGCGAGGGGGCGCTCGCCGGCTACCAGATGCCGGCCGCCTTCGTGCCCTCGGCGCACCGTCAGGCCGAGAATCGCGCGCTGGTGGAGACGCGACTCCTGACGCCGCTGCTGGCTGGTCATCTGGCGGCCCTGGGCCTGGCCGGCGTCGTTGAGTCGCCGACGCGTGGGCCGCCGCTGACTCTGGGTGCGGCGCTGGAGAGCGGGACCCTGCCATTTCTGAAGGATCTCGTGGTCGAGCCCGGCCTGCATGTCGTCGCCATGCAGGGGGTGAGCCGGCCGGACCTCGTGCGCGTGGCGATCGCCGGCCAGCCTATGGTCCGTTTCGTCGATCCGGCGGCGGATTTCAGCGAGCTGCTGGGGCGCTATCGCGCCCGTGTGGTGGTGATCGTGCTGCTTTCCGCCGCGTTGATATACGCCCTGCTGGCCCGGCGCTATGGACTGCGTGGCGCGGCATGGGTGATGGCTGTGCCATTGATCGCCATGAGCCTGGTACCCGCCGTGATCTCGGCAGTTGGCGAGCCCTTTACGTTCTTCCATGCCGTAGCTCTGGCGTTGATCCTGGCGATCGGCGTCGACTATGCGATCTTCTGCGCCGAGCACGATCCAGGGCATCAGGACGTGACCATGCTGTCGGTCTGGCTGGTGACGTTGACCACGCTGCTGTCGTTTGGTCTGCTGGGCGTGAGCGGCGTGCCCGCTGTACGGGCGTTCGGCGTCACTATGTTGATTGGCATCACAGTCGCTTTTTTTCTCGCGCCGCTTGCCAGCCGGGTCGGTATGCGACGGCCGTGGTGGCCGCGCCGATGAAACGTCGATCCCTGCTGACGGCCATCGCCCTGTCGTGGACCGGTTGCACCAGTTCGCCCGAGGACATTGGCGGTCCGGCGTTGGACAGCGCGGCGTTTTTCGCCGCGATCCGGCCGGCCGATCTCGGCCGCGACGTTGAGGCGATCCAGCTCGTCAGCGTGCGCCGGGGCGAGAGCGCGCTGTTCTTCGAGATCCGCCTCAGTGTCACGCGGGATCGCTTGATGCTGGCGGCGCTCGACTCGCTGGGGCAGCGCATCATGACGGTGCGCTGGACCGATCAAGGCGTGGTGTCGGAGAAGGCGCCCACCCTGCCGCCGGTTGTGTCGCCGGAACGGCTGTTGCTGGACCTGGTCGCCATCCTCTGGCCGGCTCCGGCGGTGGAGCGGGCGCTCGCCCGCACCGGCGCGACCTTGGCAGTGCAGGGGCGGACGCGGACGATTAGGATGCGGGACCGCGACGTGCTGCGGGCGCGGCTCGGCTGGGACCAGGGGGCCGCCTGGGTCGGCGAGTTGAGCTATTTGAACGTGTCGCGAGGCTACACCGTGGACGTGCGATCGAAGGAGGCGAGGTGAGCGGACGCCGGTTATTGGGCATATCGGCCATGGGTCTGGTGTCGCCGATCGGCTCGAACCCGCGGGCTGTGACTCGCGCGCTGTTCGAGGGCACGCGCGCCGGCCTGGTCGCGCGCGACGATCTGCATCCCCACCGTTCGGTGAAGGTCGGGGCTGTGCCGGACGAGTTGCCCGCCACGCCGGCGGCGGCGATGTCGCTGGATTGCCGCAACAATCGGCTGATGCTGGCGGCCCTGCTGCAGATCGAGGCCCTGGTCGAGGACGCCGCGCGTCATTACGGCCGTGATCGCATAGCCATCGTCGTCGGGACCAGCACAGCGGGTGTCGCCGAGCATGAGGCGGCGCACGCCGCTCGCCGTCGCGGCGGCGTGTGGTCCAACTCGGCACAGTACCGACAATGGGAGGCGGGCGGTCTGGCCGAATACGTCGCGCGCGCGTTCGACTTGCACGGGCCGGCCTACACCATCGTGACCGCCTGCTCCGCCAGTGCCAAGGTGTTCGCCTCGGCGCGCCGGCTGATCGAGGCGGGGCTGTGCGACGCGGCGATCGTCGGCGGCGCCGATACGCTCTGCCAGATGACGGTCGCCGGCTTCTCCTCGCTCGAGGCGGTCTCGGCGGATGTCTGCAATCCCTTCAGCCGCAACCGCGACGGCATCACGATTGGCGAGGCTGCGGCCGCGTTCCTCCTGACCCGCGACAGCGCGCCGGTCTGCCTGCTGGGCGTCGGCGAAGCGTCGGACGCCTATCATGTCAGCGCGCCCGATCCTGAAGGCGTCGGCGCGGCCGACGCGATGCGGCTGGCCCTGGCCGACGCCGGTCTGGCGCCCCACGACGTTGGGTATGTGAACCTGCATGGCACCGGCACACCCCATAACGACGTGATGGAGGGCAAGGCGGTCACCGCCGTGCTGGGACCGAACGCGCGCTGCAGCTCGACCAAGGCGATGGTCGGCCATACGCTGGGCGCCGCCGGGGCGATCGAGGCGGCATTCGTCTGGCTGACTCTGCATCCCGAGCACAATCCGGATCGGCTATTGCCGGTGCATGTGTGGGACGGCATGGTCGACCCCGAGATTCCGGCGCTCGATCTCGTGCGGCCCGGCACGGCCTTCGCGGGATCCTCCGCAATGCTGAGTTCCTCGTTCGCCTTCGGCGGCAACAATGTCGTCCTGGCGTTCGCTCGAGGATAGCCGGGATGCTTCACCATGATCGCGCGTTGACAGACGAGGCAACCACCGCTTGTCTTTGTCGGGACGGAAAACACCAAGGGGGAGGCTAGTCCGATGCTGACTCGTCGCACATTGAGCCTGACGATGGGGACCGCCACCTTGACCCTGGCCGCGGGCGAGGCGCAGGCGTCGCGTATAGGCCTGATGCATAGCTTCGAGAACCAGCCCTGGACCGCACCGGCCACGAACGCGGCCTTCAACCCCGCGCGGGCGCGGCAGGCCGTGATCCGCGCCGCCCAGGCCAACCAGTGGACGACCGAGACCACCGTCGACGGACGCCTGCTCGCCACGCTGCTGGTACGCGGCAAGCACACGGTCGTGGTCGCGATCACCGTCATGCCGGGTGTGTTTTCGATAACCTATGCCAACAGCCACAACATGAACTATCAGAAGGCGCCGGACGGAAAGGACTGGATCCATCCCAACTACAACGTCTGGGTCCGCACCTTGGCGAATTCCATCCGCTTCGAGCTGGAGAAGGGTTGAACCGCGCCCGCGTCCCGGGCGCCCGATGAGTGATGACGCTCAGTCTCTACACGCCAGAGCAGGTCCTGCCGCATGCGCGGCCGATGATCCTGATCGACGAGATGATCGCGCGAGGGCCGGAGCGGCTGGTCGCGGCGGTCGACGTGCGCGCTGCCTCGTTGTTCTTTCGCCCGCCGCGCGGCATCGCCGCGCATGTCGCCATCGAATGGATGGCGCAGACCTGCGCCGCCTTCGCCGGCGCCCAGGCGCTCGACGAAAGGCGCGCGGTCGCGATCGGCTTCCTGCTCGGCACGCGGGACTTCCGCGCCGAGGTCGACTGGTTCACGCAAGGGGAGCGCCTCTACGTCTCGGCCGAGCTGGAATTCCAGGACGAGGAGATGGCGAGCTTCCGCTGCCGGACGTGTCGCGAGCTCGATGGCGCCGCGTTGGCCTCGGCCCGGCTCAATGTCTATCAGCCGCGCGATGTCCAGGCGTTTCTCGCGGCTCGGGCAAGCGCGCCATGAGCCGGCGCATCCTCGTCACCGGCGCGAGCAAGGGCATCGGCCGCGCGATCGCGACACGCCTAGCCAAGGATGGCTTCTCGATCGCCTTGCACTACGGGCGCGACCGGGAGGGCGCCGAGGCGACACTGAGAACGCTCACCGCGGCGGGCGGCGCCGGTACGCTGATCGGCTTCGACATCGCCGATCGCGCGGCCTGCGCGGCGGCGCTGGAAAGGGATATCGACGAGAACGGCGCGCCGTATGGCGTCGTGCTCAACGCCGGCGTGGCGCGCGACGCGGCCTTTCCCGCGATGGACGGCGAGGAGTGGGACGCCGTGCTGCGCACCAATCTCGACGGCTTCTACAATGTGCTGCGGCCGCTGGTGATGCCGATGGTCTCGGCACGCAAGGGCGGGCGCATCGTGACCTTGTCGTCTGTCTCCGGCCTCGCCGGCAATCGCGGGCAGACCAACTACAGCGCGGCCAAGGCCGGCATCATCGGCGCCACCAAGGCGCTGGCGATCGAGCTGGCGAGCCGCAGGATCACCGTGAATTGCGTCGCGCCCGGCCCGGTGGAGACGGCGATGCTGAAGGACGCGCCGATGGAGGAAATCCTGAAGCTGATCCCGATGAAGCGGGTCGGTCGCCCGGAGGAGGTCGCCGCGGCGGTGTCCTTCCTGTGCTCGGACGACGCCGGCTACATCACGCGCCAGGTGATCGCGGTCAATGGAGGCATGATGTGACGCGGCGCGTCGTGGTCACCGGCATGGGCGGCGTGACGGCGCTGGGCAACGACTGGCCCGCGATCCGCGCCCAGCTCGCCGCCGGTCGCACCGCGGTTCGCCGGATGGGCGATTGGGATCGATTCACCGGCGTCAACACGCGCCTGGCCGCGCCGGTGCCGGGCTTCACGGCGCCCGACCACTATCCCCGCAAGAAGACGCGCACCATGGGGCCGGTGGCGTTGATGGCGGTCCGCGCCTCCGAGTGCGCGCTGATCAATGCCGGCCTGCTCGACGACAAGGTGCTGCGATCGGGCCGCGCCGGCGTCGCCTATGGTTCTTCGTTCGGCACGCCCGACGCGGTTCTGGGCTTCTCGGAACTCAAGGCCCATGGCGCCTCGCGCAACCTTTCGGCGACCAGCTACATCCAGATGATGAGCCACACCGCGCCCGTGAATATCGGCGTCCATTTCGGGCTTACCGGGCGCGTCATCACCACATCCAGCGCCTGTACCTCGGGCAGCCAGGGAATCGGCTACGCCTACGAAGCGATCAAGTGGGGCAAGCAGGATGTCATGGTCGCCGGTGGCGCGGAGGAGCTCGACATCACCATGGCCGGCGTCTTCGATACGCTGTTCGCCACCTCGACGCGCAACGACGACCCGTCGTCGACGCCGCGCCCCTACGACAAGGATCGCGACGGCCTGGTGATCGGCGAGGGAGCCGCCACCCTGATCCTCGAGGAGCGCGAGCACGCGCTGGCGCGCGGCGCGCCTGTCCTCTGCGAGATCGTCGGCTTCGCCAGCAACTCCGACGGCGCGCACGTCACCCAGCCTCAGGCCGAAACCATGGCGGCCGCGCTGCGCGGCGCCCTGGAAGATGCCGGCCTGCCGCCCGAAGCGGTGGGCTACGTCAATGGCCACGGCACGGCAACCGAGGGCGGCGACATCGCCGAGACGCTCGCGACCAACGCCGTCTACGGATCGAAGGTGCCGATCCAGTCGCTCAAGGGCCATTTCGGTCACACGCTTGGCGCCTGCGGCGCGATCGAGGCCTGGCTGGCGATCGAGATGGCGCGCGAGGGCTGGTTCGCGCCCACCGCCAATTTGCGCGTCGTCGACAGCCGTTGCGCCGAGCTCGACTACCTCGCGGGCGAGCCGCGTCGCTTCGACTGCGAGCACTTCGTCAGCAACAACTTCGCCTTCGGCGGCATCAACACCTCGTTGGTGTTCAGGCGGAGCTGACTTTCTCATTGGGGGAGCACGCGATGCGCATCCTGGTATCGGTGACGAAGTTTAGCTTGGCGGCCGTCATGATGGCGGCATTGGGCGCCTGCGCACTCACGCGTAGCGAGGTCGCGGTGGCGCAGAACGTGGCGCCGGACCCGGCGTCGGGCACGGCCGTGGTGATCGCCGCGGTCCTCGATCAACGTGAATTCGAGGCGGCGCCCGCTTCTCCGTCGGTACCCTCGCTCAAGGAGTCGAGCCAGATCGGCGACAAGCAGATCACCTCCCGAGCGATCGGCCGGAAGCGCAACGCCTATGGTGCCGCACTCGGCGATGTCCTCCTCTCTCCGCCGCAAACGGTGGCAAGCTTGGTTGGAGATGCTGTCAGAAGTGGCATGCGCGATGCCGGCTACCGCGTGGTCGATGACAGCGATCCGGCCAACGCTCGCGCCCCGCGCGTGACCGTCCGTGTAGTCGAGTTCTGGAACTGGGTTACGCCGGGCTTCTCGTCGATCAAGCTGGATCATGCAAGTCGCATCGAGTTGGCGGGCAACCTACCGGCCCTGCGGCAGCCGTTGATCATTGCGACCGATGGAAGAGAAGGCTATTTCGCGATTTCAGAGTCGGTCTGGGGGCCATTCGTTCTGAAGCGGCTCAACGAACTTCGGCAGAAGGTGCGCGACGGTATTGGCATCATGCCAAACACGAGCCGCATCGATGGTTGGGCGACTCTGCCGCCTGCTGGATAGAGCTTCTCGAAGCAATGGACCGCCGTGGGCAAAACACCGATCCATCGTGTTGGGGCTGAGATGATCTTGTCCGGGCGTATCGTCGACGTGGCGCACGTGCCCGAGTCGCGTTTCGGCCGGTGGTTCTTGGCGACGGACACCTGGGCCGTGCACGTGCTGACGCGTGCGATCGACGACCTTGAGCGGCTGATCGAGGGGCGCCGCGTCTGCTATCCCGTCGTGGTCGATGTCGGCTGCGGCTTCGGCCGTTCCTTCAAACTGCTGCGGGAGCGCTTCGGCGCCGAGCGACTGATCGGCGTCGACGTCGAGACCGAGGCGCTGGCGCGCTCGGCGAAGCAGGCCGAGCGCGATGGGCTTATGGTCGAGCTGGTGCGCGCAAGCAGCAGCGAGCTGCCGCTGGCCACGGAAAGCGCCGACATCGTCTTCTGCCACCAAACCTTGCACCATCTGGTCGAGCAGGAGAGCGCGCTCGGCGAGTTCCATCGCATCCTCAAGCCGGGCGGGCTGTTCCTGCTGGCCGAGTCGACACGCGCCTACATCCACTCCTGGATCATCCGCCTGCTGTTCCGCCATCCCATGCACGTGCAGCGCAGCGCCGACGAATATCTCGCGATGGTGCGCGCGGCGGGCTTCAGCGTCGATCCGCGCGCGGTGTCCTATCCCTATCTGTGGTGGAGCCGCCAGGATCTCGGCCTCGCCGAACGCGCTCTCGGCGTCAAGCCGCGACCGGGTCACGAGGAAACGCTGATCAACCTCGTCGGCGTCAAGCATTGAGCCGGTCATACCAAGCCGAACATCAAGGGAGAGCGGGTCTGGCAACCCGTTGAACGTGGTTCAAGCCGCGACGTTTGGGACCGCCAGAGCGCATCCGGCGAAGCCGGCAACGTGGTCCCGAGAACAGTGGTCGAAACCGGCCGCGTAGCGTGGGCGATCTGGAACTCGGCCCCGGTGCTTTCGCAGCGATCTCGGGCGTCGACTCGGCCGGAGAAATGTTGCTGCGGAAGGCTGGCCGCGGCATCAGGATCCGAACTTGACGACTGCGAGTGCGTCGCCAGCCGTTCGGATCCGCCGCTCGATCCGCGGCGGTCAGTCGCCGACGCCGTAGACTGCCCTCGCCGTCGCGGCGCTGATCGCGCCCTCGGCGAGGTCGCGCGCGGCGGCCGCCGGATCGCGCTGGGCGGGCGGGCCGAAGCCGCCGGCGCCCGGCGTCACCAACGCGAACCACTGGCCCGCCTTCAGCACCGCCTGGTCGCCGTCGAACGTCACGCCCGGCCCCGCCTCGACCTTGCCGTGCGCGCCGGCGCCGCCGCCGAACAGGCCCCAGCTCTGCGAACGCTGGCGCGTGAGGTCGACGCGCACGCGGCAGTCGTGCGTCGCCTGGTAGACGCGACGCAGGCCCATGCCGCCACGGTACTGGCCGACGCCGCCTGAATCCTCGACCAGCTCGTAGCGCAGCAGCGTCAGCGGATACTCGATCTCCAGCGCCTCGACCGGCAAGTTGGACGTGTTCGTGGTGTGGACGTGGACGCCGTCGAGCCCGTCCTTGGCCGAACGCGCGCCCGAGCCACCGCCAATGGTCTCAAGATAGACCCAGGTCGAGCCGTCCTTCGGCTTCTTGCCGATGAAGTAGGCGACCGTGCAAGCCGAGTTGGAGCAGGCCATCACGCGCTGCGGCACCGGTTGCGCCAGCGCGCCCAGGATCATGTCGGCGACGCGCTGGCAGGTTTGCAGGCGGCCGTTGACCGCCGCCGGCGACACGCAGTTCAGGATACTGCCGAGCGGCGCCTCGATCTGGAGCGCCCGCGCCAGTCCGGCGTTCGGTGGGATACTGGGATCGAGCACCGACTTCACCACGTAATAGGTCGTGGCGAGCAGCGCGGTCATGGTCATGTTGACGCCGGCGCGCATCTGCTCGGGCGCGTCGAACCTGAGCGACATCGTATCGCCCCGCACCGTGAGCTCGACGGCCAGCGTCACCGTGCCGGCCAATTCCTCGTTGTCGAACACGTCCTCGAAGCGCCAGATGCCGTCGGGCATCGCGGCGATGGCATTGCGCATCTTGCGCTCGGCATAGTCCATCAGCGCGCCGCCCGCCGAGAGCACCGTGTCGGTGCCGTACTTGGCGGCAAGCGCCTGGAATCGCTGGACGCCGACGCGATTGGCCGCCATCTGCGCCCGCAAGTCGCTGAGACGCTCCTTCGGCACCTGCATGTTGAGCAGGATCAGGTCCTGGACGTCCTTCTGCAGCTCGCCGGAGCGATAGAGCCGTACCGGCGGGATGCGCAGCCCCTCCTGATAGATGTGGGCATGGCCGCGGTCGACGAAGTCGGCATGGTGCGCGAGATTCACTGTCCAGGCGGCGAGCTTGCCGTCGACGAAGATCGGCTCGGCGATCACAATGTCCGGCAGGTGCGTGCCGCCGCCTTCGTAGGCGTCGTTGCCGATGAAGGCGTCGCCCGGGCGGAGATCCTGGGTCGGATAGCGCCGCATGATGTGCGGGATGAGGTCGAGGAAGCTGCCGAGGTGGATCGGGATGTGCTCGGCCTGGCAGAGCGTCTCACCGGCGGCGTTGAACAACGCGGTCGAACAGTCGCGCCGCTCCTTGATGTTGGTCGAGTGCGAAGCCCGGATCAGCGTCTCGCCCGTCTCCTCGACGATCGAGGCCATGGCGGCGCCGATCACCTCGACCGTGATTGGATCGACAGCGCCGCGGTTCATGCCGCCTCCAGGATCAGGTTGAGCCAGCGGTCGACCCGCGCCGTCATGCCTGAAGGCACCAAGGTCGTCGCGTCCATCTGCTCGACAATGGCCGGTCCCGCGAAGCGGTTGCCCGGCCGCAGTC
This sequence comes from uncultured Rhizobiaceae bacterium, assembly GCA_964437145.1. Taxonomy (GTDB): domain Bacteria; phylum Pseudomonadota; class Alphaproteobacteria; order Reyranellales; family Reyranellaceae; genus JAFAZJ01. The sequence continues at coordinate 18,395 of CAYTFW010000046.1, forward strand.
TGTCGCGGGCATAGATCGGTGTGTCGACGACACTGCGCGTCTCGGCCAGCCACACCGGCCGCCGCTCGGTGATGGCGCCCGAGGCATCGGAGCCAGCGTCGGGATGGGACTTGAGGTCGGCCTTGGCGACGATCCCGGTCGCCTCGACACGCAACGTCACGACCTGCACCGGATCGGCCTCCGGCGCGAAGCCATAGCGCTGGCGATGCGCGTCGGCGAAGCGCGCGGTGAGCGTTCGCATGGTCTCGGATGTGATCGGACCTTCAGGCACCGGCACGCCCAGCTCGTAGTTCTGCCCCTCGTAGCGCATGTCGGCGGTGCGCGCGAGCCGACGGTCGGCGGCGACGATGGCCTCGTGCGCGAACCACTGCCCGGCGCGCTCGGCAAGGGCCTCGAAGCCCTCCGCCACTTCGCCGACCGAGGCGTCGGTCGCCGGCAGCAGTCGCGTGCCGGCGAAGTCGGCGCGCAGGTCGGTGAGCAGCAGCCCCATCGCACAGAGAATGCCGGGATTGGCCGGTACCAGCACGCGCTTGATGTCGAGCTCGCGCGCCAGCCGGGCCGCGTGCAACGGCCCGGCGCCGCCGAACGCCATCAACGTGTAGTCGCGCGGATCATGGCCGCGCTGCACCGAGATGACGCGGATCGCGCGCGCCATGTTGGCGGTCACGACCGAGAGAATGCCCTGCGCCGTTTCCTCGAGTCCGAGGCCCAGCCGCTCGGCCAGCCGGCCGACCGCCTGCTGGGCGAGGTCCTGGCGGATCTTCATACGGCCGCCCAGGAGATGGCGCGGATTGAGCGTCTGGAGGACGACATTGGCGTCGGTCGTCACCGGTTCCTGGTTGCCCTTGTCGTAACAGACCGGACCGGGATCGGCGCCGGCCGAACGCGGTCCCACCTTCAGCAGGCCACCCTGGTCAATATAGGCGATCGAGCCGCCGCCCGCGCCCACGGTGTGGATGTCGAGCATCGGCGCCTTGATCGGATAGCCGTGCACGGTGGCCTCGGACGCGAGCTTGCACTGCCCGCCCTGCAGCAGCGCCACGTCGGTCGAGGTGCCACCCATGTCGAAGGTGATCAGATCCTCGAAGCCCGCCAGCCGGCCGATCGCCTGGGCGCCGACGACGCCGGTCGCCGGGCCGGACAATATCGTGCGCGCCGGCATGTCGGCGGCGCTGGCAAAGCCGATCACGCCGCCGTTCGACTGCGTGAGATGCGGCGCCGCCGTCATGCCGAGGCTCTCGAGCCTGGGCGCGAGGCGCTTGATGTACCTCGCCATAACAGGCCCGAGATAGGCGTTCAGCACAACCGTCGACAGCCGTTCGTATTCGCGGAACTCCGGCGCGATCTCGTGGCCGGCGGAGACGAAGGCATCGGGCAGTTCCTCGCGCAGGATGGCCACGGCCCGCATCTCGTGGTCCGGCCGCAGGAAGCCGTAGAGGAACGAGACCGCGACCGCCTGCACGCCGGCGACCTTCAACCTCCGCGCCGCGGCGCGTACCGCCGCCTCGTCGAGCGGTGTCGCGATCTCGCCGCTGTAGAGCACGCGCTCGGGCACCTCGAGCCGCAGATCGCGCGGCACCAGGACCAGCGCCTTGTCGGCCTGGATGTCGTAGAGATCGGGCCGCTTCTGCCGACCGATCTCGAGCAGGTCGCGAAACCCGTCGGTGGTGACGAGGCCGGTCTTCACCCCGCGGTGCTGGATCAGCGCATTCGTCGCCACCGTGGTGCCATGGCCAAAATAGACGATCGCGCCTGCCTCGGCCGCCACGCGCTTCATGCCCTGCTCGACGCCCTCGGCGATGCCACGCGAGGGATCGTCCGGCGTCGACGGCACCTTCCACACCTCGACGCGGCCGGTCGCCTCGTCGAACAGGCAGATGTCGGTGAAAGTGCCGCCCGAATCGACGCCAACGCGCCAGCGCGCGGCGGAACCTGGGGACGTGCTCATGCGGTCAATCGAACAGGCCCGCGCTGAGCCAATCGGCCAGCACGCGCGTCGCCTGGCGCTGGGCTAGGGTGCATCAGGAATCGACACCTCGTTCGGGACGGCCTGAGAGAAATGCGCGCAAAGCCGCATTTCGTCTCCAAATCCGCGGCGGTTTTCGAGCGTCCAGTGTGGCACTCGAGCGCGAAAGTCGCGATAGGACGGGCACTTCTCCGCGGACCATGCGAACGGAGAAAAGTCCGTACGGTAAGCTGGCTGTGGGGCCAGTCTGGGTCGAACCGTTCTCTGCGGTCAAATTCCCTGAAAAACGCTCAAAAGCGCGAAGTTTACCGGCGCCTCGACGACTCAATAGCCAAATGCTGGCGCGAATAGCGCGCCTTAGCGGCGGCGGCGAGCCGAGTATCTGAATACGGGAACAGGGAAATTGCTTGGCTGGAACAGGGAAAATCCAGGTGCCGATCAGGGAGTTCCGCGACGTAAAGTAGTCGGTGCCCTGATACTGCGGCCGCCCCGTCAACCGTCTCGACGCTTTCCTGACCTGGCGCTGGGCTCCGACCCGTCCTCTGACAATTGGGCGAAATCGCCGACCATCCAGCGCGCTGCTTGTGAGGGTCGGTTTGCCCCAGCCGCCAGGTCGTTCCGCTCCGCGCGGTGCCGAGGCACGGAAGGCGGGCGCTTCGCTCATGGAGGGACGCCGCTACTCGATCGTATAGCCCAGCGCACGATAGCCTGCTCGTCGTTTCGCAGCCATGCGAGCCAGGATAGGGACAGCCTTATCGACATAATCCACCACCAAAACGTCTTTCTTTCCGCCATGCTGGCGATGGAGGCGACCGACATATTGCGCCAATGTGCCCTTCCAGGCGATCGGCATCGTCAGAAACAACGTGTCAAGCCGGGCGTCGTCAAAACCTTCACCAATGTAGCGACCAGTCGCGAGGATCAGCCGCTCCTGGTCATCCGATACCTTCAATGCCGCGGTGGCCAGCTTTCGATCGCCTGCCGACATGCCGCCGCGGAGCACGGCGAGATTTCTTACGAATGGCGATAGCCTCCGCTGAAGATAGTCGAGGTGGTCCTTCCGCTCGGTCAGCACGATGGGGGATCGCTTCGCCTCAAGCGACTTGAGCACATCATCGAAGATCAGATCATTTCGGCCATCGTCCCGCGCCAGAGATGCATAGATCGCGGGCATCGACGGCCGCTCGGCCGAGGCCAAAGGCGGTGGTAGTTCAAACGTCGTCGAACGATCGCGAACACGATAGCGGATGCCGCGCTCGGCGGCTTGAGCTCGTGCATCGACCCGATGGCGAACAGGCCCGCATTGCATGAAGATGATGGGATGGTGCCCATCTCTTCGGGCGACGGTCGCTGACAAACCCATGACGTATCGCGCCTTTGACCGTCGAGCGACGAGCTCGAAGCTCGCCGCGGATAGATGATGGCATTCATCGACGATCAGGTGGCCGTACTCTGCGACGGTATCCGCGACTTCGCCCTGGCGGACGAGGCTCTGAATGAGCGCGATGTCGATGATACCCGTCGGCTTTCTTTTTCCGCCGCCGATAACGCCGATCAGCTTCGGATCCACATTCAAGAAAGACCGTAGCCGCTCCCCCCATTGGTTGAGGAGTTCCCGCCGGTGGACAAGAACAAGCGTGTTCCGAGCGCGGTGGGCGATGAGAGCCGCTGCGACAACGGTCTTGCCAAAGGCGGTCGTTGCGGCGAGCACGCCGTTGTCATGGGCCGCGAGAGCATCGAAGGCCCTCGACTGTGATTCTCGCAGTTCGCCTATGAAAGTAATGTCCGCCGCCAGCGGCGTGCCGATTTCACGACGGTCATCCAAATCGACGACGATGCCGTGGTGTCCGAGGAGATTGATCGCCTCGTCGAGGCAGCCTCGAGGTAAAGCGACGTGTTGCGCAAAAAGCTCGGCGCACGAAACAACCCGGGGCTTGCCGAATGTCGGCAACCTCATTGCCTGGGCGCGGTAGAATTCCGGATTCTGGAAGGCTGCCAAGCGAATAAGCTGCGCGATCAGGACCGACGGAAGTTCCGCTCTATCGATATAGACCTGGTCGGCGACAACGATCCGGATGCTTTGTGGTACCGCGGCATCGATGCGTCGAGGCACACTACGGCGTGATGGCGACATCTTCCACGGCTCATCGGCATGCTCATCGTCAACCGGCATGCGAACGCCCAAGATTCGACCCGATAGCTCGGCCTCGTCCGCGATCTTGAAGGCCATGTCCGCCGACAACCGGCGTAGCGATGACAGGTACGCCCACTGGTCCTCGTAGGGCTTCAGATCCCCATCGACGAAAACGCTGTTGCCGCTTGCCCGAGCCTTTCTCTGCAATGGCAGGGCAATCAGGTTACCAAACCCTCCAAGGGGCATCGTGTCCTGGTTAGGAAAGAAGCGATCATAAGATGTGAAGCCAATCTCGGGGCGTCTCTCCATCGTCTCCGTGATCAGAGCGGAACCCATCTGCCTGGCGATCCTCGCTGGAACAGGCTCGGAGAAGAGTATCCAGACATGCCCGCCGTTTCCCGATCTCGACCGTTCGAGGGCGGCGGCAATTCCTTTCGCGTGACAGGTATCGACCAGCGCCCTGGCGTCGTCAGCCCAGCTGTCCTTGTCAAAATCGGCGGCAAGGAACCAGCATGTCTCGTCCCGCAGCAAGGGATAAACCCCGGCGATAAAGTCACTGGAGACGTCATCACCTCCTCGCAGATGCTTTTCGATGATGTCCTCGGACACGGGGATGAATGCCTGGTGAGGGCACTCTCCACATTTCACCTTCGGCTTGCCACAAATCCCCCGAGCCCATTCGTTGGAGCAGGCGGGCGAATATCCCGAGCGGCCGGCTTTTCTGTTTTCCCAGCGAACTGGAAAGACATCGGGACGCCCGGCGAACAAACGGCGGAACAGCGCGATTTTCTCGGTCGAGGGCGAGTTGTTGGTGACGGAGTCATGGACGAGGAAGCGTTGTTCGCCGGAGCGGCTACTGGACTCCAGCTTTCGCTCAAGTGTCTCCAGGTCATGCCCAAGGCGCGCACGCTCGGTATCCAGTTCGGCCAACCGCCGCCGAATTCGCGCGATCTCCTCCGAGACATCATTCCTTTCGGCCAACGTCGTAACCCACGTCTCGAGGCCCGTACCCGCAGGCCAACATAGACCAGAGGCAGCCCGGGCTTAAGGCGGATGATAAGTGGCCCCGTGGCGGTCCAGCCGACCTCTAGGCGTTATCGGAGCGAGGCGACTTCGCGAACGTCAGGGCGTAGGCGCGGTGGGCATTCCAGTTGGCCTTCGCGGAAACATCGCAGAGCACCCACCTGCCGTTGATCCGGATGACCTGGGGCTCGCCGGTATCGGCAATCGCGTGTTCGGCGGCCACATTGCGCATGACCAGCTCCTGGTACACCCTGACGTACCGGTCCGACTTGCAGAAGGCCAAAGACACCAGCCGCTTTTCGCCGACCGGCTCGTTGAGCTGGTAGGTTTCGGTGATCTCGCACCACACGGCGTCGCCGTGGCGCTCCAGGAATCGGGTCTGGCCCGCGAACGTCTTTGTCCTGAGGTGGTCTTCCATGCGTGTTTCCGTCGCCGATGACTTTCGGCGCGGCCAACCAATTGGCTCCACCTTCCACGGAAGTCGACAACTCACTTCGCTGCTATTTGCTCTCTGTCTTGGAAAGCACCTTGCTGATGCTCAAGGTTGAGGTGTCTCGTGTGCGGGCGTGGCCGGACCATCCTAGTTCGCGTTGAGCCCGAAGGCGCGCGAGCCGAGCTTGGCCTTCCAGGCGGCCTCCAGCGCGAGGATGTCGGCGTCGGTCGCTGAAGATGACGCGGCCTCGATAACGCAGACGTCGTAGTCCTCCGGCTTGTTGCCGCGCAACATGACGTTGCCGCCGTGGCCGTCGGCGGCATAGCTCGTCCACCGGCTCAGGAAGCCACCGGCGCCGATGGCGCTGCCGATGTACTGCTGGCCGTTGCGCCGCAGCACGAGCAAGTAGACGCCGCGGGCGGCAGTGAGGATGGCGCGCCATTCCTCAGGCAATGCTGCGAGGCCGTCGACCTGGGTCCGGAACGCTGTCCATCCCGGGAAGGGCGGCGCGGGTTCGTCGGCGATCGCGACGATCGCTTTGTCCTGTTGGCTGGCGACTTGCCACCACTGGCGGGTGCTCTGACCCCACTCGATGCGCAGGCGCCCCTCGAGCTGGCGCAAGGTGTCGAGACGGGTCATGCCATAGAGATTTACCTCGACCCCAGTCTGGCCGGTGACGGGACAGGTGACAGCTGAATCGCGGCCGACAGAGTCGATGCGCCAGAGGCCGGCGAACACGGTCCTGCTCCTGGACTGGCCCAGAAACACCGCGGCGAGCCGCCGATCCCCATAGATCGGCCTGGGCTGGCGACGCTGATAGAGCTCAAAGCCGACCGGGTCATCGCGCCAAAGGCGGACCAGCCGCTCCTGATGGCCAACGCCGTCAGCTGAGCGCCCGGTCAAGGCATGGCGTACCAGGCAGACCTCGGCTGGGTCATAACCTTGGGCACGCAGTATGGTGTTGAAAGTAAGCATCGCGAGGACCGCAACAGTGCTTCGGCGGGCCCTGAAGTCCAGTGGAATGTGACTCATAGGCTGTGGTCCGATAGTCGACGGGCCGGCACCGATGCGGCATGGACATCCGTCGCCAGGTCGGGCTCAAGGTGGCCGCGTTGCGCCGCCAAGCCAACCTGTCGCAGGAGGCGTTCGCCGACGAATGCGGCCTGCACCGCACCTACCTGTCAGGGGTGGAGCGCGGGGTCCGCAATCCGACCGTCTCGGTGCTGGCGCGGATCGCCAAGGCGCTGAAAGTGCCTCCCTCGCGGTTGCTGGAGCCGCTGGCCAAAGGCGAGGGCAGGCCTTGATCCGCGGCGGGCGGTGACCTATCTCCCCGTTGTGCAAGGACATACCGTTTGAGGCGAGAGGCCTCTTTCGGCGTCTGGTGGCCCACCCGAGAGGGGTGGGCGCCGCACCCAGCAAGTACTGATCCGGGTCGGCGAGAGGCTGGCCTCGTGCGCTGGCACGGAGGGATCGGGCCCGATGGCCGCGAGGGCTGTCGGGGTGTGAGCCCGGCGGTCGCCGGCCTCATGTTCCAGGGCAACGGACGCCAATGACGCTCGACCGATAGGTCGGCGACAGGTGAGTCGCGTGCGCTGGATCCCGCCCATTCGTGAGGATCAGCATGACTGAAGCCATTCAGGGCGCATCGGCGCCCGCGTCGGTGTTGCCGGCACACCCGGCACTTCGGATCGAGTATCGCAATCCGGCCGACTTAAAGCCGCACCCGAACAATCCCCGCAAGCACAGCCCCGCGCAGATCGCCCAGATCAAGCGCAGCATCCAGAGCTTTGGCTTCACCAACCCGGTGCTGCTAGCTGACGACGATGCGATCCTGGCCGGCCACGGCAGGGTCGAGGCGGCTAAGCAGCTGGGACTGGCCCAGGTGCCCACGGTGCACCTCTCGGGCATGAGCCCGGCGCAGCGGCGCGCCTATATCATCGCCGACAACAAGCTGGCCGAGCTGGCGCGCTGGGACGACGGCCTGCTGCGCCTCGAGCTTGGCGAAATCATCCAGCTCGACGACAGCTTCGACCTCACCCTGACCGGCTTCTCGGTCGGCGAGATCGACGTGCTGCTCGACGGGGAGAGCCCGACAGAGGAAACAGCGTGTGCACCGCGGCAGGGCCTGGCGGTGAGCCGCCGCGGCGACCTCTGGCAACTGGGCGAGCACCGGGTGCTGTGTGGCGACGCGCTGGAGGGGGCCGACTACGCCACACTGATGGGCGGTAAGCGCGCGCGCATGGTCTTCACCGATCCGCCCTACAACGTGCCGATCGGCGGCCACGTCAGTGGCCTGGGGCAGGTCACGCATGGCGAATTCGCCATGGCCAGCGGCGAGATGGACTCAGCCGAGTTCACCGCCTTCCTGCGCCGAGCCTTTGGCCTAATGGTCCTGCACAGCATCGACGGGGCGATCAGCTTCGTCGCCATGGACTGGCGCCACCTCGGCGAGCTGCTGGCCGCCGGCGCCAGCACCTTCAGCGAGCTGAAGAACCTCTGCGTCTGGGCCAAGACCAACGCCGGCATGGGCTCGCTCTATCGGTCCCAGCACGAGCTGTTCGCGGTCTTCAAGGTCGGCAGCGCACCGCATCTGAATAACGTCAACCTGGGAAAGCACGGGCGCAATCGCACCAACCTCTGGACCTATGCCGGTGCTACGAGTTTTGGCGCAGGCCGGCTGGAAGACCTGCACGCGCATCCGACAGTGAAGCCCACCGACCTCGTGGCCGACGCGATCCGCGATGTGTCGAAGCGGGGCGACCTGGTGCTCGACCCGTTCGGCGGCAGCGGCAGCACGGTGCTGGCGGCGGAGAAGACGCGGCGCTGCGCCAGGGTGATCGAGATCGACCCTGGCTACGTCGACCTGATCGTCAGCCGCTGGCAGCGCGCCAGCGGCGAGCAGGCGATCCTGCTGGGCGACGGCCGCGACTTCGAGGCGGTGAAGGCTGAGCGCCTGGGCGCGGAGGAAGGTGGTGATGTCCGATCCTGATGGAACCGCCGACAAGCCCGCTGCCAAAAGCCCGGTGCCACAGATACCGGGCGAGCTTGGTGATTACACCGTGGGATACGGAAAGCCGCCGGTAGAGAAGCGCTTTCCGAAAGGCCGGAGCGGCAATCCGAAAGGTCGGCCGCGCCGCCCTCGTGGCCCCGTCGACATTCTTAATGACCCCGTAAAGGTCAATCGCGACGGACGCATTAAGCACATGCAGCCCTTCGACATCGCCGTACGGCGGGCTGTGGAGCGAGCCGTAAAGGAAGGAAGCTCCAAAGACGCTGAAGACGTTTTGGGCATGTTTGTCGACTATGGCGTTTTGGTGCCCCCGGCTGTCCCACTAGGCGGCGGCGTTCGTCGTATTCCATGGCGGTGGCGGCACCACCAGGAAGATTGGCTAAGAAAATGGGATGAGAACGGGCAGCCGCCTTGGCACGACGAAGATGATGATGGCCTAACCGTTCACGACAGGCAGCGGCTGCTGCTCGAACAAGCGGCACTCGAGCTGGAAAATTCGAAGGCGTTAGGCGAGTTGCGCAAGCGTCTGCGGGCTGACCCGGCCGACAGAACCGCACTATTGGCAGTTATTGCGCGCGAGATGCACCGTGTCGGGCGAAACGGCCGTAAGGTCTTACTAACGACCCAGGATATCCTCCTGAGAGTTATCAAGGATGGGGCGATCAAAGGCGGGCGACAAGATCTAAAGCGATATCAAAAGGTCGTAGGCTTGCTCGCGCCGCAAGCCACCAACGACGGGGCCGGTTATTTGACAGTTGGTGAGCCGCCGAGCACGCCCGAGGAGATCGAAGAGTATTCGCTCGAGTTAGACGAGCAACAGCGAGACCGACGCGGTGGGTCGCGGCAGGTTTTGAGATCTGACCAGCTGGGATTGTTCGGCGATCCAAGTAAATCTGGCAGGGAGGGCCAACGAAGGTAAGCGTCGTCTCGGTCACACGGTTGCGGAAGGCTGAGGTGGTACCCAGCGCCATGGCAGGAGTTCGTCGAGACGGTTGACGGGATGTGCAGCGACGATGCGGGTGAGGACGTCGTCGAGGTAGGCGTGCGGGTTGATGTCGTTGAGTTTGCAGGTGTGGATCAGCGAGGCGAGGCAGGCCCAATGGCGGGCGCCGCCGTCGCTGCCGGCGAACAGCGCGTTCTTGCGGGTGAGCGCCTGCGGCCGAATGGTCCGCTCGACGGCGTTGGTGTCGAGCTCCATACGTCCATCGTCGAGGAAGCGTGTCAGGCCGGTCCAGTGTGTCAGCAGGTAGCGGATCGCCTCGGCGGTCTCGGACTTGGCGGAGACCGAGGCGAGCTGGGCGCGCAACCAGGGCTCGAACGCTTCGATCAACGACTTGCTGTGCGTCTGGCGCGCCGTACGCCGCGCCTCGGCATCCTGGCCCCGCACCTCAGCCTCGATGGCGTAGAGGGCGGCGATGCGGCGCAGCGCCTCTTCGGCGATCGGCGCCGGCCCCCTGGCGACAATCTCGTAGAAGCGCCGGCGGGCATGGACCCAACACAAGGCGAGGGTGATCTTGCCGGCCTCCGTCAGGCTCCTGTAGGCGGCATATCCGTCGACCTGCAGGATCCCCGAGAACCCCGCCAGGTGCTCGCGAGGCCGGGCCTTGGTGCGGTCCGGGGCGCAGACATAAACCACCGCCGGCGGCGACCGACCGGTCCACGGCCGATCGTCGCGGGCATAGGCCCAGAGCTGACCGGTCTTGGTCCGGCCGCGTCCCGGGTCGAGCACCGGGACGGGCGTCTCGTCGGCGAACAGCTTGTGCGATGCCATTAGGGCCTGTCCCCAATTAGGGGATTCCCAAAGACGATAGTGCGTGATTCATAGCGAGTCGGCCACAGGGAGGCTGACAGATGCGACGCTATGGATTGCGCGACGACCAGTGGGAGCGGATCGAGCATCTGCTGCCAGGTCGCGAAGGCCATGTCGGGGTGACGGCGAAGGACAATCGGCGGTTCGTCGAGGCGGTACTGTTCCGCTATCGCGCCGGCATCCCGTGGCGCGACCTGCCGGAGCGCTTCGGCCCGTGGAAGGCGACGCATACCCGCTTCAGCCGTTGGGCTGTGAGCGGCGTCTGGGCCAAGGTGTTCGCCCAGCTGAGCAGCGATGCCGACAATGAGTACGCGATGATCGACAGCACGATCGTACGGGCCCACCAGCACAGTGCCGGCGCGCAAAAAAAGACGGCGAAGACCAGGCGATCGGCCGCAGCAAAGGCGGGCTGAGCACCAAGATCCACGCCTTGGTCGACGCACTCGGTAACCCGCTGACGTTCCTGCTCAGCCCGGGACAGGCCCACGATCTGCTGGGCGCGGACGCTTTCCTGCCAACGCTCTTCGCCGATACCCTGATCGCCGACAAAGCCTTCGACGCTGATGCCCGCGTGCTCGACCGCCTCGCCGCCGCCAACAAGTCCGCGGTGATCCCCAGCAAGAGCCACAGGATCCAGCCGCGGCCGCTCGATCGCGACCTCTACAAGGCGCGACACCTGATCGAAAACTTCTTCTGCAAGCTCAAGCAGTTCCGCGCCATCGCCACGCGCTATGACAAGACCGCCCGCAACTTCCTCGCCGCCATTCACCTCGCCGCCTGTTGTGTCTGGCTCAATTGAGGACAGGCCCTAGATCGGCACGCAAGCGGCCATAAAGCGCCTCGAGGTACCAGGCCGCCCGCCCGACCCAGTCGGCCAGCGTGGCGCGATCGAGATCGATCCCCTGGCGGGCGTAGATCTGGGCCTGACGGTAGAGTGGACAATGATCGGCGTACTTGGCGACGACCACATGGGCGATCAGCGCCTCGCTCGGCAGGCCAGCCTCGACGACATGGGCCGGAGCGGGCGCCTGCACGAGCGCGCCTTCGCAGGCGCGGCATGCGTACTTGGGCCGGCGTACCACCAGGACGCGGAACTGGGCCGGCACCACGTCCAGCCGCTCGGCCACATCCTCGCCGATCCTGTGCAGCGTGCCCCGGCAGCACGGGCAGCTCTTGTCCGCGACGTCGATCACCCGGTCGATCCGCGGCAGATGGGCCGGCAAACGACCCAGATTGCGCCGCCGCTCCGGGCGTGACGGCGCGGCGGGACGCGATGCCCGTTGCGCCTCGGCGGCGACCGCCGCCAGCTCCTGCTCGAGGTCTTCGAAGCCGAGGCCCAACTGGTCGGGATCGAGTTGCTCGGAGCGTCGACCGAGCCGGTTGCGGTTGAGCGCCGCCAGCATCGCCTCAAGGCGCTCGCCACGCGTCTCGGCTTCGATCCGCGCCGCCTTCTCGCGTGCCGCGAGCTGTTCGGCGGCCGCGCGCAGCGCCCGCTCGCGCTCGATCACGTCGTGCGCCGTGCGCAACATCGCGTGCAACGTCGCCGGATCGTCCGGCAGGGCATCGGCGTCGAAGACCATGAACCCGATATGGAGTCGCGCGAATCAAAGACAAGAGTCGGCGGTGTCTTGCTGTCGCGCTATGCCGCTGAACTCGGCGCAGCCACGTCTTCGGCGTGCATGCGCATCCAGTCGAGCCCTTCGACCAACGCCGCCAGCTGCGCCGGCGCCAGCCGCATCGTGCCATCCTCGACCTTCGGCCAGCGGAAGCGGCCTTGCTCCAGCGTCTTGGCGAACAGGCACAATCCCGTGCCGTCCCAGTACACCAGCTTCAGCCGGTCCGCCCGTCGGGCGCGGAAGATGAAGATCGTTCCCGAGAACGGATCGGCCTTGATCTCGCCCTGGACCAGCGCCGCCAGCCCCCGCGCGCCCTTGCGGAAGTCCACCGGCCTCAACGCCACCAGCACGCGCACGCCCTTGACCGGTCCGATCACGCGCGACCCCGCAGGATCTTCAGGATCGCCAGCACGGTCGACGGCTTCGTGTCCGCCGGCAACCGGACCCGCGCCGCCCGGGTCTCGATCTCGATCGCCACGCCTTCCGACATTGGAGGCGACGGCGCCGACGACGAACCGCCGGACGGCGCCGCCAGCAGCACGGGCGCGAAGGCCATGCTCTCGGGCGCCGCGCGTGCAACGCCACTCAGTTCCTTGCGCCACGCGTACAGCAGACCGCGGCTCACACCGTGGCGTCGCGCCACGTCCGCGCCCCGCGCGCCCGCTCGACCCAACTCCGCCACGATCCGCGCCTTCTCATCAGCGCTCCAACGCCGCCGCCGCTCGGGTCCCGTCAGTACCTCGCCTTGAACCATCTGGACGTCCTTAAGCGCGTCCTTAAGCGCGTCCTTAAGGGCGTCCGTCGCCCTCCTGCGCTCCGCGTCACACTCCGCCCGATGCACTGCCGCCCGCTACGAGGGTCTTCAGACGACGCTTACCAACGAAGTGAATCAGGTCTGCCTAGCCTCTCGGAGCAAAGGGTTAGACTTCGCTGATTTCGCGACGAGACGGGCCATACGACGTCATCAGCCTCGAGCCACTAAAGGACTCCGAGTAGCGCTTCTGCTCCTTGGAAGTCGGGCGTCTCTAAGCCTTCGGTAAAGCGCTTGTGGACTGGCGCTAGAACTGCCCGAGCCTCCCTGCGTCGGTCGTGAGCCACATGCAACCGCGCCAGGTCGGTCGCTGCCCGTAGCTCAAAAAGAAGTGTACCTTGTCGCTTGGCGACCTAGTCTTACTGCGTCACAAGCGCCTATGGGGCTGCCGGCGATTCGCGCGCGCAGCAAGGACATCGCGGCAGGCGGACGACGAGGGCGGCGATTAATCGCGTTCGCATTGTCGGGATGGAGTTTGGCATGTGTCGCTGCGTTCGCAGCGGCGGCGCCGCGGGGTCTGTAACCGGCGGGAAGCTCAGATTGCGCGAGCCAAGCGGCGGCGGGCGCTGAGGGGGGAAGCGTCTCGCGCTCGGAGATCAGGAAGCCGTATGCGGCGATGCACATGGTGGCGTGGTGGTGGAAGCCGCGCCAACCTCGGCCTTCGAAGTGGCCGAGCCCGACCTCCTGCTTGAGCTCCTGATAGTCGCGCTCGATGCGCCAGCGCAGCTTGGCCAGATCGACGAGGCGTTCGAAGGCGATGTCGGCGGGCAGTGTCGAGAGCCAGTACTTGGTCGGTTCCTTCTCACCTTCAGGCCACTCGATCAAGAGCCACTCTTCGGTCCGCGGCTTGTCGCGCTGGGCGGCGCGCACGCGCACGCGGGCGAAGCGCGAGGACAGTCGTCCGGCCGCGCCCTCGCGCCAGCCGATCGTGCGCCAGGCCCGCTTGGGCAAGCCGGCCGCAAGCCGCTTGACCGAGACCGGCTTGTGCCGGGCGTCGCGCCGCGGGCGTGTCGCTGGCCGCCCCTGTCGCGACCACGGCTTGGGCGGCAGCGGCTTGGTGCCGGACGCCCATACGGTGGTGCTCGACTGGATGCCGGCGGGGTAGCTCAGCCCGAGGGCGCCGATCTCGGCGCGCAGCCGGGTGTTGTTGCCATAGCCCGCATCGAGAAGCACCACGCTGCGCGGCAGCCCCGCCGCGCAGGCCCAGCGCAGCTGCTCGAGCGCGATCCGCGGCTTGGTCTTGAAGGCGATCTCCTCGGGCACCCCGACCTTGCGCCGGCGCGCCATGTCATCCGCCCATTCCCGTGGCAGATACAGCCGATAGCGCACCGGCAGGCTGGCCCCGCGGTTGGCGATCGACAGCGACACCGCCGCCTGGCAGTTGTCCTGCTTGCCGAGCTGGCCGCAATATTGCCGCGCCACCCCCACCGAGTGCCTGCCCTTATTGGGAAAGCCGGTGTCGTCGATGATCCAAGCCTCGATCGGACCTTCGCGCCGCATCGCCGGCAGCACCATCTCGCACACCTTGGCCAGCACCTTGTCGTCCGACCACGCGGCCTGGCCGACAAAATGCAGTAGCGATTGATGTTGAGCCGCCATCCGGGCCGGCGCCGTCACCGCCGCCATCGGCTCGACGCTCTTGCGACCGACCGGCAGCATCAGCCCGGTACAGTAGTCGCGCAACGGGCTGACCCGATCAGCGTGATCGATCACGCTCGCCAAGCCTTCGACATAGCTCGCAAAACGAGCCTCGCTTCCGCCGGCCGATGCAAGATCCATCCAGGCACTCCAGCCACAATGAATCCTCCCAGCCTACCTCTCCACCGACCGACTTGCGCCGCGACCTTCCGACTCAGTAAGACTAGCAGACGCGGTCAAAACTATCCGCGGCCGCCTGCGCGTTCGGCGCCGCCGCCCGTCGAAGCAATACTCCACCCTTGATCCGGCGGAGCTCCGGCAGGTGGACGGTCACGACATCGTCGCTGCTGGTGGCAGTCGCCAGCACGCGAGGCTGGGGATCTTTTTTTAAAAGCCTCCTCCGCCTCAGCGCTCTCCTCGGGAAGGCTCGGACGCGGTTGCAGCCGGGTCAAACCGAACTCGTGCAGCCACCTGCCGATCGTGCCCTCGTGCACCTTCACGCTGAAGCGTCTCGCCACCTCGGCCTGCAGGTCCACGCAGCGCTACACCACCTTGTGCTCGGACGGGTCCGGGCCCGCCACGACCAGCGCTTTCAACTCCGCCTTCTGCGCCGCGCTCAGCGCCGGCGCGCCCCCCGGGCTGCGACGCGACTTCGGGCCTTCGATCCCCAAGTCTTTGTAGCGATGCATCCGGTCCCGCAGCGTTTGCCGGTCCATGCCGCTGAGCGCCGCCGCCTCGCCGCGCCAGCGCCCCTCCAAGACCAGCGCCAGCGCCCCCACCGTCGCGAGTGGCTCGCAACAGGCCGACTAGGTGGGTTCGAAGCGGCTATCAGATCTGGATTAGCGTAGTGTGAACCCTTCATAACCGTGCGCTGCGACTTCATCGCACCTCTGGCGATATTTGGGCGCGCCGCCGGCATAGGCCATAAAGGTGCGCTTCTGGCGACCGACGACGTTCTTGTTGACGCCCGTGATCCAAGAATCCACCTGCATCGCTAGTAGCTTGTTGCCCGTGTCATGCACGTGGGCGGTCCATTCGTCCTCCGCCTCGCGCGTGGCCTCAAGGCGCATAAGCCCGTTGTCACGCATGTGCACCAGCATCTTGCTTACAAACTCGACGTTTTGCTCGATGCACCGCGGGATGTTGCAGAAGGTCGCGGCATTGTGTGGACCAACGAGCGTTAGGAAATTGGGGAAGCCGGCGATGTTAAGGCCGAGATACGTCCGCGGCCCGTCGGACCACTTGTCCTTAAGCTTCTGTCCGCCGCTGCCGCGAATATCGATGCGGTCGAAGGCGCCGGTTATGGCATCGAAGCCGGTCGCATAGACAATCATGTCGAACTCATCCTCGGCATCCGAAGTCCTAATGCCTTTTTCCGTGATGCCCTCGATCGGCGTCTCGCGCAGATCGACCAGCCTCACATTGGGCTGGTTGTAGATCTCGTAGTAGCCGCTCTCCAGCGGTACGCGCCGCGTACCGTAGCCATGGTTGGCCGGGATCAGCCTGTCAGCGATCTTCTGGTCCTTCACCCGAGCGCGGATCTTCTTGATGACGAAGTTGGTCATCTCGTCGTTGGCCGCTTTGTTGATAAGGGCGTCGCGGAAATTGCCCTGCCAGAAAGAGAAGCCCGGCTCGTTGTATAGCTTCTCAAACGCTGCCTCGCGCTCGTCCGCTGAGACCTCCATGGCGTTGCGATGATCGACACTATGGATGAAGCAGCCCCAGGTCTCGAGGCAGCGCTTGAAGATGTCGTCATAGCGGCGGCGGATACCTTCCATCTCCTGCGCCGAGATTCGGTTGTTGCGTAGCGGCGTGCACCAATTGGGCGTACGCTGGTACACAGCCATGTGCCCGACGGTCTTGGCTACCTCAGTGATGAACTGCACGCCGGAGGCGCCGGTGCCGATCACCGCGACGCGCTTACCCGCGAAACTGACGGGATGATGTGGCCATAGTCCCGTATGATAGGCCTCGCCCTTAAAGTTACCGACACCCGGGATCGTCGGCATGGTGGGCGCTGACAAGGGGCCGATGGCCGTCACCAGAAAACGCGCCCGCGCCCGGCCGCCGTCCTCGAAGGCGAGTTCCCACTCGCCGGCAGCGTTGTGCCATGACGCCGACTTGACGCGCGCGTTGAAGGTGATGTCGCGGCGCAGGTCGAACTTCTCGGCAAGGAACTGGCAGTAGCGCAGATTGTCGGGCTGGCCGGAGAAGTGTTCAGTCCAGGTCCATTCTTTCAACACCTCTGGCGAGAAGGAGAAGACATAGGTCCAGCTCTCCGAGTCGAAGCGGCAACCGGGATAGCGGTTCCAGTACCAAGTGCCCCCGACGTCGCTACCGGCTTCGTAAACGTGCACTTTGAAGCCGAGTTGTCGGAGTTTCAGCAACTGATACATGCCCGACAGGCCGGCGCCGATGACGACGACTTCCCAGCGTTCAATTGCGGTGCTTTTCACCATCATAATCCTCCCTTAGGAGCCGTTCCCGCATAACGAGCAGACAGATATGGGCTTTGGAACAGCCTTTTAACGCGCTCCTAGCGATCGCATAAAACTACCCGCATGACATTTGTCCTTGACGGTACCTGATTCTATCAGTAGCGTCACAAAAATCAAATGACTATTAGAAAATATAACGGGGAGGCATGTGACTCGATCTGGGTTGGTGTCATACGATTCGTCGGCCGCGGCCGGACGGGGCTAGAGCCGTGACAGAAGCGTCAGTGTCCAGCGCGCGCGTCGCGCCGGAGGCGAAGGTCGTCCTCGACATCGCGGATGTCTCCAAGAAGTTCGGTGGCGTGACGGCCGTCGACGGGGTGTCGGTGCGCGTGCCCAAGGGCCGTATCTTCTCCGTCATCGGCCCCAACGGCGCCGGCAAGACGTCGCTGCTCAACATGATCTCGGGCTTCTACAAGCCCGACACCGGCCACATCCATCTCGACGGCCGCGACATCACCCACAAGAAGCCCAACCAGATCGCCGCGATGGGCATTGCGCGCACCTTCCAGAACATCGCGCTGTTCAGCGGGCTGACGGTTCTCGACAACCTCATGCTGGGCCGCCACGTGCGCATGAAGTCCGGCGTCTTCGCCAGCGCGCTGTACTGGGGCTGGGCGCAGAAGGAGGAGATCGCGCATCGCGAGCGCTGCGAGGAGATCATCGAGTTCCTCAAGCTCCAGGACTTGCGCAAGCAGCAAACGGCGGCGTTGGCTTACGGCCTGCGCAAGCGCGTCGAGCTCTGCCGCGCGCTGGCGCTCGAGCCCGAGG
>CAYTFW010000047.1:0-33264 GCA_964437145.1 uncultured Rhizobiaceae bacterium
GTCTTCGACATCTGTCACGGCTGCCGCCGCTGCTTCAATCTCTGCGATTCCTTCCCGCGGCTGTTCGACCTGGTCGACAACAGCCCGAGCGGCGAGCTCGACGGCGTGAAGGCCGAGGATTTCGGCCGGGTCGTCGAGGCCTGCACGCTGTGCGATCTGTGCTTCATGACCAAGTGCCCCTATGTGCCGCCGCACGAATGGGCGCTGGACTTCCCGCACCTGATGCTGCGCCACCGCGCCGTCGAGGCGAAGAAGAAGGGCGGCGCGCCGTTCGTGGAGCGTCAGCTCGCCGAGACCGACCGCAACGGCAAGCTGGCCAACATCGTCTCGGGCGTCGCCAACTGGGCGACCGACGAGAGCAATACCGGCATGCGCCGTGTGCTGGAGAAGGTCGCCGGCATCCATCACGGCGCGCGCCTGCCGCGCTACGCCGACGAGACGATGCTCAACCGCGCCAGGCGCGAGACGGTCGAGATCAATCGCGAGGCGCCCGCTTTCGGCAAGCGTAAGGCGGTGCTCTACGCGACCTGCTTCGTGAACTTCAACAACACCGATATCGGCCAGGCCTCGCGCGCCGTGCTGGCCAAGCTGGGCGTCGAGACCGAGGTCGTGCATCCCGCCTGCTGCGGCATGCCCAAGCTGGAGCTGGGCGATCTCGAGGCGGTCGCCGCGGCCGCGCGCAAGGTCTCGGCCGAGCTGCTGGGCTGGGTCGACAAGGGCTACGACGTCATCGCGCTCACGCCCTCCTGCGCCCTGATGCTGAAATTCGAGTGGCCGCTGATCCTGCCGGCCGACGCCAACGTCAAGCGCCTGTCGCAGGCCACCTTCGACATCAGCGAGTACGTCGTCGACATCGCCAAGAAGGACGGCCTCGCGCCCGGCCTCGAGACCTTGGAAGGTGGCGTGACCGTGCACCTCGCTTGCCACGCCAGGGCGCAGAACATGGGCGCCAAGGCGGCGGAGATGCTGCGGCTGGTGCCCAAGACGCGTGTCGCGGTGATCGAGCGTTGCTCCGGCCATGGCGGCATCTGGGGCTCGCGCACCGAGAATTTCGGTGTCGCCGTGAAGGTCGGCCGCCCCGCCGCGCAACAGGCGCTGCGCAACAACACGCCCTTCGTCGCCTCGGAATGCCCGCTGGCGGCGGACCACCTGCTGCAGGTGATGCAGCTCGCCGCCGAGGGCGAGCCGCCCAAGCCGACCAAAGCCCACCATCCGATCGAGCTGTTCGCCAAGGCGTACGGTCTCGCCGACTGAGGCTCGTCATGCGCAAGATCACCGCGGCCGACATCCTGCCGCTGCCCGAGTACATGAAAGTGCGCGCCGAGCGGCGCGCGGCGATCACGGCGCTGAAGAAGAATCGACGCTTGGAGGTCGGCCCCTTCGCGACCTTCTACTTCGAGAGCTTCGACACCATGCTGCACCAGGTGCAGGAGATGCTCTACATCGAGAAGGGCGGGGCAGAGCAGCTGCCCGATGAGCTCGCGGCCTACAATCCGCTGATTCCCGACGGGCGCGAGCTGACCGCCACGGTGATGCTCGAGATCGATGACCCGGTGCGCCGTGCCCGTGTGCTGGCCGGTCTGGGCGGTATCGAGCACGCCATGTTCATCCGCTTCGCCGGCGAAACCGTGAAGGGCGCGGCCGAGGACGACCAGGAGCGCACTCGCGCCGACGGCAAGGCCTCCTCCGTGCAGTTCGTGCATTTCCCCTTCACCGCCGCGCAGATCGCCAAGTTCCGCGCCGCGGGCACCGAGGTGGTCGTCGGTTTCAACCACGAGAATTACGGCCACATGGCGCTGATGTCGGAAACCGTGCGCGCGACGCTGGCGAAGGACTTCGACTGAAAGCTAGCGCAGCGGAAACGCTTCTGGATCGCCCTTCCATGGGTCAAAGACGCGAACCCCTGTAAGCTCGAAATCGGCGACATTGCGCGACGCCAAGTATAGGCCGTGCTCGATCGCCGTGGCGGCGAACAGGGCGTCAATTGGCGGCGGCTGTTTGCGCTGGGTGCGTCGTGCCGTACCACGAATCCGGGCCCACCGACGCACGATCGCGTCATCGACGCTCAGCGTGCGACCGGCGAAGATTCGACCAGCTCGGATGAGCAGCAGCTCGATCTCGGCTCGTCGACTATCGTTCATCGGCAACGCCCAAAGTCCCTGCTCGATCTCGGCCAGCGTCAACACGCTGATGTAGACGCGGTGGCGCGGTTGTGCGCGCGACCAGCTGTCGACCGCGCGGTCGGGCTTGGGCCGCAGAATCTCAGCGGCCACGTTGCTGTCCAGCAGCCAGCCATTCATCGGCGCTTGAACTTGGGCGCGGGTGGCTCGAAAAAGCCATGCCGCCGCTCACGGCGATCCCGCGGTCCGATGATGGATTCAAGGTCCGGGATGCCACCGCTGGGTCCGCGCAGCTCATCCACCCAGTTTTCTGGCTCGGGCTGTCGCTCCGCCGAGACAATCACCGCATCCCGACCTCGCCTCATGACGCGCTGTGGACCTTCGCTCAACGCCAGGCGCACGACCTCGCTGAAACGCGCCTTGGCATCTTCGAGCTTCCATGTTCTGCGGACAGGGGACGTGGGTGTGTGGCTGCTTGGCTTTGGCGCAAGCTTGCGGTCGGGACGTTTCATCGCTCTCAACTAATCAGCTGACTAGATTTAACATTTTTGGCCGCATCCCGATAGCCCTCTTGGACGGCTGGACGGCACTGGTGGGCGTCGGCAAGGTGCCGGCGCGACCAAGGGGGAAGGGATGGGCAGCACGGTTTTCGAGTCGATCCTGTTTCGCGACATGTTCGGCACAGCGATGATGCGCGCGGTGTTCGACGATCGCGCGTTGATCGCGCGCTACGTCGAAGTCGAGGTGGCCTTGGCCAAGGCCGAGGGCCGCGCCGGCGTGATCCCGGCCGAGGCGGCCGAGGCGATCGCGCGCACCGCCGACGCCACCAAGCTCGATTTCGAGCGGCTCGAGCACGAGACGCAGAACGTTGGTTATCCCATCCTGCCGGTCGTCGCGCAGCTCTCGAAGATGTGCGGCGAGGCCGGGCGCTACGTGCATTGGGGCGCCACGACGCAGGACATCATGGACACGGCGACGGCGCTGCAGCTGCGCGCGGCGCTCGACCTCGTCGCCGCCGACGTCGATACGCTGCGCACCATCATGGCCGACCTCGCGCGCAAGCACCGCGACACGCCGATGGCCGGCCGCACCCATCTGCAGCAGGCCCTGCCGGTGACCTTCGGCTACAAGGTCGCGGTGATGCTGGCGGCTATGGACCGCCACGCCGAGCGGCTGAAACAGTTGCGTCCGCGCGTCGAGGTGGTCGAGTTCGCCGGCGCCGCCGGCACCCTGGCCTCGATCGGCGAGAAGGGGCTGGCGGTGCAGCGTGAGCTGGCGCGCGAGCTCAACCTCGCCGAGCCGGCCGCCACCTGGCACGTCGCGCGCGACGGCTTTGCCGAGGCGGTCAACGCGTTGGCGCTGATCAGCGGCACCCTGGGCAAGATCGCGCTCGACACCATGATCATGATGTCGACCGAGTACGGCGAGGTCTTCGAGCCCTTCGTGCATGGCCGCGGCGCGTCGAGCACCATGCCGCAGAAGCGCAACCCGATCTCGAGCGAGCTGATCCTCGCCGCCGCCAAGATCGCGCGCCAGCAAGCCGGGCTGATGATGGACGCGCTGGTCACCGACTTCGAACGCGCCACCGGCCCGTGGCACGCCGAGTGGGCCGCGATCCCCGAGGCCTGCCTCGCCACCGCGAGCGCGCTGCACCAGGCGAAGTTCATGCTCGGCGGCCTGATCGTCGATGCGTCACGCATGCGCCGGAACCTCGACATCACCTCCGGCCTGATCGTCGCCGAGGCGGTGATGATGGGCCTCGCCCCGCATACCGGCCGCCAGCAGGCGCACGACATCGTCTACGACGCCTGCCGCGAGGCAGCCCAGCATGGCACGCCGCTGCTTGACGCATTGATCAAGGTCGAATCTGTGACGAAGCACCTCGATCGCGCCGCTCTGGCGAAGCTGTGCGATCCCGGCAACTACCTCGGCATCGCGCCGGCGATGGTTGATCGCGTCACCGCGGGCCGACAGCCATGACGTGGTTTGCACACCTGGCCATCTGTCTATGCATCGTGTGCTCGACCGCCTCGGCGAACGCCGAAACTCGGTACCCGAGCCTACAGAATTCCCCAGACCGAAACGGCGACGGTGCTGTCGACCTGGAAGAGTTGATTGCGTTTTCCTTGGAACGAGTGCTGGCATTTGATCGAGACAAGGATGGACGCGTCAGCCTTGATGAGTGGCTGGGCCGTCTCGGTGCCGCTGCAGATCCGCATCGTGCCGAGCGCGTCACGCCCTGCTTCCGCGCGCGTGACGCCAATGGCGATGGTCTTGTCGATGTCGCTGAAGTACGCGCGAAGGCCAAGGAGATATTCGAGATTATGGATGTGGATCGTGATGGGCGTGTCACACCGCAGGAATGGCAGGCTCAGATCAACAAACCGGACGTGAGCTGCCACCTTTGAAGCAGTCAGGCGCGATCGCCTGACCAGTCCCGTATTGCTATCCGACGCGATACAGCCGAATCGCATCCGCGTCCGGCTCGCAGCCCAGGCCCGGGCCTTGTGGCACCGCGACCTTGCCGTTCCTCGGTTTCACCAGTTCGCCCATCGGCTCGGCGGCGAGATCGACCGCCAGTCGCTCGAGCAGCGGCACGTTGAGCGCGGCGGCGAGGTGGATGGTGTGGGCGTAGCCGGCGCCGATCATGAAGCAGTGCGGCATGAACTGCACATCGAAGGCGTCGGCCAGCGCGGCGATACGGATGGCCTCGGAGAGGCCGTGCGCCTTGGCGATGTCGGGCTGCACAACGTCGACGGCGCCAGCCTCGAACATCACGCGATAGTCGGCGAGGCTGCCGGCGTTCTCGCCGGCGGCGATCGGGATCGAGGTGGAGCGGCGCAGCTCGGCCAGCGCGTGCACGTTCTCCGGCGGCCAGGTCGGCTCCTCGAGCCACAGCAGATCGTGCGGCTCCATCAGCTTGGCGTTGCGCTTGGCCTCGGCCAGAGTCCACGGGCAGTTGGTGTCGAGCATCAGCTGCACGTCGGGGCCGATCGCGGCGCGCGAGGCGCCCACCGTCTCGACCAGCACCTCGTGCAGCTTCAGCGCGCCATAGCCCTCGCGCGCCAGGCGCGCGCAGGCCTTGGCCGCGGCGGGGCCGGAGCCGTATCGCACCATGCTGGCGTAGAGCGGCAGCTCGTGCCGCGCGCTGCCGCCGAGCAGGCGATAGAGCGGCAGGCCGGCGGCCTTGCCGAGGATGTCCCACAGCGCGAGATCGACGGCGGAGACGCAGAAGGCGACGATGCCGACGCGGCCGAAATTGTGGTGCAGCCGCTCGAGGTCGCGCTTGATGACGTTGATCTGCGTCGGGTCGCGGCCGATCAGGGCGGGCGCGACATGCGTGTCGAAGATGGCCTTCAGCGCCAGCTCGCCGTTCTTGGTGAAGACCTCGCCCCAGCCGCTGACGCCCTGGTCGGTATCGATGCGCACCAGCAGGGTCTGGAACCGCTTGTGCGCGCCGGCCAGGCGCCAGATGCCGCCGTGATCCTCGTAGGGAATGGCGAGCAGGATGGATTCGACTCTGGTGATCTTCACGATGTCCCCCGCATCGTTGGCGGGCGGCATCGTGCGCGATGACGCGTCGGCGGTCTACGGCCGGCGTGACAGCGGCAGGCGGACGATGTTGCCGGGCGGCTCGCCGGAGTCGTCTTCTGGCGGCTTCGGCGCGTCGTCGGTCCGCCGCGCCTCGCCGGGCCAGGCCGGCGGCATCGGCGGCTGCGGTGCCGTGGTGTCGACCGTTAGCGGCGATCCCTCCGACGCGACGCGCCCCGGATCGTCCAGCGGCGGCGTAGTGCCCAGCGCGGTCCAGACATCGCGCGCCGTCGGCAAGTCCGGCGGTGTCGGCGCCGTTGCCGGGCGGCTCGCCGTCGCCGCGGCCTTGCGCAGGCTCTGCCAGCGCGCCAACGCGGCCTTGTAGGAGTCGGTGCCGTCGTCGGTGATGGTCGCGTCGTCCTGGGCGATGGTGGTCTCGCGCCGTGGCGCCACGCCATCGGCATCGCCGCGGTGACCGGCCGTCGGCGAGAAGAGCGGCCCCAGCTGGCCTTCGCGCGGGTCGGGCCGTTGCCTTGGCACGTCGAACAGGGCGTCCTGAGATGGCACGGAACGGCGCTCCTGCGCCAGCGGCACCTGCGGCGCGGGTTGCACGAATTCCCGCGGTACGGTCGCGCCCGGCCGCGTCCACGGCAGGTCGAACTCCGGCGGCGGCGTGACCGAGTCGTCGGCGGAGGTCGGTCGGTCCGTGCCGCGGCGTCGGCGCCGCCGCCTGCGCGGCTTCTCCGCCGCGGGCTGCTCCACGGCGATGGGGACCTCGCTCCTGGCGCGCGCCGCGGCAAGCGATTGCGCCGAGGCGACACCCAGCATCAGCATGAAGGTCACCGCGACCGCCGGCATCTGCAGCGAGAAGTCGACCATCGAATGGCCGGCGATCAACGCCGTGCCCGCGATCGCGGCGATCGCGAAACTGGTGCCGCGCGCATGCGAGAACAGGGCGGCGACACAGACGCCGACCGCCATGCCGATCAGCGCCAGGCTCAGCAGCAAGGCGGGAATGCCGCCTTCGACGGCGAGCTCAAGATAGGAATTATGCGCGAAGTCGACATAGGCGTCGAAGCCGGGCGGGGCGTGCAGGCCGCTGTTGAACGCCGCCGCGAAGCCGCCGAGGCCATGGCCGGCCACCGGCCGCTCGCCGGCGACCTGGCGGCCGATCTCGAACAGCACCCAGCGCGCATCTTGCTCCATGCCGTCGCTGACGCGTTCGGCGAGGAAGCCGCCGCTGAGCATCATGACCGCGGCGACGCACAGCGTGCCGATACCGACGAGCGCCAGGAAGGCGCGCAGGCCGAGATCGCGCACGATCAGCATGCCCAGGCCGAACACGGCGAAGCCCAGCAACAGGCTGGCGACACCGGCACGCGAACCGGTGAGGATCACCGCCATGACGCCGGTCGCGATGGCCAGCGCCGTGAGGTAGAAGACCGGCGTCGCCTCCTCCGAGAGGGCGCGCAGCGTCGCGATCGGCGAGGCGCCGCTGCGCATCACGTGGCGCAGCTCCGACAGCAGCGGCCCCATGGCGATGAGGACGCAGAGCCCGCCATAGGTCGCGTAGGAATTACGATTGATGAAGGTCGAGGTGACGCTGCGCGAATAGGCCGACGGCACCAGCCCGAGGACCGTCTTGTGGCCGGCGAACATCGTGAACAGGCCGTAGGCGGCGTAGGCAAGCCCCACCACGGCCAGCGCGATGAAGGCCCAACGCGCCCGCTGGCGGTCGCGGCAAAGCACCAAGGCGAGAAAGAACACGCCGCCATAAGCCAGCAGCCGCATCGCCTGGTGCGCGCCGACGCCGGGATCGAGCGCGATGGCGCCGGGCAGCGGCTCATCCAGGACGCGCGCCGCTTCGGCCCAGGCGGGGTGGGCGAGGCCGGCGCTGAGCGACGACGTCTGGAACCAGTACCAGACGATCAGCGCCCCGAAGACGACGGCGAAGACCAAGGCGAAGCGGTCGATGATCACCGCCGCCGGCGTAGGCGCCGTTGGCCCGTCGATCGACGCCGACGCGCGCAACACGGCCGTGGCGCTCTGGCGCAGGACCGCCCGCAGGCGATCGAGACCCCACAGCACCAGCAGTACCGCCACGACGGCCGACAGCACGCTCCAAGGCAGCGGCCGGTTCGAGGCGAAGGGCAAAGGCGCGATCGCCACCGTCGCGATCAGCAGCCAGAAGACCAGGTTGGACATTTCGGGTCGGAACCCGCTCCGGTGGCGTCAGTATGTTAAGGTGTCACTGTAACATACGGTCGGTGGCGCGTCATTTGATCGGGGCGTCTGGGCTTGGCTGGGTGGTCCGAAGTGCAGCGGATAGAGGGCAATGAGGGCGCCGCGCGCGCGCTGTGGGCCGTCGTGCTGGGCGGCCCGGTACCCGCGACACGGCCGCCGGCGGGTGACATGGCGCTTGCGGCGGAGCGGCTGGGGCGACGGCTGTCACCGGCCTGGGTGTCGAGTCTCTTGAGGAAACTGACCATCGATCTGGCGGCGGCACCCCAGGCGCTGCTGGTCGCCCGACTGACCCATGCGGCGCAGGCAGAGGCCATGCGGCTCATGGCCGAGGCCGGGTTGGAGCCTGTGGCGCTGAAGGGCTTCGCCAGCGCCCACACGCTCTACGACGATCCTGTCGCGCGGATCGGCGGCGACCTCGACGTGCTGTTGCGCCGCGACCAGTTGGCCGCCGTTATCGACCTGTTCGGCAAGCGCGGTTTCGCCTTCGCCGCCGATGGACGGCGGCGATGGGGCTTCGTCTCGGACGCCAGCTTCGTGCCGTTCTTCTCGCCCGACGGCGTGTGCAACATCGACCTGCATGTCGAGGCCGATTCCTGGCCGCTACATGTCGGGTTGCCGGCCGACGATGTGCGGGCCGCCGCGCGGCGCGTGGCCTACGCGCACGGCACCTTCGCGGCGCCGGCGCCGGAGCATGCGCTCTTGATCGCGGTCTCGAACATCGCCAAGGACCGCTTCTCCGCGCCGACCATCTCGAAGGCCATCGATCTGTCGCGGCTGCTGGCGCGTCGGCAGGGCGAGCTGGACTGGGTCGAGATCGAGGCGCGCGGCGCGCGCGCGGCGCTGATGCCGGCGCTGCGCGCGACCCTGGCGCTGCTGGTGGAGTTGGGGCTGCCGCGGGAGTGGGCGCCGCCGGCGCTGTCGCGGCGACCCTCGGGCCTGGCGGGGCAGGTCTTTGCGCGGGTTCTCGCCGACTGGCTGGCGCTGTTTCCGCGCGATTGCGGCGCGGCGAGCCTGCTCACCCGCGAGGCGCTCCTGGCGCGTGAGCCATCGACCCTCGTCGCGCT
This sequence comes from uncultured Rhizobiaceae bacterium, assembly GCA_964437145.1. Taxonomy (GTDB): domain Bacteria; phylum Pseudomonadota; class Alphaproteobacteria; order Reyranellales; family Reyranellaceae; genus JAFAZJ01. Next base: position 8,960 of record CAYTFW010000047.1, read on the forward strand.
CAACCTGCGTCGCCTGCGCGGCCTCCTCAGTCGCAACGATGGCATTCCGCCACAGGCGCGACTCAGTCCGACGCCGTGAGCAGAAGGCCGCGCTCGGTCATGCTCCGCAGCAGAGCCGCGAGGTCGGCGCTGATGGTCTCGCGCGACCGGTCGGGGAAGGCGTCGAGCAGCAGCGCTTCGAGGTCGGCCGCGCTCATGGGCTCGGCGAGCGCGGTCCAAACGCCGCCCGCCAGGGTGTCGAGATAGAAGATCGCCTGTGTCGACGGATCGACGACGAAGGTGCCGTCCTCCATCGCCGTGACGGTCATGTCAGGATTGCGCCGCAGCAGAGCCATGGCGTGTTGTCGGGCGTGCGTGGCCCCCGGTCAACCGCCAAGCGTCAACCGCCAAGTAGGCGTATCAGACGGTCGGCGGCGCGGGCGCTGGAGCCGAAGACCAGCGACCAGCACGGCACACCGGCGGCCAAGGCGCCCATCATGCCCACCAGCTCGGCGGCATCGACCGCCGGCGTCGCCGCCTGGTGCAGCAGCGCCAACGCCGCCTGACCGCGCGGTATCGGCCGCAGGTCGAGCGCGCCCTCGTCGCCCTCGACACGGCGCGGCACGACGATGGCCGAGAGCGGCGCCAGCTCGCCGAACGGCGCGGCGCGGATGCCGCCGGGATCGACCGTCGCGATGGTGGCGACGCCGTCATCGTCGCGATGCTCGACCGTCATATGCCGCTCGATGAAGGCGATGTAGTCGGCGCCGGCGGCCGGATGGATCGGCAGGCGCACGCGCGGCGTCAGCCCCAGCGCCACGCCGGCGGGCCCGCCATCGCCGCCACGCGCCGTGCCGTCGCCGACCAGCAGGCGGTCGTCGCCGACGAAGCGCGCGCCGCGCAGGGCGAGCTGCAGCGACAAGGTGCTCTTGCCGCTCATCGAATCGCCGGGCAGCACGATCAGCCCGTCGCCGACCCGCGCCGCCCCGGCGTGCAGCGAGACCAGGCGGGGCGCGCGCTCGATGACCTCGGCGACCAGCGGCGCGATGATCTGGTTGACCGCCTCCTCGACGCTGGCGACACGCAGCGCCCCGTCGGGCAGGGCGGGATGGCGCAGCGTGTAGGCGTCGATGTCGTCACCGATCGCCTCGATGACGATGTCGGGCGGGGCGTCGCCGCCCTCGATCATCGGCCAAAGCGCCAGGAACCGGCGATGAAAGGCCTCGAGCGCCACGTCGCTGTCGACACGGATCCAGGCGTCGTCAAGCGCGGCGAAACGATAGGCGCGGCGGCGGGACATTCGGTCCTCATCCTGCCATCGCCTCGACACGGTGGATATGGTCTCGGCTTTGATTCACAATCGCGCCCGTGTCCAACGACGCCAACGCGACCCTGCACCAGCACCTGCGATCCCTCGACGCCTATTGGGCCTTCGAGCTCGATGAGCATCTCGCGGTCGCCACCGAGACAAGGCGCGCGTTGCGTGAGGATTTCGCACGGCTGGTCGAGGTCTGCGCCCGCGCCTTCGCCGCCGGTAACAAGCTGCTGATCTTCGGCAATGGCGGCAGCGCCGCCGACGCGCAACACATTGCCAGCGAATTCTCGGTGCGGTATCGCGCCAACCGCCGGGCGCTGCCGGCGGTGGCGCTGACCAGCGAGGGAGCCACGCTTACCGCCGTCGGCAATGATCTCGGCTTCGAGCGGATCTTCGCGCGCCAGATCGAGGCGCTGGGCAGACCGGGCGATGTCGCCATGGGCGTCTCGACATCCGGCCGCAGCCGCAACGTGCTGCTGGCGCTGACGCAGGCGCGTAGCCAGGGGATGGTGGCGGCGGCGCTGGGCGGCGGCGACGGCGGCCAGCTGCGCGAGCTGGCCGATCCTTGCCTGGTCGTGCCGTCGCGCACCGTGGCGCGCATCCAGGAGATGCACCTCGTCCTGGGCCAGATGCTGTGCGGCGCGGTCGAGATCGCGCTCGGGCTGACGGGCGACGGACCATGACCGATACCGACGCGCTCTTCGCCCGATTGCCGGCGCTGGGCTCGGCGCGTGTGCTGGTGGTCGGCGACGTGATGCTCGATCGCTATGTCTATGGCGCTGTCGAACGCATCTCGCCGGAAGCGCCGATCCCGGTGCTGCGCGTCGAGCGCGAAAGCGCCATGCTGGGCGGCGCCGGCAACGTCGCGCGTAACCTCGCCGCGCTGGGCGCGCACGTGGTCTTCGCCACCGTGACGGGCGGCGACGCCGCCGGTCACGAGATCGCCGGCCTGCTCGGCGAGGAGCGCGCCATCGAGGCCCAGCTGGTGATCGAGCAGGGCCGCGTCAGCACGGTGAAGAACCGTTTCGTCGGTGGCGCACAGCAATTGCTGCGGGCGGATCGCGAGCTGGCGGCGCCCCTGTCGGCGACGACACGGCAAAACCTGCTGGTGCGCGTGGCACCATCGCTGACGGAATGCGACGTCGTGATCCTGTCGGATTACGGCAAGGGCGTGCTGGCCGATGGCATGGCGCGCGACATCATCGAGGCGGCCCGCGCGGCCGGCCGGCCGGTGATCGTCGATCCCAAAGGCCGCGACTATGGCGTCTATGCCGGCGCCACCGCGCTGACGCCCAACCGGCTCGAGCTCGCCGATGCCACCGGCATGCCCACCGGCGGCGACGGCGAGATCGAGGCGGCCTCGCGCGCCCTGATCGCGCGTCTGGGGCTAGATTACGTTCTGGCGACGCGTGGCGCGCAGGGTCTGTCGCTGGTGCGCGCCGGCGGCGGCGCGCTGCACGTGCCGGCTCGGTCGGTCGAGGTGTTCGATGTCTCGGGTGCCGGCGACACGGTGATCGCCACCTTCGCCGCGGCGCTGGGTGGCGGGCTGGCGGCTGGCGACGCCGCGTTCATGGCCAATGTCGCGGCCGCGGTGGTCGTGGCCAAGCTGGGCACCGCGACCTGCTCGCTGGCCGAGCTGGCGCGCGGCCTGCTGGGCGGCGGCGCCGCCGACCCACATGCCTCGAAGCTCGCCGACCTGACGCGGCTGCGCGACGAGGTGGCGCGCTGGCGTCAGGCGGGGCTGAAGATCGGCTTCACCAACGGCTGCTTCGATCTGCTGCATCCCGGCCACGTCTCGCTGATGCGCCAGGCGCGCGCCGCCTGCGATCGGCTGGTGGTCGGTCTCAACAGCGACGATTCGGTGCGCCGGCTCAAGGGAGCGGGCCGGCCGGTCAACGGCGAGACGGCACGCGCCACGGTGCTGGCCTCGCTCGCCGATGTCGATCTCGTGACGGTGTTCGCCGAGGACACGCCGCTTGCGCTGATCGAGGCGGTGCGGCCCGACGTGCTGATCAAGGGCGCCGACTACACGCGCGAGACCGTGGTCGGCGGCGATCTCGTCGAAAGCTGGGGTGGCCGTGTCGTGCTGGCGCGGTTGGCGGAGGGCCACAGCACCACCGCCACCATCCGTCGCATGGGCGGCGGCTGAGCCTCAGGCGCCGTCGAGCGCGGAGAACGCCGGGTCGGCCAGGCGCTGCAGGCGTTCGCCGGCCAGCCGGGCCAGGCGCACCAGCAACGCCTTGCGCCGCGCCGCCGACAACCGGGTCGCTTCGGGGGTGCGCGAATCGTCGCGCAGCAGCTCGGCCCCGAAGCCGTCGGCCAGGATCACGCCCGTCTCGACCGGCAGCAGCTCCAGCGGAAATGTCGGGGGCGTGGCGAAATAGAACCGGTCGCACCAAGCGAGGTAGTCGCCCCATTTGGCGTCGACACGGAAGTCCTCGAGGCTGGATTTCACTTCCACGATAACGATTTCGGCGGCGTCGCTGACGGCCACGATATCGGCCCGCCGGCCATCGGCCAGCGGCACTTCGATGATCGGTGACAACCCACGCTGGCGTAGCCAGCGGGCGGCGCCGCGGGTTACCGCCTGGGTAATCTCCGGCCGACCTTGGCTTTCGTCGCTCGGCACCATCGATTTGGTCACGGTATGGTCAGGGATATGACGGGCTTTCACTGGTCAAGCTGCATACAGCCTGATATAGTTCGCGCCATAATTCCAAGTCATAAGGGCCTGGGGATTGGTGTCTATGCATAAGTCTCCCGAAACGACCGAAGCCGCTACGCTGCCGGTGCGCGAGGATATCGCGGTATCTCGCCGTCGCGCGCTCGCCAAGCTCGGTCTTGCCGCTGGCGTTGCTTACTCGACACCCACCTTGCTGCAGCTTGATCGCCGTGCGCTCGCCGCGGCGACGCCGTGCCCGCCGCCCGGCCAGAAGGGCGTCGGGCGTCCGCCGACCTGCCCGACCAAGTAGTCGTTAGCGCCGTTTCACCCAGCGAACCGGGCTCGCCCATTCGAGCCGGACGTTGATGATCGGCTCGGCGACGAACGACGTCAGCAGATAGGTATTGCGCGCGCCGCCCTGCAGGACGCGCTTCACCAGGGTCGGTCCATTGACCAGCTTCACGACGCAGTCCCGCCCGATGCATGCCGTCGGGTCGACCCCACCCAGGCCCGGATCGCGGCCGTAGAACAGGATGTCGCCGTCGGTATAGGCCGGCATCATGACGTCGCCGCGGACCTTCACCGCCACCATGTAAAGGCCGGAGTCCGGCGGCGCCTCGACCTCCTCGGCGCTGTTTCCACCCGGCGGATCGGCGGTCGCCGACACCTCGCCACCGGCGCCGACATAGCCCGCTACCGGGATCATGCGCCGGCCGACGCGGATCTCGCCGTAGCGGAACACCGCGGTCGGCACGCCCGCCATGTCGGACAGCACCTCGAGCATCTTGTCGTCGGGCGTGAAGGCGCCCTTTTCCCAGCGATGCACGGTGGGTTGGGTGACGCCCAGCTTGGCGGCGAATTCCTGCTGGGTCAGGCCCTTCTGCTTGCGCAGGCCCTTGATGCGATGACCCAGCTCCCAAAACGGCTCACGCATCCTCAGCCCATGACTGCCAAAGCGGCGCGTATATTACGAAGCGGCAATAATACAAGTCAAGAATACGCCGGTCACGGCACCTTGGCCGGCGGGCGCAGCGGCGGCGCCTCGTCATCCCCGGTCACGGGGCGTTCCGGCCTGGGGGTGAAGGACAGGGCCGCGTGCTCACCCCGCTGGATCTGATCCTGGGTGAGCTTCTCGGCGGCGCGCGCGCGCACCTTGGCGGCGTTGCTGTGGCCCTGGCGCTCGGCCAGCGCCAGCCAGCGATAGCCGTCGACGGGATCGGTGGTGCCGGCGACGCCGCCACTCAGCCAGATGCCCAGCACGTACTGCGCATCGGCGAAACCCTGCTCGGCGGCGCGTCGATACCAGCGCTGCGCCGCGGGGAAATCGCGCGTCACACCGGCGCCCGCGAAATAGCAGTTGCCCAGCTTGGCCTGGGCCATCGCCACGCCGGCCTCGGCGGCGCGCAGGTACCAGCCCGCCGCGCTCTTGGCGGCTTCCTCCTGCTGCTTGCCGGTGCGCCCCATGGCGATCTGCCCGAACAGATCGCCCATCAGCAGCGCCGCCTCGGGATAGCCCTGGTCGGCGGCGTGGCGCAGCCAGAACTCGGCGCGCGTACGGTCGCGGCTGACGCCGCGGCCTTCCAGCAGCATCGCGCCATAACGCACCGCCGCCGGGATATGTCCCGCCTTGGCGGCGCCGAGATAGAGCGACGCGACATCGCCCCAGCGCTGCGCCGCCTGCGGGGAGGTCTCCAGCGCGCGTGCCCAGGCATAGCTGCCGTAGGGATCACCCGCCCTGGACGCGCGCTCATACCAACTCAACGCTTGCGCCGGATCACGTGGCACGCCGCGGCCCGCGGCATGCATCAGGCCGAGATTGTAAGCGGCGCGCGCGATGCCGCCATCGGCCGCCTCGCGGAAAAGCCGCGCGGCCTCGATGTCGTCGCGATTGGTGCCGCCGCCGACAAGGTACTGGAAGGCCAGCCCGTACTTGGCGCGCGCGTTACCTGCGAAAGCGGCGCGGCGCAGCAGGATCATGCCTTCGCTGACATTGTCCTCGCCGCCGCGTTGCACCAGCATGGAGCCCAGCCAGGCGGCCGCCTCGTCGTTGTCGACCGCGAGCGCGCGCAGCAACGGCTCGGCGGTCGCGGTATCGCCCTTCTGAGCGGCGGTGATCGCCTTTTCCAGCCCGGCCACCTTGTCCTGCGCCGCCGCCGGCGCCGCGAGCGCCAGCAGCGAGGCCAGCGCCAGCGCGCGGGAAAGGTGGCGAGAGGCCATCAGCGGCGTGGCGCGAACTTGTCGGCGGCGGCCTTGGCGCGCTCGATCTGGTCGGGGCTCATGTCCTTGGCCATGGCGGCGAGGAACGGGCCGGCCTCGGGCACGCCGCGCCGCGAGGCCAACGCCGTCCACTTGTAGGCCTCGACCATATCCTTGGTCACGCCGGCGCCGTCGGCGTACGTGATGCCGTAGAACAGCATCGAGCGGGCGAAGCCGCGCTCGGCCGAATCCTTGATCAGTGGGATCGCCTTCTTGAGGTCGTAGAGCTTCGACTCCTTGTTGCCGTAGACCTCGGCGCCGAGCAGGAACTGCGCTCGCGGATCGCGATTCATCGCCTTCGGCGCGAGGAACTTCTCGGCGCCCGCCCAGTCCTTGGCCTTGATGGCGTCGAAAGCCGGCTGCATGTCGTTGACGAGCTGCGGCTTGCCGGGTTCCTGCTTGCCAGGCTCCTGCTTGGCCGCGTCCGTTGGCGGCGTGGCGGGCATCGGCGCCGTGGTCCCGGGCGGCGGCGCCGCGGGCTTCGGGGTGGGTGTGGTGGGCACGGGCGAGGTGCCAAAACCCTGGGCCATCGCCATCGAAGGCGCGAAGGCCAGCGCGATCGACATCGCCAGCGTTGCGCCAATCATCCGTTGAGCTGCCATGTCTCCCCTGCGGATCGTCCGAGGTTCGCGAACGGTCTTAGTGCTAAGCGGTCAACATGGCGGAAAGGCGGCGTGGTATCAATCGCTTGACCCGCACCGACGCGCGGGCACAGTGGCGCGGGGCGCATCCAGACGAGGGCACCATGGCCGGCGAACCGCGATCGAAACTGCGGGTGTGGGATCTGCCGACGCGGCTGTTCCACTGGACCCTGGTAGTGCTGGTGGTGGTCCAGGTGCTGAGCGCCAAGCTCGGCCCGAGCTGGGACAAGGAGGGCTGGTACACGCTGCATTTCTGGTGCGGCTACGCCATTCTCGCCCTGTTGCTGTTTCGCATCGCCTGGGGCTTTGTCGGCAGCACCACGGCGCGCTTCGGCCACTTCGTGAAGGGGCCCGGCGCCGGCCTCGCCTATGCGCGTAGTCTGCTGGGGCCCAAGGGCGCGCCCGATATCGGCCATAACCCCGTCGGCGGCTGGATGGTGGTGGCGCTGATCCTGGGCTTGCTGGTGCAGATCGTGACGGGTCTCTTCGCCACGGACACCGACATGGGTTACTCCGCCGGCCCGTTGGCGAAGTTCGCCAGCGACGCATGGGGCAGCCGCATGACCACGCTGCACTACTATTGGATCAATCTGCTCTACGTGATGGTGGCGCTGCATGTCAGCGCCTCGTTGTTCTATCTCGTGGTCAAGCGCGAGAACCTGATCGGCCCGATGTTCAGCGGCGACAAGATGGTGCCGTCGGGCACGGTCGCGCCGGGCCTGCGCTTCGTCAGCGGTCGGCTCGCGCTGTCGCTGCTGATCGCCGCCGCCTGCGTCGTCTACCTGATCGTGCGCGTCGGCGGCTGAACGCGAAACGGCCGGTCGCGAGGACCGGCCGTTCGTTTGTCGGTGGACGCGTGGTCGCGCGCCCAAATCGCGCGTGGTTACTTCGCGCGATACTTGTCGTGGCAGGCGCCGCAGGTCTTGCCGGTCGCGCCGAAGGCCGCCGTGAGCGCCTCCATGTTGCCCGAGCCCGCCGCGGCGGCCAACGCGTCGGCGGCGCTCGCCTCCGCCTTGCCGGCCGCCTCGAAGCCGGCCATGTCGGTCCAGATCACAGGCAGCGCCTTGGTCTCACCCTTGTCCGAGCCCTTCGGATAGAGCTTCACATGCGCTACCGAGAGCTCCTTGAGCTTGGCCGCGTGCGCGACGGCGCCCGCCGTCGGTCCCTTGGCGTCGATGATGCCCTTGATGGCCTTCATCGCGGCGCCGGCCTGCTTGCGGTTGTCCTTACGGGCCGCGATCGGATCGGTCGCCTGCGCCAGCACCGAGCCGACCAGAGCGCCCGAGAGGGCAAGGCCGATAGCGCCGACGATCAGTCCTTTACGCATGGTGGATCCTTTCCTGGTGTCCCCCGACGGTCTTGCCTCCTGCGTCTGATCGCCCGCCGCCCGATCAGACGCATTAACCCTACACGATTAAACACCATTCGCACGTGACTCTTCCGCAGAATTTTTGCGTATTGCGGTTACTGGTCCGTGCCTACCATCGACCAACCCTTGAACGCCCCGTTCGACTGTTGTGAGGTGGGATCATGCCATCGACCGATATCAACAAGCCGCTTCGCCATCTCTGGCTGATCGACGGCTCGGGCTACATATTCCGTGCCTTCCACGCGTTGCCGCCGATGACGCGGCCCGATGGCACGCCGGTCAACGCCGTGTTCGGCTATTGCAAGATGCTGACGCAGTTCCTCGATGATCCGGCCATCGATCACGTTGCCGTGATCCTCGACGCCGGCCGCGAGACGTTCCGCAACGGCATCTACCCGCAATACAAGGCGCATCGGCCGGAGCCGCCGGAAGAGCTGATTCCGCAATTCCCGCTGTTTCGCGAAGCGACACGCGCCTTCGGCCTGCCGTGCATGGAAATGGAGGGCTTCGAGGCCGACGACCTGATCGCGACCTACGCGCGCGAGGCAGTGGCGGCCGGTGCCGACGTGACCATCGTGTCCTCCGACAAGGACCTGATGCAGCTGGTGGGCGATCGCGTGTCGTTGTTCGATCCCATCAAGATGCGCCGCCTGGGTCGCGAGGCGGTGTTGGAGAAGTTCGGCGTCGCGCCGGAGAAGGTCGTCGACGTCCAGGCGCTGGCCGGCGACAGCACCGACAATGTGCCGGGCGTGCCGGGCATCGGCGTGAAGACCGCCGCGCAGCTGATCAACGAGTACGGCGATCTCGACACGCTGCTGCGGCGTTCGGGCGAGATCAAGCAGCCCAAGCGGCGCGAGGCGCTGCAGACCAACGCCGAGTTGGCGCGCATCTCACGCCAGCTGGTGAAGCTACGCGACGACGTGCCGGTAAAGGACTCCGCGGATTCCTTCGACAAGCGCGCCCCGGATGTGGCGAAACTGGTGCCGTGGCTCGAGCAGCAGGGCTTCCGCTCGCTGCTGGCGAAGTATCGCGGCGGCGCGCCGGCGCCATCGGCGCCGGTCGCCATATCGACCGAGGCGCCCAAACCGCAGGCGGCCGCGACCACACCGGTCGTCGCCGATCACGTCGCCACGCCGCGTGACTGGCGTATCTCGGAGCGAGCCTTCAGCCTCGCCGACTACGAGCTGATCACCTCGACCGCGCAGCTCGAGGATTTCGTCGCCGCGGCGCGCAAGGCCGGCGTGGTGGCGTTCGACTGCGAGACCGACGCGCTGGATTCACTCAATGCGAACCTTGTCGGCGTCTCCCTGGCCCTGCCCGATGGGCCGGTCGGCGACATCGACGTCTCGCGTCGCCGCGCCGCCTATGTGCCGCTCGGCCATCGCCCGCCGGCGGCGCCCAAGCAGGGCGCGCTCGATCTCGGCGGTGATCAGGGCGCGGCAGCGGACACTGATGCGCCGCTGCCGGGCCAGCTCGCCATCGCCGACACGATCCGCGTGCTGAAGCCGCTGCTCGAGGACGAGGGCGTGCTCAAGATCGGCCAGAACATCAAGTACGACCACGCGGTGTTCCTGCGCCATGGCGTGAGCATCGCGCCGATCGACGACACCATGCTGCTGTCCTTCGTGCTCGACGGCGGCAAGAACGGCCACGGCATGGACGAGCTGGCCGAGCTGCACCTCGGTGTCTCGACCATCAAGTTCGCCGATGTCGCCGGCTCAGGCGTCAAGCAGGTGAGCTTCGATCGCGTGCCGATCGACAAGGCACGCGACTACGCCGCCGAGGACGCCGACGTCACCATGCAGCTCTGGCTGCTGCTGAAGCCGCGCGTGGCGGACGAACGCATGACGACGATGTACGAACGCATCGAGCGGCCGCTGATCCCGGTGCTGGTCGACATGGAGCGCGCCGGCATCAAGGTCGACGCCACCGAGCTCAAGCGGCTGAGCGCCGATTTCGAGCGCCGTATGGCCGAGTACGAGGCCGAGGCGCACAAGCTCGCCGGCAAGAGCTTCAACGTGAACTCGCCCAAGCAGCTGGGCGAGATCCTGTTCGACGACATGAAGCTGCCTGGCGGCAAGCGCAACAAGAACGGCGCCTGGGCCACCGATGTCGGCATCCTCGAGGATCTCGCCGCGGCCGGCCACGCGCTGCCCAAGGCGATCATGGAGCACCGCCAGCTCGCCAAGCTCAAGGGCACCTACACCGACTCGCTGGTGGGCGAGATCGACCGTGCCACCGGTCGTGTGCACACCTCGTATCACATGACCGGCGCGTCGACCGGCCGTCTGGCCTCGACCGATCCCAACCTGCAGAACATCCCGGTGCGCACCGAGGATGGCCGCAAGATCCGCAAGGCCTTCATCGCCGAGAAGGGCCACACCTTGCTCTCGGCCGACTACTCGCAGATCGAGCTGCGCCTGCTGGCGCATGTCGCCGGTATCGACTCGCTGAAGGAATCGTTCGCGCGCGGCGAGGACATCCACGCGCGCACCGCCTCGGAGGTCTTCGGCGTGCCGATGGCCGGCATGGACCCGATGGTGCGGCGCCAGGCCAAGGCGATCAATTTCGGCATCATCTACGGCATGTCGGCGTTCGGGCTTGCCGCCCAGCTCGGCATCGCCCAGGGCGAGGCGCGCCGCTACATCGAGGCCTATTTCGAGCGCTATCCCGGCATCCGCGACTACATGGATCGCACGCGCAAGTTCTGCCGCGAGCGCGGCTACGTGGTGACGCCGTATGGCCGCAAGATCCACCTCACCGGCATCAACGACAAGAACCCGGCGCGGCGCGGCTTCTCCGAGCGCGCGGCGATCAACGCGCCGCTTCAGGGCGGCGCCGCCGACATCATCAAGCGCGCCATGATCGCGCTGCCCGGCGCGATGAAGGCGGCTGGCCTGAAGACCCGGATGCTGCTGCAGGTGCACGACGAGCTGGTCTTCGAGGCACCGCTGGCCGAGGCCGACAAGGCCAGCGCCACGATCAAGGCGACGATGGAGAAGGCCGCGACGCTCTCGGTGCCGCTGGTCGTCGAGGTCGGCCGCGGCGCCAGCTGGGCCGAGGCGCATTAGTGGGAGCGCCGGCGCTCCCAAAGAAGGGAACGAGAATGCTGAAAATCTACGGACGCGCCAACTCGATCAACGTGCAGAAGGCGCTGTGGGCGGCCGACGAATGCGGCCTCGCCTATGAGCGGACCGATGTCGGCGGTGCCTTCGGCGGCAACGACCAGCCGTGGTATCGCTCGATGAATCCCAACGGCGTCGTGCCGACCATCGACGACAACGGCTACACGCTGTGGGAGTCGAATTCGATCGTCCGCTATTTCGCGGCGACACACGCCGCTGGCACGCTGTGGCCGCTCGAGCCCCGGGCGCGTGGCGAGGCCGAGCGCTGGATGGACTGGCAGCTCGGCACGATCTCCGCCGGCATGACGACGATCTTCTGGGGCCTGATCCGCACGCCGCCGGAGAAGCGCGACAACGAGGCGATCGAGAAGGCGCGCGTCGCGACGGCGGCTTTATGGCAGCGCCTCGACGGTCATCTCGCCAATCGGCCTTTCGTCGCCGGCGCGAGCTTCACCATGGGCGACATCCCGGTCGGTGCGATGGCCTATCGCTGGCTGCACCTGCCGTTCAAGCGCGACGACCTGCCCGCGATGCCGCACCTCAAGGCCTGGTACGACCGCCTCACCCTGCGGCCGGCCTACACCAAGCACGTCGTCATCCCGATGACCTGACGCATAGCGGCCCACGCCTGGACGCGATGGACTCCGGGCCGCTTGGGCCGCCATGATCCTCCCCGCATCAGGGAGGAATCACATGAAAGTCGGCCTGGCGATCTCCGAGATTCTCAAGCGCGAAGGCGTGGACGTCATCATCGGCTATCCGGTGAACCACATCCTCGAGCTCGCCGCGCATCTCGACATCCGCCCCATCATCGTGCGCCAGGAGCGCATCGGCCTGCACATGGCCGACGCCATCTCGCGGCTGACGCGCGGCAAGAAGATGGGCGTGTTCTGCATGCAGCACGGGCCGGGTGCCGAGAACGCCTACGGCGCGGTGGCGCAATGCTTCGGCGAGTCGGTGCCGGTGCTGGTGATGCCCATGGGCTACGCGCGGCGCATCGCCCATATCCCGCCGAACTTCAACTCGACCATCGCCATGGCGGGCGTGTCCAAGCATTCCGAGCCGATCACATCAGGGGCCGAGGTGACCAACATCATGCGCCGCGCCTTCTCGCAGCTGCGCAACGGCCGCGGCGGGCCGGTGGTGATCGAGGTGCCGACCGACACTTTCGCCGAGGAAGTGCCGGAGCCGATCGACTACACGCCGGTCATCTCGACCCGTAGCGGGCCCGACCCCGAGGCGGTGAAGCAGGCGGCCAAGGTGCTGATGGGCGCGCAGAAGCCGGTGATCTACGCCGGCCAGGGCGTGCACTGGGCCAACGCCTATGCCGAGCTGAAGGAACTCGCGGAGCTGCTGGCGATCCCGGTCTGCACCAGCCTCGAGGGCAAGAGCTGCTTCGACGAGACGCACCCGCTGGCCCTGGGCGCGGGCGGCCGCGCCATGCCCAAGGCGGTGCACCAGTTCCTCGCCGAGTCAGACGTCATCTTCGGCATCGGCTGCAGCTTCACCGAGACGAATTTCGGCGTGTCGATGCCCAAGGGCAAGACGATCATCCACGCCACGCTCGATCCGGCGCATCTCAACAAGGATGTGCGCGTGCAACACGGCCTGATCGGCGACGCCCAGCTCACGCTGCGCGCGGTGATCGACGCCTGCAAGGCGGCCGGCGCGACCAAGAAGGATCCGACGGCGGTCGCCAAGCAGATCGCCGCCGTGCACGCGGAGTGGCTAAAGGCCTGGCTGCCCAAGCTCGAATCGAACGACGAGCCGCTCAACCCCTATCGCGTGCTGTGGGAGCTGCAGAAGGCGGTCGACGTCGCCAACACCATCATCACCCACGACGCCGGCAGCCCGCGCGACCAGCTCTCGCCGTTCTGGAGGAGCACCGCGCCGCACACCTATATCGGCTGGGGCAAGACCACCCAGCTGGGCTACGGCCTGGGCCTCGCCATGGGCGCCAAGCTGGCCAAGCCGGACAAGCTCTGCATCAACGTCTGGGGCGATGCGGCCATTGGCTTCACGGGGATGGACTTCGAGACCGCGGTGCGCGAGCGCATCCCGATCCTGTCGATCCTGCTCAACAATTTCTCGATGGCGATCGAGCTGGCGGTGATGAAGGTCTCGACCGAGAAGTACCGCTCGACCGATATCTCCGGCGACTACGCCGCCATGGCGCGCGCCTTCGGCGGCTACGGCGAGCGCGTCACCAAGGTCTCGGAGATCGCCGCCGCCATCAAGCGCGGCATCGAGCAGACCAAGCAGGGCAAGCCGGCGCTGCTGGAATTCATCACGTCCAAGGAGACGTCGATCTCGACGTTCAAGTAGGGCGCTACGTTTACCTTCCCCCCGAAGAGGGAAGGTGCCCGATGGGCGGATGGGGGATGTCGAAGACGAACGCAGGAGTCCGTCTTCAGTATCCCCCTTGCGTCGCCGCGCGCCACGCGGCCGACTCCGTCGGAATATCCGTTCCTTTCCCCTTCCCTTCCTTTCCTTTCCCCACAGTCCTGACACTGTGCCGGCACAGGACTCGTCCTGATCTGGTTCGAGCGGATTGCCCACCCTTCGAGACGCGCTGCCGACTTCGGTATGGCGGATGGTCGGCGATCGTCGATGGTTGACGATAGCCTGACGAACCGTCATTCGTGGGCGGTCGTCCCGTCACCGGAGCCTCGCCGATGTTTGCCGATCTCGCCACGCTGTTCTCCGATCCTGCCGTGTGGGCGGCGCTGGCGACCCTGATCGCGCTCGAGGTCGTGCTCGGCATCGACAACCTGATCTTCATCTCGATCCTGACCAACAAGCTGCCGGAGGCGCAGCGCAAGCAGGCGCGGCGCATCGGCATCGGCCTGGCGCTGATCATGCGCCTGGCCCTGCTGGGCACGGTGGCGATCATCGTGCGGCTCAAGGAACCGGTGATCACGCTGCTGGGCCACGGCCTGTCGTGGCGCGACATCATCCTGATCGCCGGCGGCCTGTTCCTGGTGTGGAAGGCGACCAAGGAGATCCACCACCATGTCGATCCCAATCACGGACCGGACATGTTCGAGGGCTCGGCCAAGGTGATGAGCTTCGGCGCCGCGATCACCCAGATCCTGATCCTCGATCTCGTCTTCTCGATCGACAGCATCATCACCGCCGTCGGCATGACGCCGCACGTCCCGGTCATGGTGATCGCCGTCGTCGTCACGGTGGCCGTCATGCTGGTGGCCGCCGACCCGCTGGCGCGCTTCATGGAGAAGAACCCGACCCTGGTGATGCTGGCCCTGGCCTTCCTGCTGATGATCGGCATGGTGCTGATCGCCGAGGGCTTCGGCGCGCATGTGCCCAAGGGCTACATCTACGCCGCCATGGCCTTCTCGGTGTTCGTCGAGTTCCTCAACATGCTGGGTCGCCGGGCGGGCCAGAAGCGCAAGACCGGCTAAGGCGCTATAATCGGGGCAACGAACGGAGGATCCGCCATGCCCGATACCGTGATGAGTCAGGCCGACCGCCTGCGGGTGATCCCCTTGGGCGGTTCGTTCGGCGCCCGCATCGAGGGGCTCGACCGCTCGGTGCCGGCCGACGAGGCCACGCGTGCCGCGCTGATGCGGGCCTTCCTCGACCACCAGCTGCTGGTCGTGCCGGGCGCGCCGATGACGCCGCCGCAGATGCGCGACTTCAGTTCGATCTTCGGCGAGGTCGTGCCGCAGCTGCTGCGCTACAAGCGTACCGGCGACCTGCCCGAGGTCTCGCGCATGGAGAGCACGCTGAAGCTCGACGGCACCACCGACAAGACGGCGATCCGCGCCGAGGACTGGCACACCGACGATTCCTACATGGCGATCCCGGCGCGCGGCACGGTGCTGCACGCGCACGAGATTCCCAGCCGCGGCGGCGTGACCTGGTTCTGCGACATGTACGGCGTCTACGAAGCGCTGCCCGACGCCATCAAGCGCCGCATCGATGGCCGCATGGCGGTGCACGGCTACGACACGCCGCGGGCGCGCAACCGGCCCTCACCGCGCACCGCGCAGGAAATCGCCGAGACGCCTGATGTGGTGCATCCGCTGGTGCGCACGCATCCGCAGACCGGGCGCAAGGCGCTCTACGTCAATTCCAACCGGCTCGATCGCATCGAAGGCATGGAGCGCGCCGAAAGCGATGCGCTGCTCGACGAGCTCTACGCCTTCGCCAAGCAACCGCGCTTCCATCATGGCCATCGCTGGACCGTGGGCGACGCGGTGGTCTGGGACAATCGCTGCCTGATGCACCGCGTCGACGTCGACTACCCGCCCGGCGAGCCGCGCATCATGCTGCGCACGCTGCTGCGCGGCGAAAAGCCCATGTAGCTTTCTTACCTTCCCCCGGAGGGGGAAGGTGGCGCGTAGCGACGGATGGGGGATGTTTCAACGCGCTCGGTGTTCGTCTTCGACATCCCCCATCCGCCCTTCGGGCACCTTCCCCCTCCGGGGGAAGGTATTTGCCGCACTCACTCCGCCGCGGTTTTCTTCGCCGCCGCATTGGCCTTGGTCGCCATCGGACCCATCAGGCCGGTGGGATCGACCAGCGAGCCGTGGGCGATCTGGTTGTGCGCGTGCGCGAGGTGGTGCAGCGCGAACGACACCTGCATCGCCGTGCGCCGCCCCTGCGCGTCCTGCGCGGCGTTGACCGCCTCCTTCACCAGCTTCAGCGCGAACATCGGCTTGGCCGCGATACGCTCGGCCATGGCGAAGGTGAAGTCGAGGAGCTCCTGGCGCGGCACGACGTGGTTGACCATGCCCAGGCGCAGCGCCTCCTTGGCCTCGATCCAGTCGGCGGTGAACAGGAACTCCTTGGCCTTGCGCACGCCCATCTCCCAGGGGTGCATGAAGTACTCGGCGCCGCCCACGCCCATCGCCACCGTCTGGTCGAGGAAGGCCGTGTCGTCGGCGGCGACAATCAGGTCGCAGGGCCACATCAGCATCAGGCCGCCGGCGATCAGCTTGCCGTGCACCGCCGCGATGGTCGGCTTGGGGATGTTGCGCCAGCGCTCGCAGAAGCCGATGTAGATCTCCTTCTCGCGCGCGAACTGCGCTTCGGCGCCGGGCTTGCCGAAGCCGCTCCAGGTCTCGACCGTCTCGTATTTGCGCATGTTGTCGTGGCCGCCCTTCTCGCGCAGGTCGTGACCCGAGGAGAAATGCGGGCCGGCGGCCGACAGCACGATGACCTTCACGTCGTCGTCCTGCGCCGCGCGGTCGAAGGCGTCGTTCAGCGCATAGAGAAACGCCGTGTCCTGCGCGTTGCGCGTCTCCGGCCGGTTCAGCATCAGGTGCGCCACGTGCGGGCGCGGCTTGCTGAAGAGGATCGTCTGGTTCTCGCTCATGGTGCGTCTCCTTGATGGGATCCTGTCATTCCGAGCGCAGCGAGGAATCTAGATGTCTCGCTGCGCTCGACATGACAGGAAGGGTGTCACGGCGCCGCCTGCGGCTTGCCGAGATAATCGCCGGTCGGCGAGGGCGACTCGGCGGAGCCCGCCGTCGCGCCGGCATCGACCGGCAGGATCACGCCGGTGACCCAGCGCGCCGCGTCGCTGCACAGATAGAGCACGGCGTGGCCGACATCCCAGCCGCTGCCTTCGACCTGCAGCAGCGAGCGTTTGCGCCGCAGTTCGCGCTGCTCCGGCGTCATGCCGCGCGAATAAACCATGGGCGTATAGACCATGCCCGGCGCGATGCAGTTCACGCGGATGCCCTCGCGGCCGTGATGCGCCGCCATCGCGCGCGTGAGCTGCACCACGGCGCCCTTCGACGTCGGGTAGAGCAGGCTGGGATGGCCGCCACGCAATCCCGCCACCGAGGCGATGTTGACGATCGCGCCGGCGCCCAGCTTGCGCATCTCGGGGATGGCGTACTTGGCCATCGCCACCATCGAGGTGACGTTGATGCGCATGGCGTGGTCGAAGGCGGTGAGGTCGATGTCGACCGCGTTGCCCGTGGGCCCGCCGACGCCGACATTGTTGACCAGCGCGTCCACACGGCCCCAGGCGTCGACCGCGGCCTTCACCGCCGCCTGGCACTGCGCGGCGTCGGTGACATCGGCCTTGTGCACCTGGCAGGTGCCGCCCTCGGCGTGGATCATCTTCGCCGTGGCTTCGGCCCAGTCGGGCATGGTGTCGATCAGCAGCACCTTGGCGCCGGCGCGGGCCATCAGGATCGCGGCGGCGCGGCCGTTGCCGATGCCGTCGGCGCGCGAGCCGGCGCCGGTGACGATGGCGACCTTGCCGTCCATGCGGTGCTCGGGCAGCGCGTCGGCCATGTCAGCCGCTCGAGCCGATCACGGCGACGGCCTCGATCTCGACCAGCAGCTCGGGCGCGGCCAGCGCCGAGATCTCGACCAGGGTGCTGGTCGGGAAGTCGCCGGTGAAGAACTCGGCGCGCGCCTTCCACACGCCGGTGTTGTCGGCGATGTTGGTGACGAAGATCGTCACCTTCACCACGTCGTTCATCTTGCCGCCGGCGGCTTCGACGAGGTCTTTGATCTTGGTGAAGATCGTGCGCGACTGCTCGTAGGCGTCGGCGCCCTGCACCTTGTCGCCGGTGCGCGCGGTCATGCCGGCGACCCAGACCATGTCGCCGACGCGGATGCAGTTGGACCAGCGCTGCGGCGGTGGCTCCGCCACCTTCGGCGAGGTGATGCGGGTGCGTTTGGCCATGGTTGCCTCCCTTCTTTGCCCGTCATTCCGAGCGCAGCGAGGAATCTCCCGGTCAACGAGCCTCGGTGTCGAGGAGATTCCTCGCTGCGCTCAGAATGACGGGGATGCCTAAAAAAGCTCGAAATACTCGCGCTGCTCCCACTCGGTGACCTCGGCCTGGAAGCGCGCCAGCTCGTGTTCCTTGATCTTGGCGTAGTAGGACACGAAGCCCTCGCCGAAGCCATCGACCAGGACCGCGTCTTCTCGCAGTGCGGCCAAGGCCTCGCCGAGGCTGGTCGGCAGCATCGGCGCCTTGGTCTCGTAGGGCATGTCGGCCGACGGGCCGGGTTCGAGATCGCGCGCCAGCCCGTCGAGGCCGCTCACCACCTGCGAGGCCATGTAGAGATAGGGGTTGGCGGTGGGCTCGCCGACGCGGTTCTCCAGCCGCGTCGCCGGATCGCCGGCGCCGCCCAGCGCGCGCACCATGACGCCGCGATTGTCGCGGCCCCAGATCGCGCGGTCCGGCGCCAGGGAGTAGGGGCGGTAGCGCTTGAAGCCGTTGATCGTCGGCGTGCTGAACACCGTGGCGCCGCGCGCATGCGCCAGCAGCCCGGCGAGCCAGCGCCGCGCGACATCGGAGAAGGGCCGCGCCGGATCGTCGATCATGAAGGCGTTGGCGCCCGACTTGCGGTCGCGCAGGGACTGATGCAGGTGCCAGCCGCTCGACATCACATTGGGCAGGCGCGGGCGGCACATGAACGTCGCGTGGTAGCCGTGGCGCCGCGCGATCTGCTTCACCGCCGAGCGGAACAGCACCATGGTGTCGGCCGATTCGAGCCCGATGCCCGGCGCGAAGGTGAACTCGCACTGGCTCGGCCCATACTCCAGCTCGACCGTGCGCAAGGGCAGGCCGAGCTTCAGCACGTCGCGCCTGAGGATCTCGAACACCGGATCGAACAGGTCGTAGCGCTGTTCCGTGAGGTACTGATAGCCGGTGGTCAGCAGCGACACCTCGGGCGGCGAGCCGGGCTGGCCGGAGTCCGCGGGCTGGAGCTTCGGGTCTTCGAGCTTGAAGACATGGAACTCGACCTCCAGGCCGGCGACGAAATCGAAGCCGGCATCGGCGAGCTTGGACAGCGCGCGGCGATAGAGATCGCGGGTCGAGAACGGCACCGGCTGGCCGTTGCCGAAATACAGATCGCACAGCATCCAGCCGGTTTTCGGCGCCCAGGGCAGCACCTTGAACGTCGTCGGATCGGCGACCATCAGCGCGTCGGCGGCGCCTTCCATCTCCTTCATGCCGAAGCCGCCGCCCGGCGTGAAGGCGGGGAAGACGGTGCGATGCGCGGTGTCCTTGGCGAGCAGTGTGGTCGTCACGCCCACGCCGCTCTTCATCGACGACTCGAGCGCCGCCGCCGTCACCGACTTGCCGCGCAAGACGCCATGCTGATCAGCGAAGGACAGACGGATGACCTCGAGCCCCTCGGCCTCGACACGCCGCAGCACCTCGCGCGCGGCCTCGACCTGCGCGGGACTCCACAGCCCGTAGCGTTCGACGAAGCTCATATTGGGACCGCCGACGTCCCGCCGGCCCATCGTTGCCGGCGAGACGCCGGCGTTCCCAAAGACATCATGCCGCTGACCGCTTCCACGGCGCCGCGTCGCGGCGCTTGCGGTCGATCTCGGGCCAGAAGCTTTCCCAGCCTTCCGTGGGACCGATCGCGTCCATGGTCGCGGGGCCGGTCATGCCCGCGGCGGCGGTGCGGTCGAGCACCATCGGTGGCTTCTCGCCGGCCTCGGCCTGCTCGATCGCCTTCACCAGCAGGCGGCGGTTGGCGATGATCGCCTTGTCGGTCGTGCCGAGATGCTCGCGCGTGCGATCGGCGATCGAGCCTTGTGATTCGCAAGCCCATTGGTCGTGCACGTTGATATCGAAGCCCATGCCGGTGAAGGTCTTGGTGCGTTGCTCGGCGGCGTCGTAGCCCCATTCGTTGTGGCGACCCAGACGCGGCTTGTAGTCGGGCAGCTGGTAGAGATCGAGGCGCTGCTCGGTCATGGTCTTCTTGTCGACCGGCCCGCCGAAGCTGGTGAAGATCGCGTACCAGTAGTTCGACGTATCATCGACCGGCACGTGCCACTGCGTGATCGTCATCTCGCCCGAGAGCGGGATCAGGAAAGCGTTGGGAAAGATCAGGTTGGTCACGCGCAGATGCGTGCGGGCCGAATCGATGCGCCGTCGCGAGAACAGCCGCAGGCCCCACGGCGCCGGATGCACGTCGATATCCGGCCGCGGGAACTCGCGCAGCAGGGTGGTCATCGGAATGTCCGAGCCCATCGACGCGGCGCGGAACTGGCGGCCATAGGTGTTCGAGCCGCCGGTACTCTCGTCCTCCTCGAAGCGATGCAGGAAGGAGGCGTGCGCGGGATCGATGCCGACCTCCAGCGCCTGCAGCCAGTTGCAGTCCATATGGCCCTTGAAGGCGAAGACGTGGCTGTCGGGCGCGATGAAGCAGTCGAAATCGGGGAAGGCCGGCGGCTCGCCGGCGCCGAGATAGCCCCAGATGATCCCGGAGCGCTCGATCACCGGGTACGTCTTCTGCTTCACCCGCTGGCACAGCGCGCCGCCGCCATCCGGCTCGCCCGGCATCTCCAGGCAATTGCCGCCGACATCGAACAGCCAGCCATGGAACGGGCAGCGCAGGCCGCCATTCTCCAGCCGTCCATAGGCGAGATCGGCGCCACGATGCGGGCAGTCGCGGTCGATCAGCGCCAGCTTGCCGGCCTGATCGCGGAACAGCACGAGGTCCTGTCCCATCAACCGCACCGGCCGCAGCGGGCGCGCGCCCTGAAGCTCGACGGCCAGCGCCACCGGCTGCCAGTACTGGCGCATCAGTTTGCCCAGCGGCGCTGTGGCGCCGGTGCGGGTGATGAGATCGTTCTGCTCGCGCGAGATCATAGCGGCGCCCTTTCCCGGAGGCCCGCCGACAGCCTACCCAGCGCCGGGACCTTCCGGCAACATGGCCGGATGGCCCGGGCGCACTTCGACTATCTGGTGAACGTGTCGGAATCGGCGTTCCGATCGCTCACGCTGGCGACGATCGAGAGCTATTCCGGCGTCTCGCCGCCGCGCGGCAAGGGTCGGCCGCGCAAGTATCTCGAGACCTACGGCCTGCTGTGGGGCTACGAGACCACGCTCGCCAACGGCAAACCGTGTTTCACCGTCGAGGCGGTGACCACCGACGTCAACGCCGAGCGCGACCACAGCTCGGTGACGCCCTCGCGCCATGGCTTGCAGATCATGAACGCGATCGTCTCGGCCTACTGGCCGAACTGGCGCTTCATCGGCGACTTCCACAGCCATCCGTTCAAGCCCAGCCAGGCGATGCCGCCGCGGCCGGCGCTGTCGCAGGCCGACATGGAGTCGGTCGAGGGCGAGGACAGCGTCTATCCCGGACTCGGCTACCGCGTCTGCCTGCTGACCAGCATCCGCCAGATGAGCCGGCGCGGCCCAAAGGACCCGGCCTATCTCGGCAACAACGCCCTGGAATGGACGATGCACAATCTGCGCCTGTCGCTGGCGGCCTGGGTCGCCCAGCCGCTGTCGCGTGGCCGGCGGCTGAAGCTCTACCCGCTGGACCGGCCGCGCGCGAAGGGCAACCGCTCGGTCTGGCTGCAGGCGCCGGTGCACCTGATCCACGACAGGCTGGGCGGCTGAGGTCAGGCGCGGCCGACTCGTCCCAGGATGCAGTGATAGGGCAGCAGGACGATCAACCAGCTGAAGCGCTTCAGACAGCGCTCGGGGATGCGGTGCGCGATCTGGCTGTGGATCACTGGCAATTCGGTCCAATGCGCTGTCGGCCGAAGATGGTGCGCGGTGTGATATCCGAAATTCTGGCATGAGCGGTTGAACAACCTATCGAGCGAGTTGTTCGAGCGCTCATAGACGTTGCTGCTCTGCTCGTCGCAGCCGTAGTGATTGAGATAGTCGACATACCGCGTCATCACGGCGATCCAGACATACCAGGGCAGCAGGAAGAACAGCGTGAACCGGGGGTACAAGGCCAGCAGCACAAGCACGACGACAATGAACAGGCTCTGCTCGATGAAGGCCCAGCGATAGTGGATCGGCGCGTTGACGTTGTCGGCGACACCTTTCTCGTAGGATTCGACGATCGGCCGCCAGAATGTCGGCCAGATCGAGCCGAACGAGTATCTAAGCGCCCCCCACAGCGAATACGATCCAACGCCCAGGCCGCCGGCGATGCGATACGGTGCGTCGTTGCCCCGGTGATGGCCGACGACATGCTGGATGCGCCAGTTCGACGCCGTCATCCCGGTCATCACGCCGAGGCAGGCGTCGAGCACGTAGTTGAACCAGACTTTGTCTGAAAACGCTCGGTGAACGTGGAGATGCAAGATGTAGTTCATGTCGCCGAAGCCGATCACAAACAAGACCAGCGCAACCACCCGATAGTCGAGCGGAAGATCGAAGAAGACAGGCACGAAGAGCAGGACGGGCCCCAACAAGGCGCGAGTCACGCTCCAGCGATCCGCGAGATTCCGCACGAACATCTCGCCCCCAAGTGCGATCTTATGGTTGCGTCATAGTACAGTTATAGACGCTTGGCGTCAGCCGCGTTGCTGCGTCGATGGTGGAAGGTCTTGCCGCTAGGGAGCGCGTCTGATCTAACGCCGCCATGTTTCTCTATCGATTTCGGGGTCCCGCGTCTTCATGCCTACCATCAACTACGTGCTCAAGGACGGCACTCGCCGCGCCATCGACGTGCCCAACGGCACCAGCGTCATGCTCGGCGCCATCAACAACAATCTGCGCGGCATCGACGCGGAGTGCGGCGGCTGCTGCTCCTGCGCCACCTGCCATGTCTATATCGAGGAGTCCGACATGGCGCGGCTGAAGCCGGCCGACTCGGTCGAGAAGGAACTGCTCGAGGGCGTCGCCGCCGAGCGTAAGCCGACCAGCCGGTTGTCGTGCCAGATCGACGTCACGGCGGCGCTCGACGGCCTGACCGTCCACATGCCCGAGCGCCAGAGCTAGCGTGTCTCGCTCGCCCTGTCATTCCGAGCGCAGCGAGGAATCCAGGCTCTTCGCTGGATTCCTCGCTACGCTCGGAATGACAGCGAGCGCGCGTCGACGAGGTCGTCGCTGATGCCGATCGACGAGATCATCGGCGAGATCGTCGGCGCCGTCGTCGAGGGCGCCGTCGAGGTGGTGGGCACCGGCGTGAGCGAAGTCGTCGCCGCCGTTTTCGATGGTGGTGGCGGCGAGAAGAAGCCCGACGCCGGCGAGGGCCTGATCATCGTCGGCGGCTCCTACGCCGGCGCGCAGATCGCCGCCTCGGCGCGCGAGGCCGGCTATACCGGGCGCATCCGCCTGGTCAGCGCCGAGGCGTACGCGCCCTATCATCGCCCGCCGCTCAGCAAGGCCTATCTGCTGGGCAAGGCCGAGCGCGAGTCGCTGCCGATCCGCGGCGCCGCCTTCTACGCGGAGGAGAAGGTCGAGCTGCTGCTGTCGACGTCGATCGTCGCCGCCGATCGCGCCAACCGCACGCTCACCACCGCGGGCGGCGACACGCTGACATGGGACCGCCTGGCACTGGCTACTGGCGCGCGGGCGCGCACCCTGCCCGGCGCACCGGACAAGGTGCTGGTGTTGCGCGATCTCGCCGACGCCGACCGGCTGCGCGATCTCGCGTCGGGCGCCCAGCGCGTCGTGGTGATCGGCGGGGGCTATATCGGCCTCGAGGCCGCCGCCTCGCTCCGCCAGCTCGGCAAGCACGTCACCGTCATCGAGATGCAGGACCGCCTGCTGGCGCGCGCCGCCACGCCTGCCCTGGCGCAATTCGTCGCCGACGCCCATCGCGCGCGCGGCGTCGAGCTGCTGTTCGGCGCACGCGATGTCGGCTTCGAGCATGACCACGGCGTGCTGAGCGGCGTGCGCGCCAGCGACGCGACGGGTCGTGTGCACACGCTACCCGCCGATCTCGCGGTGGTCGGCATCGGCGTGCACCCCAACACCGAGCTGGCGGCGATGCTGGGACTCGCGGTCGACGACGGTGTCCGCGTCGATGAATTCGCCCGTTGCATCGATGCCGCGTCGGGCGCGCCAGTATCCGAGATCGTCGCCGCCGGCGATTGCACGCGCCATCCCAGCCGCTGGAATCCGGTGGAGGGGAGGGGGCTGCGGCTGGAATCGGTGCAGAACGCCACCGACCAAGCGAAGATCGCCGGCGCGACGCTCGCGGGCCCGGCGGCGGCCAAGCCCTACGACGCCGTCCCGTGGTTCTCGTC
>CAYTFW010000047.1:33274-35852 GCA_964437145.1 uncultured Rhizobiaceae bacterium
ATCTGAAGCTGCAGATGGTCGGCCTGACAGGCGTTCCCGACGCGACGGTCACGCGCGGCGACATGGCCTCGAACCGCTTCTCGCTGTTCCATTTCCGCGCCGGCGCTCTGGTCGGCGTCGACTCGGTGAACAAGCCCGCCGACCACATGCTCGCCCGCCGCCTGCTCGCCACCCGCGCGCCGGTCACGCCGGAGCAAGCGGCCGATGCGGCGTTCGATCTGCGGTCCGTGTTGCCGTCCTGAGTTTCTTCGGGCCGCGCAGACGGCGCAGACGTCGTCCTTCATGCGGTGGAAATTCGGCGAGACGCCGAGCTCGGGCCGTTGGTGGTACCAACCGATCTGCACCATGCCGCGCATCAAGTGGAACATCGGCAGCAGGGCGAGGTCGTCGTCGCTGAGCGCGCGCAGGCGGCGATAGCCCTGCATGAAGGCGGCCTCGATCTCGGCATAGCCTGCCGCGCCGCGCTGATGGATCAGCGCCACGGCGATGTCGTAGAGGTGCCAGCCGAAGCCGGTGTCGTCGAAATCGATCACCGTCAGCCGCTCGCCGTTCACCAGCACGTTGCGCTCGTGCATGTCGGCGTGGATCAGGCTGTAGGTGCGCGGGTCGCGGCCATAGCGCGCCAGGGCCACGCGAATGCGATCGCGGGTGTCGAGCAGCAGGCGGCTTTCGGCCAGCGACAGCAGTCGGTGCTCCCAGAACGGCCCCCAAAAAGGCGCGTCACCCATCAACCCGTCGGTGTCGAGGTGGTGGCGCGTGAAGCCGGCGGGCACGGGCCACGCCGTGGCCTGGTTGTGCATCGCCGCGGTGATCGCGCCGAGCTGCTCGAAGGCTTGCGCGCGCCACGCCGCATCACCGCGCTCGGCCAGCACCTCCGACAGCAATCGGCCCTCGGTCCAGCTGATCATGCCGGCGTAGCGCTGCTCGCCGGTGCCGGGCACCGCGACGCGCACATACTCGCTGCCGTCGCGCGCTGGCACCGGCTTCGGCACGGAGATGCCGGCTTCGACCAGCGCGCGCAGCCAGACGCGCTCGGAGATCAACTCCTCGAGCGTGTGGTACCAGGGCCGGTGCAGACGGAAGACGTAGGGCGTGCCGTCGCGCGCGTCGGTGACGCGAAAGGTGATGTTCTCGGCCACCGCCACCAGATCGAGCGACGCGGGCTCGATCGCGAAGGACGCCAGCGCCTCGCGCGCCGGCGGCTCGAAGATGCGCCGTGCCTCGTCCCTATCCATCGAGCGTGGCGATCGTCTCGTCGAACGCCTTGAGGAATTCCTCGGCATGCGCCTTCGTGAACACCAGCGGCGGGCGGATCTTCACCACGTTGCGGAAGGCGCCGGCGTTGCTGGTCAGGAAGCCCTTGTCCTTGAGCTTGTTCACCACCTCGACGGTGCGCTTCTCGTCGGGCTCCTTCGTCGGCCCGGGCTTGACCATCTCGACGCCGATGAACAGGCCATGACCGCGCACGTCGCCGATCGCCGCCGAGCGCGGCTTGCGCTTCGCCAGCTCGCCCTTCAGCCACGCGCCCACCGCGCCGACGCTCTCGCGCAGGCCCTCGCGCTCGATCACGTCGATCACCGCCATGCCCACCGCCGCCTGCAGCGGACTCGAGGCGAAGGTGTTGAAGTAGCGCGTGCGGCTGCGGAACGCGTCGATCAGCTCCTTGTGCGCCGCCGTCGCCGCCAGCGGCAGGCCGTTGCCCATCGGCTTGCCGGTCACCGCGATGTCGGGCGTGAAGCCCGAGACCTCGTAGCCCCACCACTTGCCGGCGCGGCAATAGCCCGCCTGCACCTCGTCGGCGATCAAGATGCCGCCGGCCTTGCGCACGATCTCCGCCGCGCGCGGCATGAAGCCCGCCGGTACGTCGGGCAGGCCCTCATTGGCGAAGATCGAGCAGACGATCAACCCGGCGAAACCGGTGCCGTCGGCCTCCAACGCGCGGATCGCCGACTGCAGCCGATCGAGATAGGCCTCGCAGAGCTCCGCCTCTGTCGCGCCCGGCTTGATCGGCCGGAACGTCTCGGGGAAGGGAATGGCGGCGACGTCGCCGGCCTCGTTGCGCTCGGCGGTCAGCCGGGTGAGCGCGCCGACGGCCTCGCTGTTGCCGTGATACGTCGCGTTGGTGCAGATGATGCCGCGCTTGCCGGTGACCATGCGCGCGATGCGCAGCGCCACCTCGTTGGCCTCGGTGCCGGAGCAAGTGAAGATCACGCTCTCGATGCCGGGATGATGCAGCGCCGCCAGCCTCTCGGCGAAGGCGACAATGCCCTCATGCAGGTAGCGGCTGTGCACGTTGAGCGTCGCCTGCTGGCGAACCATGGCATCGACGACGTGCGGGTTGGCGTGCCCGACGCAGGGTACGTTGTTGTACATGTCGACATAACGCTTGCCGCGCTCGTCGTAGAGATAGACGCCTTCGCCGCGCACGATGTGCAGCGGCTCGGTGTAGAACAGCGGCGCTCCCGCGCCCATCGCCCGGTCGCGGCGTTGCGCCAGCGTGGCGGTGCTCATGATGATCCTCCGCGAGTGCCTGTCATCCCGAGCGCAGCGAAGGATCTAGAGAATCTTCCTGGGACCG
>CAYTFW010000048.1:0-35668 GCA_964437145.1 uncultured Rhizobiaceae bacterium
GTGACCGAACCGATCGGATCGATGGTGGTCGATATCGGCGGCGGCACGACCGAGGTCGCCGTGCTGTCTCTGGGCGGCATCGTCTACCCGCGCTCGGTACGCGTAGGCGGCGACAAGATGGACGAGGCGATCATCGCCTATATCCGCCGCAACCATAACCTGCTGGTGGGCGAATCCTCCTCCGAGCGGATCAAGAAGGAGATCGGCTCGGCCATGGTCCCCGAGGACGGCGAGGGCCGTACCATGGAGATCAAGGGCCGCGACCTGATGAACGGGGTCCCGAAGGAGCTGGTGATCAGCGAGCGACAGATCGCCGAGAGCCTGACCGAGCCGGTCAGCGCCATCGTCGAGGCGGTCAAGGTGGCGTTGGAACACACAGCGCCCGAGCTGGCCGCCGACATCGTCGACAAGGGCATCGTGCTGACCGGCGGCGGCGCGCTCTTGTCGAACCTCGACAAGGTGCTGCAGCAGGCCACCGGCCTGCCGGTCTCCGTGGCCGAGGAGCCGCTGCTCTGCGTCGCGCTCGGCACGGGCCACGCCGTCGAGAACATCGACCGGCTCAAGGGCGTGCTGTCGACGATGTACTGATCCCTGTCATTCCGAGCGCAGCGAGGAATCCAAGGCGGTCCTAGATCCCTCGCTACGCTCGGGATGACACTGACGGCACTTTTTGCCGAGTGCCTGCTTATGGCGTAGACTGTGCGACCTCACGATCGCGACCCGGGGGATTGATCGGCACGATGGCCTTGGGCGAGACCTTCACCCAGACGGCGGTGTCGCTGCGCGCCGTCGTGCAGCGGTTTTCGCTGGGCCTGCTCGTGCTCGTGGCGGTTGGCGCCATGCTGATCGGCAAGGCCGATACGCTGCTCGTCGAGCGCGTGCGCGCCGCGGTGTCCGACCTCGTCACCCCGCTGCTCGACGCCGTCGCCCGGCCTGTGGCGGTGGTCAACGACTTCGTCGCCCAGATCGAGGATGTCACCAACCTACGCGCCGAGAACGCGCGGCTGCGCGAGGAGAACGCGCGCCTGCTGGCTTGGCAGGGCGTGGCGCGCCGGCTCGACGCCGAGAACGCCGAATTGCGCGGTCTGGCGAACTTCCAGGAGGGGCCGCAGGCGCGCTTCATCACCGCGCGGGTGGTGGGCGATTCGGGCAGCGCCTTCATGCGCAGCATGCTGCTCAATGTCGGCCGCCGCGCTGGCGTGGCGCCCGGCCAGGCGGTGATCACCGCCGAGGGCATGATCGGGCGCATCACCGACGCCGGCGAGCACTCCGCCCGCGTCCTGCTGGTCACCGATATCAGCTTCCGGCTGCCGGTCATGATCGAGCGCACGCGCGAACGCGCCATCCTCGCCGGCGACAATTCCAGCCGCCTGAAGCTCAACTTCATGCAATCGGTCGGCGGCATCCAGCAGGGCGACCGCATCATCACGTCAGGGCATGGCGGCAGCTTCCCGGTCGGCCTGCCGGTGGGCGTGGTGACCTCGGCCGGCGAGGACGGCATCCGCATCCGGCCGGTGGGCGACCTGTCCCGCCTCGAGCTGGTGCGCGTGGTCGACTACGGCGTCACCGGCCTGGTGACCAATCCGCCGCCGCCACCGCCGCCGCTCCATCCGGTACGGGGGCGCTGACCGTGGAACTGCTGCACCGCCTCGACAGATTGGCCTACGCGCTGGCGCCGGCCTTCGTCATCCTGCTGCTGATGCTGGCCAGCCTGATCCCGCTGCGTGTACCGTTCCTGCCCTCGGTCGCCACCCTGCTGCCGCTGATGGCCGTGTTCCATTTCAGCCTGTACCGGCCGGCCGCGGTGCCGCCGCCGGCGCTGCTGCTGTTCGGCCTGCTGTTCGACTTGCTGCAATACGGCCCGGGCGCGCCGCTGGGCATCTCCGCGCTGCAGTTCCTGCTGGTGTGGCGCGTCGTGTCGTCAAGCCGCAAGTATCTGCTGGAGGTGTCCTTCGCCTTCATCTGGCTGCTCTACGCGCTGGTCGTCGGCGCCGCGGTGACGGTGGCCTGGGTGCTCGGCGCGTTGCTCCAGGCCAGCCTCGTCGATCCCTGGCCGGCGCTGCTGCAGTACGTCGTCTCGCTGTTCCTCTACCCGATCCTCGGCTGGCTGCTGGGTCGCAACCGGCTGGCGGAGGCCCCGTCGTGAGGCGCGACCGCAACGACAGCGACCGGCATGCGCGCTTCACGCGACGCGCGCTTCTGCTGGGCGCCGGCCAGGCGGCGCTGCTGGGCGGGCTGGCCGCGCGGCAGTACTGGCTGACCATGGTCGAGGGCGGCAAGTACAAGGTGCTGGCCGACGACAATCGCATCGGTATGCGCCTGCAGGCGCCCTCGCGCGGCCTGATCTTCGACCGCACCGGCGAGCCGCTGGCGGCCAATCGCAACAACTACCGCGTCGTGATGACGGCCGAGAAATTGCGCCAGGCCGAGGAGTCGATGGAGCGCCTCGACAAGATTCTCGGCCTGGGCGAGGCCGAGCGTAAACGCCTGCTGAGCCAGTTCCGCCGATTCGCGCCGATCACCGTGAAGGAAAATTTGAGCTGGGAGCAGGTGGCGCAGATCGAGTTCAACGGTCCCGAGCTGCCCGGCGTCGCCATCGAGCTGGGCCAGACGCGCGACTACTTCCACGCCGAGCTGATGAGCCACATCGTCGGCTATGTCGGCCGCGTCGATCGCAAGGATCTCGGCGAGGACGACGATCCATTGCTGCAGCTGCCCGGCATGCGCATCGGCAAGAAGGGCATCGAGCGACGCTTCGACGACAAATTGCGCGGCAAGGCCGGCGCGGTGCAGATGGAAGTCAACGCGGTGGGTCGCGTGGTGCGCGAGCTCGACCGTTCCGACGGTGAGCCCGGCGCCAACCTCGTGCTGACCATCGACCTCGAGCTGCAGCGCTGGGTCGCCGAGCGGCTGAAGAACGAGAGCGCCGCCGCCGTCGTCATGGATGTGATCACCGGCGACATCCTGGCCATGGTCTCGGTGCCGGGCTTCGACAGCAACGTCTTCGCCCGCGGCGTCACCCAGAGCGAGTGGAACGATCTGCTCAACCACCCGATGAAGCCGCTGTTCAACAAGGCGGCGTCGGGCGCCTATCCGCCGGGCTCGACCTACAAGATGGTGACGGCGCTGGCGGCGCTCGAGGCAGGTGTCATCGACGTCTGGACGCCGCTGCCCTGCGCCGGCTCGATCGATCTGCCGGGCAAGGACCAGAAGAAGTACTGCTGGATCCATCCCGCCGGGCACGGCTGGCTGAACGTGCATGGCGCGCTGGCGCAGTCCTGCGACTGCTACTTCTACGAGGTCGCCAAGCGCGTCGGCGTCGAGCGCATCGCCGAGATGGCCTTCAAGCTGGGCTTCGGCCGGCCCACGGGCGCGGGCCTGCCCGAGGAGTCGGGCGCGCTGCAGCCGACGCGCGCCTGGAAGCAGGAGAGCCAGAGCAAGGCCTGGAAC
Source organism: uncultured Rhizobiaceae bacterium (assembly GCA_964437145.1). GTDB lineage: Bacteria > Pseudomonadota > Alphaproteobacteria > Reyranellales > Reyranellaceae > JAFAZJ01. Next base: position 3,451 of record CAYTFW010000048.1, read on the forward strand.
ATCGGCGACACCTACAATCTCGGCATCGGCCAGGGCGACATGCTGGCCACGCCACTGCAGCTCGCGGTGATGACCGCGCGCATCGCCAATGGCGGCTACGACGTCAAGCCGCGCCTGGTGGCCTCGGTCGCGCGCGCCCGCGACCAGCTGACCGCGCCCGCCGTGCAGACCGTGCCCGACGCGCCCAGCCTGCGCTTCAAGCCGGCCAATCTCAACGCCATCCGCCAGGGCATGGTGATGGTGGTCAATGGCGATCACGGCACCGCCTGGGCCTCGCGCATCAGAGAGAAGGACATGGCGATGGCCGGCAAGACCGGCACCTCGCAGGTCAAGCGCATCACCGAATCGGAGCGCGATCGCAAGATGAGCCAGACCGAGCTGCCCTGGCACCTGCGTCACCACGCGCTCTTCGTCGGCTATGCGCCGATCGACAACCCGCGCTACGCCTGCGCGTTGATCGTCGAGCACGGCATGGGCGGCTCCGCCACCGCCGCGCCGATCACCCGGGACATCATGATCCAGACGCAGAAGCTCGACCCGTCGCGCAAGCCCGGCCGCTTCAAGAGCGCCTTGGCGCATGGCGCGCCCGACTCGAGCGTCGCCGAGCGCAAATGACGCTGGCCGCCGCCGCCATTCCCGAACTCACGCTGGGCGACAAGATCTGGCGCATCCGCTGGGGCGTGGTCCTGCTGTTGATCATGATCGGCGGCGTCGGCACCCTGGCGCTGTACTCGGCCGGCGGGATGAAGCCCGAGCCGTGGGCGGCCAAGCATGCCATCCGCTTCAGCGTCGCGCTGCTGATGGCCCTGGTAGTGGCGCTGGTCGACATCCGCGTCTGGATGCGGCTGGCCTACCCGTTCTACATCGTCTCGGTGCTGATGCTGGTGGCGGTCGATTTGATCGGCAAGGGCGCCATGGGCGCGCAGCGCTGGCTCGACTTCAAGGTGATCCAGATCCAGCCCTCGGAGCTGATGAAGATCGCGCTGGTGATGGCGCTGGCGCGCTACTACCACCATCTCTCGCGCGAGCAGGTCGACCGCGTCGTCTATGTCTTCCCGCCGCTGCTGGCGATGCTGGTGCCGGTGGCGCTGGTCATGGTGCAGCCCGATCTCGGCACCGCCATGGTGCTGCTCTTCGCCGGCACGGCGGTGATGTTCGTGGCCGGCGTCAGGCTGTGGAAGTTCATGCTCGCTGGGCTGCTGTCGGTCGCCTCGCTGCCCATCGCCTGGAGCATGATGCGCGACTACCAGCGCGGCCGGGTGCTCACCTTCCTCGACCCCGATCGCGACCCGCTGGGCGCCGGCTACCACATCACCCAGTCGAAGATCGCCATCGGCTCGGGCGGCCTGTTCGGCAAGGGCTTCGGTCAGGGCACGCAATCGGCGCTGAACTTCCTGCCCGAGAAGCACACCGACTTCATCTTCACCATGTGGACCGAGGAGACCGGCCTGATCGGCGGCGCGCTGGTGCTGGCGCTGTTCGCCCTGCTGCTGGCCTATGGCTTCGTCATCGCCCGCTCCAGCCGCAACCATTTCGGCCGCGTGCTGGCGATGGGCGTGACGATCAACGTCTTCCTCTATGTTTTCATCAACATCGCCATGGTGATGGGGTTGATCCCGGTGGTCGGCGTGCCGCTGCCGCTGGTCTCCTACGGCGGCACCGCCATGCTCACCGTGCTGTTCGCCTGCGGCCTGCTGCTGGGCGTCAGCATCCACCGCGACCTGTTGATTCCCCGCAATTCCTGAAGCTTGCGCCGCCCGAAAGCCGCTGCTATATCGCGCGCCGCTTCGGGCGGGAGAGCCCGACAGCGACGCCGCAATGGGCGCATAGCTCAGTTGGTAGAGCAGCTGACTCTTAATCAGCGGGTCCCAGGTTCGAGCCCTGGTGCGCCCACCATTGCGGCCCCGGTGCGGGACTCCAGCGCCTCGAGCAGCCGCTGGCGTACGATGTCGGGCCGCTCCATCGGCAGGAAATGCGTGGTTCCAGGCACGGCCTCGACCGTGCGCCGCACGCGCGTGCGCGACGCCGCGTCGTCGACCGAGCGCGACACGCTGTGCTTCTCGCCGATCAGGATCGTCGCCGGCACCTTCACACGCGCCAGCAGATCGGCGCCATTGTGGCGCGAGCTGGCGAAAGTCGCCGCCTCCCACGCCGCGGCGCAGGTCAACGTGACGCCATCGCCGTCGGGCATGGGCGCGAAGCCGTCCTCGACGTAGTCCTCGAGGAAGCGGCCAACCCAGGTCGCGAAGGCGCCGCGGCCGCGATAGGCGTCGACCGCCTCGCGCTTGCTGGCGAACCAGGCGCGCCGCCGGCTGGCGCCGTGGGCGATCGGCAGGCTCTTGATGCGCGCCTCGAGGTCCTGCGGCGCGTAGAGCTTGGTGATCCATTCCGCCGTCGGCATGACAGGATCGAGCAGGACCAGAGAAGCGACGCGATCCGGGTGTCGCTCCGCCGCCATCGTCGACACCGCGCCACCCATCGAATGGCCGGCGAGCACCATGGGCGGACCGTCGCCCAGCGCGTCGAAGACGGCGTCCATGTCGCGGCCGTAGAGCTCCCAGCCCGGCATTTCCTCCGGTACCGCCGGCAGCCGCGACAGGCCGTGGCCGCGCTGGTCGAGCGCCACGACGCGGAAGCGCGCGCCCAGCGGCTCGAGCAGCTCGCGATAGGTCAATGCGTTGAAGCCGGTGGCGTGCAGGAATACTAGGTCGGGCGGGCCGTCGGCGCCGAAGCGGATGCCCGCCATCGCGCCGTCGGGCAGGTCGAGCGTGAAACGACGCATGCTCAGCGCTTGCCCTCGATCGCCACCTCGATGAGATGCGGTTTCTTCGTCGCGAAGGCGGCGCGCACCGCCGCGGCGAGATCCGCGCCCTTGGTCACCAGGGTGCCGGCGACGCCCATGCCGCGCGCCATGTCGAGGAAGCCCAATTGCGGGCCGCCCAGATCCATATGCGGATAGCCCTGGTTCGACATGGCGTCGAAGCGCTGGCGATACGTGTCGAGATTGTGCTTCAGCACGCGGTACTCGCGGTTGGCCAGGATGACGAAGACGATCGGCAGGTCGTGATGCGCCGCCGTCCACAGCGCCTGGATGCTGTACATCGAGGAGCCGTCGCCGGAGATGCAGACCACCGGCCGGTCGGGATGTGCCACCTGCGTGCCCAACGCGCCGGCAAGGCCCTGGCCGATGCCGCCGCCGCGACCGCTGTAATAGTCGCCGGGCACGCTGAAATCGAAAGTGCGCGCCAGGTCGATGTTGGCGGTGATCGACTCGTCGACGACGATCGCGCCCGGCGGCAGGCCGTCGCGGATCTCGGCCATGGCGCGCGCCATCGAGATCGGCGTGCGCTCCCAGCTCTTGCGCACGCGGTCGGCCTGGGCGGCGTTTTCGGACTCCTTCAGCGCCTGGAGCGCGGCGTTACGGCGCTGCGCGACGCTCCGGTATTCATCCGATGCCGCCCTCTCGACCGCCTCGCGGATCGCCACCAGGCCAGCGCGGGTATCGCCGACGAGTCCGGCGTCGGCCGTGTAGTTGTAGGCCAGACGCTGGTGCGAGGCCTCGAGATGCGCCACGGCGCAGCCGGCCGGGAAGGGCAGGCCGGGCGCGTACCACACCTCCTCGAAGAACGGGCCGCCGACCATCAGCACGGCGTCGACTCCGTCGAACGCCTTGCGGATCGCCGCGGCGTCGAACGGCACGGCGCCGCGCGCGTTGGGGTGCCGGTTGGGGAAGTTGGTGTGGTGGCGCAGGCCCTCGACCCACACCTGGGCGCCCAGCGTCTCGGCGAGCGCCACAAGCTCCTTCACCGCATCGGCACGGCCGACATCGTCGCCGGCGACGATCACCGGATTGCGCTTCGACAGCAGCAGCTTCGCCACCGCCTCGACCGCGGCGGGATCCGGCCGCGTGGCGGGGAACAGCGCGCCGGGCCCCTGGGGGCCGACATCGGTCTCCTGCTCCATCACGTTGATCGGCAGGGCGACGAAGACCGGGCCGGCCGGCGGATCGTTGGCGATCTTGAAGGCGCGGCGCAGGATCGGCGCCATCTCGTCGGCGCGCTCGACCTGCACGCTCCACTTGGTCACCGGGGCGGCGATCGACGGCAGGTCGTGGCCGAGCAGCGGATCGCGCAGGCGCATGCGCGTGTCCTGCGCACCGGCTGTGACGATCATCGGCGAATTGGCCTTGAGCCCGCCATAGATCGCGCCGATCGCGTTGCCCAGCCCCGGCGCGACATGCAGGTTGACGATCGCGGTCTTGCCCGAGGCCTGGGCGTAGAAGCTCGCCGCGCCGGTGGCGACGCCCTCGTGCAGCGCCACGATGTAGCGCATCTGCTTGTAGTCGAGCAGCGAGTCGATCAGCGGGCTCTCGGTCGTGCCGGGGTTGCCGAAGATCGTGTCGGCGCCGTGCGCCAGCAGGCTCTCCATGAACACCTGACGTCCGCGCATGTCTCCTCCCCCTCGTTGGCCGGCGCCGACCATAACGGAAGAAGCCGGCGCGCTGTCGTCTTTTGTCCGTCCTCGGCCTAACATCGCTGCCATTCGCATAGGGAGGGGAGCGATGCTCAAGCTGCCGTACCACGGACGCTACGACTACTCGGCGATCGTCAAGCGGCCGGTCTACGACTGGCCAGGCGGCAAGCGTCTGGCGGTCTGCGTCGCGCTCAACATCGAGCACTTCGCCTACGCCGGCGGCCTGGGCCACTCGCTGTCGCACGAGCTGCCGCAACCCGATCCCCGGACTTTCGCGTGGCGGGACTACGGCAACCGCGTCGGCGTCTGGCGCCTGCTCGACGCGCTCGACGAGTTCGCGCTGCCGGCCTGCCACCTGATGAACACCACCGTGTTCGACTACGCGCCGCAGATCGCGCCGGCGATCATGGCGCGCGGCGACGAGTTCGTCGGACATGGCCGCACCAACGCCGAGCGCCAGGGCCAGATGTGGGAGGACGACGAGCGCCGCCTGATCGAGACCGTGCGCGACACCATCGCGCAGCGCACCGGCAAGGCGCCGCGCGGCTGGATGGGGCCGTGGATGTCGTCCAGCGCGCACACGCCCGATCTCTTGCAGGAAGCCGGCTTCACCTACGTCATGGAATGGCCGACCGACGACCAGCCGATCTGGATGCGCACGCGCTCGGGTCGCATCATGCTGGTGCCCTACTCGCTGGAGATCAACGACAGCCCGCAGATCCTTGTGCGCCACCACACGCCCGAGCAGTTCCGCGACTTCATCATCGGCCAGTTCGAGGAGATGCTGCGCTTGAGCGAGAAGCAGCCCCTGGTCTGCGCCATCGAGCTGCACACCATGATCTTCGGCCACCCCTACCGCCTGCGCTGCCTGCGCCAGGCGCTCAAGCACATCGCCGAGCATCCCCAGCGTGATCGCGTCTGGTTCACGCGGCCCGGCGAGGTCTTCGATCATTGCGCCGGACTGCCGGCGGGCATCGTGCCGGGTAGCTGAGGGAGCGTGCGCCTTGTGAGCGTGCCGCCCCGGCGCCTACAATAGGCGCCAACTGAAAGAACGGCGCAGCCGAGCACGGGGTCATGTCGACATCGCCAGTCAAGCGCAGGCTCGCCGCGATCATGTCGATCGACGTGGTGAGCTATTCGGCGATGATGGGTGCCGACGAGGAAGGCACCCTGCGCCTGCTGCGCGCGCATCGGACCTATACCGACAGTTCCATCCGCAACCGTGGCGGCCGCATCGCCAACACGGCCGGCGACAGCATCCTGGCGGAGTTCTCCAGCCCGGTGGAGGCTGTGCGCTGCGCCGTCGAGATCCAGGCCGCCGTGGCCGACATGAACGGCAAGCTGCCGGCCGACCGGCACATGCGCTTCCGCATCGGCGTGCACCTCGACGACGTGATCGTGCAGGACAACGGCGATCTGATCGGCGAGGGCGTCAACATCGCCGCCCGCCTGCAGGCGGCCGGCGATCCCGGCGGCGTCATGGTCTCGGGTGAGGTCGCCTCGCAGGCGCGTGCCAAGCTGCCCGAGCTTGGCTTCGCGCCGGTGGGCGAGTCGGTCTTCAAGAACATCCTGCGCACCGTCGAGGCGTTCCGCATCGTCACGGGCGCGGCGGCGCGCGACGTCGCGCGGGCGCAGGTCTCCTCGACCGCCGGTCTCACCTCGCGCCAGGCCAAGACCGAAGGGGCGGGCGGCGGGCGCGGTGCCATGCCGGTGATCCTGATCGCCGCGGGCGGCCTGGTGCTCGTCGTGGCGGCGGCGCTGGTCTGGCTGTTCGTGCTGCGCGGGCCGAGCGAGTCGCCGCTGGAGGCGGCGGCGTGGAACGCCGTCAAGCAGTCGACGCATAGCGCCGACGTAGCCGCCTTCCTCGAGCGATTCCCCAAGGGCTTTCGCGTCGAGGAGGCCAAAGCGCGGTTGGCGGTCCTGCGCGCCGAGGAGGCGCAGCGCGCCGCGGCCGAGGCCGAGGAGCGGCGTCGTCGGGAAGAGGCCGCGCGCGCCGAAGCGGCGCGGGCTGAGGCGGCGCGCAAGGCGGCGGCGCAGGACGCCGCCCGCCGACGCGAGGCGCGGCTGGCGGCGACCCGCCATCTGGATTGGAAGGACGTCCCTTGTGCCCGCTCTCGGCTGGCGACGGTGGCCGGCATGACATGCAACGCCACGCCGCCTTACGAAGGTCACGATGGGCGCGGACGCTTCCAACGATCGGCGGCCGGCGTGCATGCCGGCGGCACATCGACCTATGTGCTGCTGATCGAGGCCGCCGACGCCGCCTCGGCGCACGAGACCCTCAATGCCGACGACGAGGACGATTTCATCATCGAGATCAGCAACTTCACGCGCAACAACGCGCGCGGCTGGTCACCGCTGGTCAGCCATGCTGGCGGGTACTACGCCACTTTCACAGCGGTCGACGGGCGCGGCTGCGTGGGTTTCGCCAAGCCCGGCCCGGCACGCGGCGCGGGGCTGGAATGGGTGATTCGCGGCTACCATTGCGTACCGGCGGGCCGCAGCCTGCAGGCGGACCAGATCCGCGCGGTGATCGACGCGCAGCGGCCGCGCTGAGCAAGGAACGAAGACAGAGCGTGCGCTCACCTTTTCTCTTGTTCTCACATGCCCGCATCGCGCACAATTCGGATGCGATTTTTCCGGCGGTAGAGGCGGGATCGTTTGTCGAAGCTGGTGATCAAGTGAGGCCGCCGCATGGGGACGAATAACCGCGTCGTCTGGGGGGAGGGCATGTTCCTCCGCCCCCAGCACTTCCAGCAGCAGACGCGCTATGTCGAACGCATCCTGCATCAGCGCGTGCAGCCGACGCGTTCGTTCGGCTGGGGCTTGAGCTCCTATCAGATCGACCGCGCGGCGCTGTCGATCGGCAAGTTCGGCGTCACGTCGGCGATCGGCGTGCAGGAGGACGGCACGCCCTTCGCCATGCCCGAGGACGTCGAGCCGCCGCCGCCTATCGATGTGCCGGAGACGACCCGCAACCAGCGCGTCTGCCTGGTCCTGCCGCTGGCGCGCGCCGGCACACCCGACACCGTCCTGCGCGATCGCGACGATGTCGCGGCCCGCTACGCCGCTTCGGACTACGAAGCCCAGGACGCCAATGTCGGCAGCGACATCGCCACGCCGGTCACGGTGGGCAAGCCCAGGCTGCGCTTCGCCATCGAGGGCTTCGGCGATCTCGGCGGCTTCGCTTCGATCCCGCTGGCGCGCATCATCGAGGTGCGCGGCGATTCCCGGCAGGTGGTGATCGACGACCAGTACATTCCGCCCTGCACGTCGATCGGCGCGGTGCAGCCGCTGTCGGCCTTCGCCATCGAACTGCAGGGCCTGCTGCACAATCGCGCCGAGACCTTGGCGGCGCGGCTGAACCAGCCGGGTGCGCGCGGCGCGGCCGAGTTGGCCAACATGCTGCTGCTGCAGATGGCCAACCGCTACGCGCCGATCTGCGCCCATATCGCCCAGACGCCGACGCCGCATCCGCAGGACTGGTTCGCGTTCCTGGTCGGCATGGCCGGCGAATTGTCGACCTTCACCACGCAGCGCAAGCGGCCGCCCGAATTCCCGGCCTACCGCCACGACGACCTGCAGAAGGTCTACGAGCCGGTGATCGCCGCGCTGCGCCAGTTCCTCTCGGCGGTGCTGGAGACGGGCGCGGTGCAGATCCCGCTGCAGGAGCGCCGCTACAACGTCCATGTCGGCGTCATCCAGGACAAGACCTTGCTGCGCAGCGCCGCCTTCGTCCTCACCGCGAAGGCCGAGGTCTCGCCGGACAACATGCGCCGCATGTTTCCGGCCAGCGTCAAGATCGGCCCGGTCGAGCAGATCGCCCAGCTGGTCAACGTGGCCCTGCCCGGCATCAAGGTGGCGCCGCTGCCGGTGGCGCCGCCGCAGCTGCCGTTCAACGCCAACACGGTGTATTTCGAGCTCGACCGCTCCAGCGAGTATTTCCGCGGTCTGGCCAATTCGGGTGGTATCGCGGTCCATGTCGGCGACCAGTGGCCCAAGCTCCAGATGGAGCTATGGGCCATCAGGACCCAGGCCTAGGCCGCGTCGACGGAGGGTGGAATGACCCCGGCGGGTAGAGAAGACGATCCGTTCGCCGAGCCTTCGGCTGGCGAACGCACGGTGATCGCGGGCGTGACGCCCAGGCCCCGGGCGCCTGCCGCGCCAGCGGCCCCGCCACCGCAGCAGCCGCCGCCACAACAGGCGGCGCCGAACCTGGCCGCGACCATGGCGCAGCGCGGCGCCGCCGCGCCGATCGACATGAACGACCTGATGCGCGGCATGGGCTCGGCGCTGGCCGCCGCCGCCGTGCCGCTGCTTGGCCTGGTCGCGCGCCTGCGTAACACGGCGGGCAATGTCAACGTCGCGCAGGTGCGCGAGCGCGTCTACCGCGAGCTGCACACCTTCGCCAAGGCCGGCCGCGAGGCCGGCGTGCCGGCCGAGCAGCTGCGCGCGGCGCATTACGGCCTGTCGGCGACGGTCGACGACGTGGTGATGAACACGCCATGGGGCGCGCACAGCGACTGGCGCAACCGCACCATGGTCAACGAATTCCACAAGGACGTCGAAGGCGGCGAGCGCTTCTACGCCTATCTCGCCAAGCTGATGGAAGCGCCGGGCGCCAACCGCAACATCCTGCTGATGTTCTACGAGTGCCTGTCGCTGGGCTTCGAGGGCCGCTACCGCGTGCGCCAGCGCGGTCACTCCGAGCACGCCACGGTGCGCGAGAAGGTCTGGCAGACCCTGCGCGGCGTGCTGGGCCCCGTCGATCGCGAGCTGTCGCCGGAATGGAAGGGCGCCAACGCGCCGGCGCGCGGCCAGAAGCGGCAGATCCCGGTGTGGCTGGTGGCCGCCGCCGCCGCGCTGCTCGCCTTCCTCGTCTTCATGGGCCTGCTGTTCATGCTCTCGCTGCGCATCGAGCCGATCGGCAGCAAGCTCACGGGCCTGATGCCGGAGCGCGAGATCCGCCTGCCGATCAGCGCGCGCCAACCACCGCCGCCACCGCCGCCGCTGGTGCAGAAACCGAGCGCCGTCGACAAGTTCCGCATCTTCCTCGAGAAGGAGATCGCGGCGAAGAAGGTGTTCGTCGACGAGCGCGGTCGCGAGATGCGCATCACCATCAACTTCGCCGAGATGTTCCAGCCGGCTTCGGCGACGATCCGGCCGGAGCTCGAGGATTTGTTGCGGCGCATCGGCGTCGAGCTGAAGACCGAAATGCAGGAGAACCCGGGCAGCTCGGTGCGGATCGTCGGCCATACCGATTCCGATCCGATCTTCACGGTGCAGTTCCGCAACAACGCGCAGCTGTCGAAGGCGCGCGCCGACAGCGCCGCCAACATCCTGATCGCGGCGATGGGCGATGCGTCGAAGGTGACGACGATCGGCAAGGCCGATTCCGAGCCGGTCGGCGACAACAAGACGGTCGAAGGCAAGGCGCGCAATCGGCGCGTCGAAGTCATCCTGGTGCGGCCGGAGTAGGGCCGCGAGGCCTCCGGTCACGAAGGTACGGGAGTTGAGACGATGATTTCGCGGGTGCTCCTGAGCCGCTGGTTCCTGTGGCCCCTCGGCGGGTTGATCCTGTCGGCGTTGGTGTGGTTCGCCGGTCCGCTTGTGGGATTCGGCCTGCTCGACGCGTGGTGGGTCCGCCTGATCGTCATCGGCGTGATCTGGCTGATCATCGGCGTCATCCTGCTGATCGGCTCGCTGCGCCGGCGCGGCAAGGAGAAGAAGCTCGCCGCCAACATCGCCGGCGCCGATCCCAAGGATCCCACCGCCGAGGCGATCGACTCGCAGCAGCAGCAGCTCCAGGAGCGGCTCAAGGCGGCGATCGCCGATATGAACAAGATGCAGGCGGCCAAGGGCGGCATGACGCTCTACGAGCTGCCCTGGTACACCATCATCGGCCCGCCGGGCGCCGGCAAGACGACGGCGCTGCTCAACTCCGGCCTGCGTTTCCCGCTGGCGGAGCGGCACGGCGCGCAGGCGCTGCAGGGTGTCGGCGGCACACGCAACTGCGACTGGTGGTTCACCGAGCGCGCGGTGATCCTCGATACCGCCGGCCGCTACACCACGCAAGACAGCGACTCCGCCGTCGACCAGGCGGGCTGGAAGCACTTCCTCGGCATGCTCAAGCAGACGCGCGAGCGCCAGCCGCTCAACGGCGTGCTGGTGGTGTTCGGCGTGCGCGAGTTGCTCGAATCCTCGCGCGACCAGCGCATCGCCCATGGCCGCGCCGTGCGCACGCGCCTGCTCGAGCTGCAGGAGACCTTCGGCCTGTCGCTGCCGATCTACGTCGTGCTGACCAAGCTCGACATGATCGCGGGCTTCACCGAGTTCTACGACGACCTCGACAACGAGGGCCGCGAGCAGGTGCTGGGTCTCACCTTCCCGCTGGCCGCCGCCGACGGCGGCGACCTGCCGCAGACGCAGTTCGCGGCCATGTTCGATCGCATGATCGAGCGCCAGCGCACCCGTGTGCTCGACCGCCTGCAGGACGAGCGCGACCTGGCGCGCCGCACGCTGATCTTCGGCTTCCCGCCGCAGCTCGCCTCGCTCGGCCAGCCGGTCGACGAGCTGCTCAAGGAGATGTTCAACGATTCGCGCTTCGCCAAGCGCCTGTCGCTGCGCGGCGTCTACTTCACCTCGGCGACGCAGAGCGGCAGCCCGATCGACCGCCTGATGGGCGTGATCTCGCAGAAGTTCGGCGTCGCCCAGCCGCCGCCGCCGCCCCAGGTCGGCAAGGGCCGCGGCTTCTTCCTGCGCCGCCTGTTCGACGACGTGATCTTCAACGAGGCCGGCCTGGTCGGCACCGATCCAAAGGTCGAGAAGCGCTTGAAGCTGATTCGCCTGGGCTCCTTCGGCGCGGTCGCGTTCGTGATGCTGGCGGCGCTCGGCCTATGGACCTGGGCCTATTTCGACAACACCAGCCTGATCAGCCGCGTCAATGCGGCGGTCGATCGACTCGAGCCGCAGATCCGCGCCGCCGAGCGCGTGCCGCTGGGCGAGGGCGACCCGCGGCCGATCCTGCCGCTGCTCGACGAGCTGCGGCGGCTGCCGACCGGCTATGAGATCACCAAGGCCGGCAAGAGCGAGGCCCTGGGCCTGGGCCTGGGCGTGCAGGACCAGGTGTCGCTGCAGACCAACGCGCTGTATCGCCGGGCGCTGATCAACCTGCTGCTGCCGCGCCTGCTGGTGCGCACGCAGCGCCAGCTGGCGCTGCGCATCGGCGATCCGGAATACGCCTTCGGCGCGTTGAAGGCCTATCTCATGCTGGGTGACGCGGGGCGTTTCCAGCTCAGATACGTCGATCGCTGGCTCGACGAGGACTACGCCGCCGGCGGCCTGTCGGAGGCCGATCGCACCGCGCTGTCCGGCCACCTCAAGGCGCTGGCCGAAGAGCCATGGACCACGGTGACTCTGGACCGCACCCTGATCGCCGAGGCGCGCGATCGCGTGCGCACGCTGTCGTTCGCCGAACGGGCGCTGAACGCCTTCGAGGACACGCAGGCGATCAAGGATCTGCCGCCGTGGCGGCTGATCGACAATGTCGGCCCGCAGCTCGAGACGGCGCGACGGGTCGTGCTGCGGCGCTCCGGACGGCAGCTGACCGAAGGCATTCCCGGCCTCTACACCAAGAGCGGTTACTACGAGACCTTCCTGCCCGGGATGGCCGGGATGCTGAAGGAGGCGATCGACGACGCCTGGGTTCTCGGTCCCGACAACGAGGCGCAGGCCAGGAGCGGCAGGCCGCGCGAGGATCTGATCAAGCTCTACACCAGCAAGTACATCAACCACTGGACCGAGCTGCTGAACGACATCACCTTCACGCAGCTCTCGGATGTCCGCCAAGCGGCGGAGGTGCTGGGCATCCTCGCCGATCAGACCTCGCCGCTGCGCGCGATCTACCAGGGCGTGTCGCTGCAGACTCGGCTCACGGCACCGCCGCTGCCGCGCAGCGCCATCGCCGCTTTCGGGCCGGAGGCCGAAAAGCTGGCGAAGGCCGCGCAGGACCGTTTCACCCAGGCTTCGATCCTCGCCGGTGGCGGTCGTGATCCGGCGATCATCGTCGATCAGGCTTTCCGCCTGTTGCACACCTTCACCGGCGTCGAGAACGCCACGTCGTCGCCGCTGCTGAGCTTCCTGCAGCGACTCGACCTGCTGGCCAAGCGCGCCGGCGCGGCGGTGCCGGTCGGCGGCGTGGCCAGCGGCGGCCAGGGCGGCGCCGCTGGCGCCGCTGGGCTGAGCGTGGCCCAGCTGGCGACCCAGTTGTCGCTCGAGACGGTGCGCTTGCCGCGCTTCGTTGGCGACGCCATGAAGGGCCTGACCGAGAGCGTCACGCTGACCGGCCAGCGCGCCGCCTGGGAGGAACTGCAGGGGGTCTGGAAGGCGGAGGTCTTGACCTTCTGCGAGCAGACTACCAGGGGGCGTTATCCTGTCGTGCGTGGCGCAGGCAGCGAAATCCCGCTGGGCGATTTCGGCCGGCTGTTCGGACCGACTCAGCTGATCGACAATTTCTTCCAGAACAACCTGAAGAACTATATCGACACGTCGAAGAAGCCGTGGAAGCCGAATGGACCGTTCCAGATCTCGCCGGCGGCGCTGGCGATGCTGGAGAAGGCCGCCGACATCAAGGAAGCGTTCTTCGCGTCGGGCAGCACGGTGCCGGGCGTCGCGTTCAGCGTCGCGCCGTTGCAGGTCGAGACCAAGGGCACCGGCATCGAGATCGACGGCCAGCGGATGGACCTCGATCCCGCCAACATGTCGCCCGCCGCGATGCAATGGCCGCGTGGCGCCGGCGGCGCCAAGGTGCTGGGCGACAAGGGGCCGCTCAACGAGTTCACCGGCGCCTGGGCCTTCCTCAAGCTGTTCGACGCCGCCACCCTGGCGCGGCGTTCCGATGACCGGTGGGAGGCCTTCCTGCCCAATGGCGCGCGGCTCGAGCTGCAGTGGAAGAGCTTGAAGAATCCGCTGTCCGCGCGCGCGGCGTTGAACAACTTCCAATGTGTCCCGCTCTAGGTACCGCCTCCGGCGGCGACCTGCGCACGGCGGATGCCGGGCGAGTGGGATTCTTCGGCAAGATGCCGGGTCGAGGCGATTTCGTGCGCCGCGACCTGCCCAACGCCTTCGTCGACATCTGGGACGAGTGGCTCACCGAGTGCATCGCGCGCAGCCGCGCCGCGTTGGGCCATCACTGGACCGACGCCTGGCTCTGCGCGCCGGTTTGGCGTTTCGCGCTCGGTGGCGGCTTGTGCGGGCCGACGGCCTGGGCCGGGGTGATGATGCCCAGCGTCGATTCGGCGGGGCGCTATTTCCCGCTTACGCTCGTGGCCTCCGTCGCGGGCGCGGAGATTCCGACATCGCTGCTGATTGGTGGCTGGATCGACGCGCTTGAGAACGCCGCGATCTCGGCGCTCGACGACGCGACGGGCTTCGATGGCTTCGCCGCGGCGGTGTCGGCGCTGCCGGCGCCGGCGCCGCAGGTCGACCCGTCGGTTGATGGCGCGCGCTCGATGGGCAACGCGCTCGACCCGATGGGTTTCGCCAGCCTACTCGCCGCCGCCGGTTCGCTGCGCGGCGGGCGTGCGCTGTTCGTGACGCGCGGCGCCGAGCACTTGGCGCCAGTATCGATTCTGTTCCCCGGGCTGCCGCCGCCGGGGCGCTTCGCCTCGCTGATCGAGGACGGCGACACCGAAGGCGTGATCGCCAACGCGCTGCCGCAGGCCGCGGTCGCCGCGCAGGTCATCCCGGCCGACGAGTTCCAGAGTCTGGGCACCGACCTGCCGCCGGCCCAGAGCGGCACACTGTTCGACGATGTGGCCTTCGCCGCGTCGGCGGCCGACGCCACGCCGCCGGGCGGCGGCGCGTTCGACGAAGGCGACGACGGGGTCGCGCCGTCGGACGGGGCGGCGGAGCGTGTCGAGGCCTTGCCGACGACCGGGGGCACGTTGTTCGACGACGCCGCGTTCGGTGAGCAGGCGGCCGACCCGGCGCTACCGACCGGCGGTGCCTTCGACGACGGCGACACGACGATAAAGCCGGCGAACCGGCCGACCGTGAAGGGTGGGCCGGCCGCGTCCGAGGACGATCTCTTCGGCGGCGCCCAACATCCGGCCATGGACAATCTGTTCGGCGACGAGGACGCTTCGGCGGGAGCCGATCGCAAAACCTTGAGCCCGCCGAGGGAGGCTCCGCGATGACGGAGGATTTGACGGCCCGCGTGTCGGATTCGGGCGATCCCGAGCCGACGACGGTCAACCCGTTCGCGGCGGCGGCGGCGGCGCGTCCCCGGTTGCGCGGCTTCGGCGCCACGCACCAGGGCAATGTGCGCAGCCACAACGAGGATTCGATGCTGACCCGCGATCCGGCCGGCATCTGGATGATCGCCGACGGCGTCGGCGGCGCCTCGGCCGGCGACTGGGCCAGCGCCCAGGTGGTCGACGTGCTCAACGAGATGCGCGTGGCCGAGCGCGCGCCGGACTTCCTGGTCGAGGCGATCGACCGCCTCTACGAGGCCAACACGCGCATGCTCGATCGCGCCGCGCAGCGCGGCGGCGGCATGATCGCCACCACTGTCGTGCTACTGCTCGCCCATGGCTGGCACTACACCTGCATCTGGGCGGGCGACAGCCGCGGCTACCTGCTGCGCGACGGCAAGATGGAGCAGATCACGCATGACCACAGCGAGGTCCAGGAGCTGCTCGACGCCGGCGCCCTGACGGCCGACGAGGCCGAGCGCTATCCGCGCGCCAACGTCATCACGCGCGCGCTCGGCATCTCGGCCGAGGTCGACCTCGACCGCGTCGCCGGCCGGCTACAGGCCGGCGATCGCTTCCTGATCTGCACCGACGGCCTGACCAAGATGGTCCCCGAGGCGCAGATCGCCGCGGTGCTGGCCGAGGAGGATCCCTCGCGCAGCCCGCAGATTCTGATGCAGATGGCGCTCGACGCCGGCGGCCTCGACAACGTCACGGTCGTGGTCGTGCAGTGCGATGGTCCAGCGGGCAACGGCAACGGCGCCGCGGCTCCCGGAGGAAGATGATGGCCGGCAATAACGAAGAAGACGATCCGTTCGGCGCCTCCTCCGCGGCCACCGTCGTGCGTTCGGCGCCGCCGCCGGGGCAGCCGACGTCGATGCGCCCGCGCCAGCAGCAGACCGGCGGCGACATGTTCGGCGGTGGTCCCGGCGCCGGCGGGCCGCTGGCGCCGGGCACCGTGCTCAGCAGCACCTTCGAGATCGAAGAACTCGTGGCGCGCGGCGGCATGGGCGAGGTCTATCGCGCGCGCCACCGAATCACCGGCGACGCCATCGCCATCAAGACCATCCGGCCCGAGCTCGCCGGCGATCCCAAGGTCGCCGAGCTGTTCAAGCGCGAGGCACAGGCGCTGCGCAACCTGCGTCATCCGGCCATTGTGTCCTACGAAGGCGTGTTCGACGACGGTACCGGTTCGCTGTTCCTCGCCATGGAGTATGTCGACGGTCCGTCGCTGTCGAAGCTGATGCACAACGGCGCGGTGCCGCCCGCCGAGCTGGCGCGCTTGCGCGATCGCCTCGCCAGCGGCCTCGCCGCTGCGCACGCCCAGGGCGTCGTGCATCGCGACCTGTCGCCCGACAACGTCATTCTGCCCGGCGGCCGCATCGATGACGCCAAGCTGATCGATTTCGGCATCGCCAAGCAGACCGAAGGATCGAAGGCGACCATCATCGGCACCGACTTCGCCGGCAAGTACGCCTTCGCCGCGCCCGAGCAGCTCGGCATGCATGGCGGCGACGTCGGGCCGCGCGCCGACATTTACAGCCTCGGTCTCGTGCTGGCCGCCGCGGCGCTGGGCGGGCCGCTCGACATGGGCAACTCGCCGGGCACCGCGGTCCAGGCCCGCCTGAAGGTGCCGGACCTGACCAAGGTGCCGGCCGATCTGCGCGCCAGCCTGACCCGCATGCTGCAGCCCGATCCGGCGCAGCGCGCGGCCAGCATGGCCGAGCTGATCTCGAGCACCAGCGGCGCGCGCCGCCCGACCACCAGCCAGGCCAAGACCTCGGGCGGCGGCGGTAAGGGCGCGCTGATCGCCATCGCCTCGGTCCTGGTGCTGCTGGTCGCCGTCGGCGCCGGCGCGTTCGTCTTCGGCGACAAGATTCCCTTTGTCGCCGAGCTCCTCGGGAAAAAGACGGTCGATCCGAAACCCGGCGACCCCAAGACAGCCGGCGATCCAAAAGCCGGTGACCCTAAGGTGGCGGTGACCGACCCCAAGCCACCCGCCCCCGATCCCAAGCCGCCAGTCGTCGACGTCAAGCCACCCGCGACCGACCCCAGGTCACCGGTCGTCGACCCAAGGCCACCGGCCACCGACCCGAGGCCACCGGTCGCCGACCCCAAGCCGCCGGTCGTCGAACCGAAGCCACCCAGCGTGGCGACGGCGACGCTGGACGCGGCGCAGTTGCGCACCTTGATGAACGCGGAGTTCGCCAAGTACTCCTGCGCCGGGCTCAACGGTCGGGTCGATCCCGACGGCTCGCTGCGGGTCGATGGCTATGTCGGCAGCGAGAGCGATCGGACCGCGCTGCTCAACGGCTTGCGCCAATTGCCCGGTAATCCGCTGGTGCAGTCCCGCGTCACCGTCCAGCCCTGGCCGATGTGCGAGCTGAACCGCGTCGCCGGCGCGGCCACCAATCCCGCCTTCCGTCTGGTGCCCAATAAGCCGGACCAGGCCTACAAGATCGGTGTCGACCGGCTGTCGTTCCGGGTGACGGCGCCGCCCAGCCGCAGCGGCTTCATCAACGTCGTGATCATCAACTCCGACGGCACCGTCGCGCAGCCCGGTTTCTGGTCGAAGATGCCGATCAAGCCGGGCGAAATGATCCCGTTCGGCGAGCGCGAGGCCGGTGGTGGCTTCCCGCTCGAGCCGCCGCCCGGCAAGATGGTGCTGATCGCCGTCTTCACCAGCCAGCCGCTGTACAGCACGCCGCGGCCGGAGGAAGAGGCCACGGCAAGCTACCTCACGGCTCTGTCCGGGGCGTTGGCCCGCCACAGCGATGCGATTGTCTCCATCGTCGCGATCGATACTGTTAACTGAACAGCTTCCTGACCGTGCAACCTATTGAAATCATGAGAAAAGTCATTTGATAAGACTATGGTAATAAGCCTGCGAATAGGCGATAATAAATAGCTACGGGTTGGTCTTAATCCGGGGGAGTAATGTCGCGGCGCTCGTCGTTGCCGAACGGCCCGAAAATGGGCTGCGTGCGTGCGATCGCGTCGCTGGTGGTGCTGACGGCCGGGCTTGCGTTCGCTGTGACGGGAGTCTCCCGGGGTGTCCTCGCCCAAACGCCGCAGCCGCCGGTCCTCCAGGCGCCGCCACCGCTCGCCCCGCCGACACGTCCGCTCGAGCCCGGCACGATCAGCGCACCATCGGGGCCCGCCGCACCGGGCGCCCCGCCGGGCGCCGAAAGCGTGACCTTCACGCCGGTCGATATCCAGGTCGAGGGCAACACGGTCTATTCGCCGGCCGAGCTCGACGCGCTGGTGCGCCCACTGATCGGTCGGCAGGTTCCCGCCAGCGAGATCTTCAAGCTCGCTGAAGCGATCCAGCGCAAGTACCGCGAAGACGGCTACTTCCTGGCGACGGTCACTGTGCCGGCGCAACGCGTCGCCGATGGACGGGTGCGCGTTGTCGTGACCGAGGGCTATATCTCCAGCGTGCTGATCGAAGGCGATGTCGGCCCGGTGTCGGAGAAAGCCAAGGACTATCTCGACAATCTGGTCGGCAAGAAGCCGATCAACATCAGCGATCTCGAGCGCTACCTGCTGCTGACCCAGGACCTGCCGGGCGTCAAGGTCAAGGCGGTGATGCGGCCGGGTCGCGAGCCCGGCTCCTCGGAGCTGATCGCGCAGCTGACCCGTGAATGGTGGGATCTGTTCAACCAGACCGACAATCGCGGCGCGAGCTTCACCGGCGAGCAGCAGAACCTGCTGTCGGCTGGTTTCAACTCGTTCACCTCGATCGGCGACCGCATCGAGCTCAGCTACTTCACCACCTTCAACAGCGAGAACAACTTCCTCCAGGCCGCCTATAGCGGCCATATCGGCTCGGAAGGCACCCGGCTGCGTCTCTACGGCGGCTTCGGCCGGGTCAAGCCGGGCGATCCGATCAGCCAGACCGGCTATCTCGGCCAGGTCACCATCGCTGGCCTGCAGGCCTACCACCCGATCATCCGGTCACGCCGGCTCAACGTCTCGGTGAACGGTTCCTTCGACTACTACCACTCGATCGTCGATGTCTCGGGCGGTATCCGGCTGAGCTCGATCGACCTGCGTACGCTGCGCGCCGGTGTCGACGCCAGCTACCGCGACCCGTTCAACGGCGTCACCTACGGTACCGCGCGGCTCAGCAAGGGCGTCAGCGTGCTGGGCGCCAGCAAGGCCGGCGAGCAGTCGCTGCCGCGCCAGGGCGCCGAGCCGACCTACTTCAAGATCAATGGCGAGCTCTCGCGCCTGCAGGGCCTCTACAGCGATGAGGATTTCACGCTCAACCTGTTCGTCTCAGGCGCCGCCCAGTTCACCAACAACGTCCTGCCGCCCAGCGAGAAGTACTTTCTCGGCGGTGAACGCCTGGGGCGCGGTTACTACGCCGGTCAGGTCACCGGCGACCGGGCGATCGCGGCCTCGATCGAGCTGCAGCTGTCGTTCGCCATCCCCTACAGCGATGTCCAGCCGAGTTCCGCGCCATCCAGCGTCGCCGGTCGCGTGCGCGGCCTTCCGCTGCAGCTCTACGCGTTCTACGATTACGGCAAGGCCTGGAACCTGGCGACTTTCGAGACGCCGGTGTTTGTCACGAGGTCGTACGGTTTTGGCGTTCGGACCAACGTGGGTGACACGCTGACCGTCGAAGCCGAGGCCGTCCGCCGGCTCGATCTCGACGTCGATGGCGCGACTGCGCCACGCCTGAAACCCTGGGGTGCCTATTTTCGCGCGACCACCCGGTTCTAGATCGCGCAGCGGGGAGTGTGCCGGTGGAAAGGGGACGAAAGTTCCCGCCATCGGTGAGGAGCGAAGGTGATGTCACAGCGACAGGTGATCGCCCGGTCACAACGTCGGCGTGCGCGTTTCGCGGCGGCCAGCGTAGCCGTTCGGGCGCAAGCCCCCGCGATCCAGCACGGTGGGCGCAACGCGCTGCTGGGCGGCACGGCGTTGGCGGCGCTGGTCGCGTGCGGCTTGTTCGGCTTCAGCGATCGCGCTTTGGCACAGAGCTCGACCCTGCCGACCGGCGGCGTGGTGGTCGGCGGCAGCGCGACGATCACGCAGAGCGGCACCAGCCAGCTGACGGTCAACCAGACGACCGACCGTGGCGTGATCGACTGGCGCTCGTTCAGCATCGGCCAGGGCAATCGGGTCGATTTCGTCCAGCCGGGTCGCACGTCGGTGACCCTCAACCGGGTGACCGGGCCGGATCCCTCGGTGATCGCCGGATCGCTGACCGCCACCGGCCAGATCGTGCTGGTCAACCAGGCCGGCGTGATGTTCGCCGGCGGCGCGCAGGTCAACGTCGAGTCGCTGATCGCCAGCACAGCCAACGCGGCCAACCCGCAGGCCTTCATGGCCGGCGGCAAGATCGCCTTCGATCAGGCGGGCGCCAACCCCAACGCGCGCATCGTCAACGACGGCACGATCACAGTGCGCGACGGTGGCTTGGTGGCGCTGCTGGGCCCGTCGGCGGCCAACAACGGCGTGATCAACGCGCGGCTGGGCCGGGTGACGGTGGGCGGCGCGGAGACCTTCACGGTCGATCTGAACGGCGACGGTCTGGTGAACTTCGCGGTGGGCAAGCCGGTGTCGCAGACGCCGCGCGACGCGGACGGCAAGGCGCTGGCGCTGGCGAGCAACACCGGGACGATCAACGCCGATGGCGGCGTGGTGGCGATCACGGCGTCGGCGGCGCGCGGGGTGGTCGACGGCGTGGTCAACGTGCAGGGCCAGATCAATGCGCGCACGGTGACCAACGAAGGCGGCGTGATCGTCTTCGGCGGCGGCGAGAGCACGCAGGTCAAGGTCGGCGGCACGATCGATGTGTCGGGCGCGGGTGCGACGCAGAAAGGCGGCACGGTCACGGTCACGGCGTCGAAGGTGACGGTGCAGTCGACGGCGCGGATCAACGCCAGCGGCGGCGCGGGCGGCGGCACGGTGCTGGTGGGCGGCGGCAAGCAGGGCGCCGGCCCGATCGCCAACGCGAAGACCACGACGGTGGCCAAGGGCGCGATCATCACCGCCGACGCCACGCACAAGGGCAATGGCGGCACGGTGATCATCTGGGCCGACAACACCACGGTGTTCGCCGGCACGATCTCCGCCAAGGGCGGCGCCGAAGGCGGCAATGGCGGCTTCGCCGAGGTCTCGGGCAAGGTCTATCTCAGCTTCGACGGCGTGGTCGATCTGCGTGCCACGGCCGGCTTCCAGACCGGCACGCTGCTGCTCGACCC
Source organism: uncultured Rhizobiaceae bacterium (assembly GCA_964437145.1). Taxonomy (GTDB): domain Bacteria; phylum Pseudomonadota; class Alphaproteobacteria; order Reyranellales; family Reyranellaceae; genus JAFAZJ01. The sequence continues at coordinate 24,392 of CAYTFW010000048.1, forward strand.
CAGCGACATCACGATCAGCAACGGAGCGGACGCCGATATCGATATCACCGGCGGCACGATCACCGGCACGGCGAACGCGTCGAACATCAAGGCCTCGACGATCGAAGGCCTGTTGACGACGACCAACGTCATCATCGACGCGGCGGGCGGCGCCGGAGCCGGCACCGGCTCGATCACCGTCAACAACAACATCAACGCAGCCTCGGCCAACACCCTGACGTTCAACGCGCTGACCGACATCACGCTGAACGCCAATGTCACGAACACCGGCGGCGCGATCTCCTTCGTCTCGACGACAGGTAAGGTTGCCGGCGCGGGCGGCGCGGTCAACGCCACCACCGTGTCCTTCGCGACAGGCGGCGCGGTCACGCTGACCAACGCCAACAACACGATTTCCAACATCAGCGGCACGGCGGGCGGCGCGGTCTCGATCGTCAGCGATGCGTATCTGACCGTCACCGCCGCTGGGGTGACTTCGGGCGCGGCGACGAGCGTCAGCCTGACGGCGACGGGCGCGGCCAACGACATCGCCATCAACGGCGCCATCTCCGGCACCGGTGTGACGCTCACCGCCGATCGCGCGGTCGGCGGCACCGGCGCCGTCAGCGGTGGCACCGGCGCCGTGACGGTCACCGCCGGGGGCAACCTCGGCATCAATCTCAACGGCACGGTCACCGGCACCGGCCTGACGGTGACGGCCGGTAGCGGCCCGGTCACCGTCAACAACGCCAACAACGTCTTCAACTCGTTCACCGCGACCGGCGCCATCGGTGGCGCCGTCAACGTCGTCCACAAGGGCGCGCTGACGATCAACGCGACCAACGCCGGCGCCAACGCGGCGAGCTTCACGACCAATACCGCCGGCAAGATAACGCTCGCCGGCAACCTCGATTCGACCGGCGGCGTGACGCTGAACGCGGCCGGCGAGCTCGCGATCCAGGCCGCGATCAACGCCGGCGCCGGCAATGTCGGGCTGAGCGGCGCCTCGATCACCCAGACCGCCGCCGGCATCATCACCGCCGCCGGTCTCTCGGTGAGCTCCGCCGGCATCGTCGATTTGAGCCAGGCGACCAGCGCCGTGGCGACGATCGCCGGCTCGGCCGCCAATCTCGCTTTCCTCGAGAGCGACGGCTTCTCGATCGGCACGGTCAACAGCATCGATGGCTTGACGATCACGGGCTCGCTGCAGCTGCAGGCCGGCGGCACCATCAACCAGACCAAGGCGATCACCGCGGCGGCCGCGGCGATCCGTGCGACCGCCGGCAACGTGAACCTGACCGGCGTCACCAACAGCGTGGGCACCTTCGCGGCGAGCGCCACCGCTGGCGCGGTCGCCTTGACGGAAGCCAACGACGTGCAGGTCGGTTCGGTCGCCGCGGTCGGCGCCCTGGCCGCGCTCGACGGAATCACCGCGACCGGTGGCGTGTCGATCCGCACGCTGGCCGGCTCGGTCACCCAGACCGGCACGGCGGTGATCACGGCGGGCGCCACCGGCCTCGCCGTGTCGGTCACCGGCGGCAACATCGCGCTCGACACCGCCACCAACACGACCGACCTGGTCGCCTTCAGCGGCGGGGGCACCATCGCCTACAAGACCTCCACCAACCTCACGGTGGGCGAGGTCGCGCAGCTCGGCAACAACGCCAAGGTCACCGGCGCTACCGCCACCACGTCGCTGGCGCTGACCACCACGGGCGCGGCGACCGCGATCGCGCAGTCCGAGCTGATCAGCGCGCCGACCTTGACGCTGGCCACCGGGGCCGGCGGCGCGATCACACTCACCAACGGCGGCAACCTGATCGGCACCGTGCAGAGCTCCGGTACCTGGGGCACCGGGGCGCATTCGATCGTGGACAGCGACGGCGGTCTCAACGTCGGACCGATCACCTCCAGCGGCAACGTCGCACTGACGACATCGGGCGGCGGCTTGACGATCACCGGCGCGACCAATGTCGGCGCCAAGACGCTGGCGTTGACGGCCAGCGGCGACAACACGATCACCGCGACGACGGCGGCGATCACCGCCGGGACTCTGACCCTCGAGACCGGCGCCGGTGGCGGCGCCAGCATCCAGACCGCCGCCCATGACATCGCGACGATTCAGACCGCCGGCGGTGGCGTCGGCACCGGCGGCATCGTCTTCAAGCAGTCGCGCGCCGGCGGCACCACCGTCGGCCCGATCACCTCGGCCGGCGCCGTCTCGATCACCGAGTCCGTGGGCGATGTCACGGTGGGCGGCGCGATCAGCGCCACCAATGTCGATGTCACGCTGACGGCGAGCGCCGGCAAGCTCAACGTCAACGCGCAGATTGGTGCCGGCAACGGTCAGGTCGCGCTGGTGGCGCAGGGCGATATCATCCAGGCCAACACCAACGCCGGCATCACGGCCGGCAGCCTGCGCGGCCAGTCGACCGCCGGCGGCGTGTCGCTGGCGCCGACCGGCGTGGGGGGGGCCGACGTCAACACCGTCAGCACCTTCGCCGCCCTGGCTAGCGCCGGCTCGGTGTCGTTCCGCAACAGCGGCACGTTCACCGTCGGCAAGGTCGGTGCCACCTCCGGCATCAATGCCGCGACCTCGGTGTCGCTGCAGGTCAACGCCGCGGGCGGCACGATCAACCAGGCCGCCGGCGCCGACGGCGCGATCATCACGCCGACCCTGAATTTGACGACCAACGGCGGCAACGTCACGATCAACAGCGCCAGCAACGACATCGCCGCGCTGGGCACGGTGTCGCTCGGCGCCGGTGCTTTCACCTTCTCGACCGCCCGGGCCGCCGGCTTCGATGTCGGCGCGGTCACCGCCAATGGCGGCATCGACATCACCAACACTTCAGGCAAGCTGACGACCTCGGGAGCGATCTCCTCGGACGGCGATATCTCGCTGCGCGCGGGCGCCGGCCAACTGTCGCTGGGCGGCACGGTGACGTCCAACAACAAGGGCATCACCTTGCGCTCTCAGGATGCCCTGGATACCGGCGCATTCCTGGTCAAGGCGGCGACCGTCGGCACCGGCGACGTGACGCTGATCTCCGACACCAGCACCGTAACCATCGGCGCCGGCGGCGTCACGGTCGGCGACACACTGACCATCCAGATCGGCGCCGGCCTGACGCTCAACGTCACCGGCGCGGTCACCGCCGCCAGCGTGGCGCTGCACGCTGACGCCATCGACATCTCCGCCGCGATCAACGCTACCGGCACGATCACCCTGGCGCCGGTCACGTCAGGCACGGCCGTGCGAGTTGGCGGCTTGGCGGGCGCGGGCTTCGTCATCGACAACACCGAGCTGACGTTCCTGACCTCCGCCGGCACGCTGACCATCGGCAAGCAGTCGACCGGCACGGTGACGGCGGGCGCGATCACCATCGACACGGCGACGGTCAGCAACGCGACGCTCAATCTGTTCTCGACCGCCGGTGTCTCGCAGACCAGCACCCTTACGGTCGGCGGCGGCACCGGAACGGTGAACGTCACCGCCGGCGGCACGGTCAACCTCAGCAATATCACCGCAGGCACCGTCGGCGGGTCGACCACGGCGGGCAATTTCATCGCGACGAGATTCTCCGGTCCCGGCGCGATGGCGGTCTCTGGCATCACCACGGCGGGCGGCGAGATCGTCGTGCGCAACTTCGGCGGCAACCTCAACATCAATGGCGACCTGAGCTCCAGCGGCGGCAATATCCTGCTGGGCTCGAACGCCGCCGCGTCGGCGCTCAACATCAACGCCAATGTCGACGCCGGCACCGGGGCGATCGGCCTGTTCGCCAACGCGGGCGGCGTCGCCCAGACGGCGGGCAAGCTGGTGGGCGTCAACCTGCTGGCCGAGATCGTGAACAGCAGCGCAACGGGTAACCTTTCGCTGACCAGCGCGACCAACGCGATCACCGGCAACGTCACCCTGAACGCCGGCTCGACCACCGGCGACATCAGCTTCACCAATGCCAGCAGCTTCGTGGTCGGCGGCCTCACCGGCATCTCCTACGCGAGCGTCGGCACGCTCAGCCCAGCGATCGGCCCGGGTATCCGCGCCCCGGGCGGCACCGTGACCCTGACCGCGGGCGGCACGATCACCCAAGCGGGCGGCGCCACCGACATCGTATCGGCGACCACGCTGGCGGTGTCGCGCATTGGCGCGGCCAACCCCAGCGTCACGCTCGACAACGCCAACAACGCGGTGACGAACGTCGGTTCCGTCAACGTCGGCGCCGGCTCCTTCACGCTGGTCGACCTCGGCGGCCTCGCCATCACCGGCAACGCGACGGCCGCCAGCTACAGCCTGACGACGTCGGGCGGCTCGATCAGCCAGGGCGGCGCCACGACGATCACGGCCGACAGCGTCACGGCCAACGCCTCGGGCGGTGGCCTCACGGGCGTCTTCCTGACCTCCGCCACCAACGCGATCGGCGCCATCAGCGGTTCGGCCGATGGCCTTTTCGGCTTCGGCGCAACGTCCACGACCAGCCTGACCGCCAACGCCATCACGTCGGCCTTCGGTATCGCCCTGACGACGACCGGCGGCACCAGCGACCTGACGGTGAACGGGCTGCTGAGCGCCAGCTCCGGCCGCGTTACACTGACCTCCGGGCGAGACATCTCGCAAACGGCCACCGGCGGCGTGGCGGCCAGCCAGCTGCAGGTGAACGCGACCAACGGCGCCGTCAACCTCACCGCCGGCGCGGCCAACAACAGCGTCACGACGATCGCCGGGAAGTCGAACGGCGACTTCGCCTACACCGATGCCGGCAGCGGAGCGCTGACCATCGGAACCCTCGCCACTGTCGGCATCACCTCGACCACGGGCTCTATCGCGGTCAAGGCGACCAAGGCGGGCGCCACGCTGACCACGACCTCGGCGGTGACCGCTTCGGCCGCGAACCAGGGCATCACCCTGGGGTCGACCGGAGACTTGACCGTCAACTCGACGCTGACGGCCAACAATGCCAGCGGCCGGGTCAGCCTGAGCTCCAGCGCGGGCTCGATCGTCGAGCAGACCAGCGGTTCGATCGTCGCCGCCGAGCTGCTTGCCACCGCCGCCACCAATGTCGACATCGCGCAGTCCACCAACGCGGTGGGCGCGACCGGATTCGCCGCCAAGGCGACAACTGGATTCGTGGTCTTCATCAACACCGGCGCGATTCAGCTCGACACCGTCGCTGGCGTGAACGGCGTGACCGCCGGCGGCGCGGTCGTTCTCGCGACCACGGCCGGTGACATCACGCAGACCGCCAACGGCATCATCACGGCAGGCGCGGGCTTGGGTCTCGCCGCGCCCGGGGGCTCGATCGTCCTCGATCAGGCCAATCTGATCACCGGCAATGTCGCCGTGGTCAACACCGGCAACGGCAACGTCACCATTCGCAACACCGGCAACGTCAACGTGGGCACCGTCGGTCCGATCGCGACAGCCGGCGTCGCCGTGCCGACGCTCAACGGCATCACCGCCTCGACCGCCGCCGGCAAGTTCGTGTCGCTGATCTCCGACACCGGCGTGATCACGCAAGGCGCGGGCGCGGCGGATCGTATAGTGGGCGGCGAGCTGCGCGTCACGACCGCCGACAAGAACGCGACGCTCACCAACACCAGCAACAGCATCGTCTCGATCGGCAACAGCAACCTCGGCGCTGGCCGGTTGACGGTCTTCGACGGCGTGGGCGACCTCACGTTGAGCAACCCGGTGATCGCCAATGGCGGCGTGGTGCTGACGACGCAGACCACCTTCACCCTGCCGGGCACGATCACCGTGGCCAACGGCGACATCTCGCTGACCTCGGTGACCGGCAGCATCGCGCTCAGCAGCACGCTGTCGGCGGCCAACGGCCAGGTTCAGCTCGACGCCGGCGGCGCCGGCACGATCACGCAGACCGGCGGCACCATCACCGCCAAGACACTGATCGCGCGCGCACCCGGCAGCGTCACTCTAAACGCGGACAACAACGATGTCGGCGCGATCGCCGGCAGGTCGACGAGCGGTACCTTCACCTATGTCGACAAGACGGCGGTGACCATCGGCAGCCTCGTCGACTCTTCGGCGGCGACGATCAACGGCATCACCACCACCAATCAGGACATCATCGTCGTCGCCGGCAAGGGCGGCGGCGCGGGCGGCATCGCGGTCAACCAGGCGGTCAACGCCGGCACCGCCACGCTGCGCATGCAGACCTCGACGGGCGATATCACGCAGGCCGCGACCGGCAAGGTCACGGCCAACACCCTGCTGGTGAACGCGACCGGCGGCTCCGTCAACCTCGCCGGCGCGACCAACGCCGTCACCACTGTCGCCGGCAAAGCCGCCGGCAGCTTCCGCCTGCTGACGTCGGGCGCGCTGAGTGTTTTCACCGTCGCGGCTGATGCTGGCGCGCTGACGACCGCGGCCACTGGCCTGACCAGCGGTGGCGACATGGCGATCCAGACCGGCGGCAACTTGGTGCTGTTCAACGGGCTGAACGCCGGGGCAGGCACCATGCGGATCCGCACTGCCGGCGGCGGCGGAGTCTTCCAGGCCGCGACCGCCAACGTCGTCGCCAACGCGCTGCTCATAGACGCTGACGGCTCGGTATCGCTGACGGCGTCCGCCAACAACGACGTCGGCACGATCGCGGGCCGCTCGACCAACGGTTCGTTCCGCTACCAGGACAAGAACGGGTTCACCGTCGGCACGGTCGGCGCCGATGGCGTCGGCCTGGGGCCGGTGCTGCCGATCGGTCCGCTGACCGGCGTGACCACAGGGGGCGGCGACATCACGCTCGCGGCGGCGGGGCAACTGACGATCAACGAGGCGATCAACGCCGGCGTCGGCGGCGGCACGATCCGCCTGCAGACCGGCGCCGGCGATCTGACCCAGGGCGTCAACGGCACGATCACCGGCGGCTCGCTGCTGGCGATCTCGACCGGCGGCATGGTCAATCTCAGCGGCGCCACCAACACCGTCACCGGTATCGCCGGACGGGCCTTCACCAGCTTCCTGTTCCAGAACAGCATCGGCTACAGCGTCAACAACGTCGCCATCGCCGGCGACGGCATCGTCACCGCCGCGACCGGCATCACCGCCAACTCCGGCGGCGGCGCCACGCCGTTCGTGGTCGATCTCGCCGTCGCCTCGGGGACGCTGGCGATCAACGGCCCGGTGTCGTCGGCCAACGGCATGATCGTCTATCGCCGCACGCCGACAGGCGCCGCTGGCGCGATCAACGTCGGCGGCGGCGCCGGCAATCCGGGCAACGACATCAGCAGCGCGAAGCTGGTGGTTGTCGACCACACCGGCGCGTCGCCACTGGCGCTGTATGGCGCCACGCCGGGCGCCGGCGCGGGTGGCCTGTTCACGGTCCCGACTCCAGCCACCGGCTTCAGCCCCTTGACGGTGCCCGGCAGCCTGACGGGCGGCAGCTCCTCGATCGGCGAGCTGAACGGATTGAACTCCACCGTGTACTTCTTCGCCACCGGCGCCACCATCCTGTCGGCCGGTGCCGGCGGCTCGACCTTCGGCCTGCTGGGCATCTACGGCAACGCCAACACCGTCAACCTGACCACGTCTGTGCGCTCGGTCGATCCCAACCAGGTGCGGCTGGTGACGGCGCCGTTCACCGAACCGCTGGTCACCGGCCCGCTGGCCGCGTTTTTCGTGCGGCTCGACGGTTTGCCGAGCACCACCGAGCAGTTCAACAGCTGCCCGATCAGCACCATCAACTGCGTCGTCTTCACCGCGCCTATCGCGGCGCCGGCGACCAGCACCGACGACGTCGTCATCGGCGTCGGCGGCGCGCCGCTCGACGATTCGAGCGTCGTGCTTGTCAACCAGGGCAATGAAGAGCTGATCATCGACGACGAGGAAGAAAAGCGCAAACGGAGCAAGCCAGAATGGTGTCCGCGGTCCGCTCCCTTACCGTCGCAGCGCTTGGCGCACTGAGCGCAATGCCACTCTCCGGCGGCGCCCTGGCGCAGGCGCCGCAAGGCACCTCCGCCGGCCAGAGCGCGGCCGGCGAACCGTGCGTCTACCGGCCGGCGACCTTGGACGCCGGCATGGGCGCGCAGGCGGGATACGAGATCCTTTGCGGCAAGACCGGCGTGCTTTCGGCGACGCTCTACGAGATAGCCGGCACGACGGGCGCCGATGGCCTGCGTACGCTGGCCACCAGCGGGCGCTGGAAGGCGACGCTCGATGGCCGGGCACGCTGCGAAGCGCCCCGGCAGTCGACGGTCAACGGCAATCCGGCCATTGTCCTGCCCTGCACGCGCGCCGGTGGCGTTCCCTATATCGGGGTGCTGACGACCGTCGGCGGCAAGACCTTCTTGGCCGACGGCATGTCGCCCGCCGCGCCGGCGATCGAGGCGACCATCGCGGCGCTGGGTGGTGGCCAGCCGGCGGCGGCCGCCGCGCCACGCGGCGGTGGCACCATCACCGGCGGGCTCGACGCACGTTTCAAGGGCGGCTTCGGGTCGGGCGACATCGAGCGCTATCAGACCCTGATGCGGGTCGGCGGACGTCACAACATCGAGGAGAACTACGCCAAGGCCGAGGAGTCGTATCGCGAGGCGCTGGTGCTGCATCAGAAGCTGTTCGGCCGCGACAACCCCGACCAGGCCGACGCCTTGATCCACTTCGCGCTGCAGATCAGCAATCAGGGCCGTTTCCGCGAGGCCGACCCGCTGTTCGAGCGCGCCGAGAAACTGGCGGGTGGCGTCAAGGATCCGCTGGCACGCGCACGCATCTCGCACTACGCCGGCCAGCATCTCGCCAACCAGGGCAAGCACGACGAGGCGAGGCGGCGCATCGACCTCGCCGAGGCCGCCTATATCGCCGCCGCGCCCGAGCTCGCGCCGCTGATGAACCAGGAGCAGCAGCGCCGCGCGGCGGCGGTCGGCTTCGGTGTGCGCGGCCAGCGTTTCGTCGATCCACGCGCCACCACCTCGGCCGTGCCGAGCAACATCGGCATCAGCCCGATCACACTGCTCGCCGCGCAGGGCGTGTCGGAGATCCTGCGGCTGCGCGCGATTCTCGCGCTCTCGGCGGGCGACAACAACGCCAGCCGGGCCTACGCCAACAAGGCGATCGCGCTGCTCGAGGCGGTCGGCATAGACCCCGGCGGCGTGCGCTGGCGAGCCGTGCGCGTGGCCGGCCTGGGCGCCGCGCGCCAGGACAATCTTGGCGTCGCCAGCGCCGATCTCGGCGACTCCGCGCGTGGCCTCAACAAGGCGCTGCCGTCCTCGCAGCCCGCCGGCAAGACATTCCTCGAGAGCGGCAACATCCAGCTCAAGCGCGGCAACACGCCCGGCGCGCTGGCGGAATTCCGCCGTGGCGCGGCGATCCTGCGCGAGCGACAGAACACCGTGTCCGTCGAAACGGCGATGCCTTACCTGGACGCCGCGTGGCGGCAGTCGCAGACGGGCGTCGGTGGCATTGGTGTCTCACTGCATGCCGAAATGTTTGACGCGGCGCAGCTCGTCACGTCGGGGGTCACGGCGAGCTTCGTCGCCCAGGCGGCGCTGCGGCTGGGCGACGGCAACGAGCGCGTACGCGCGCTGCAGGACCTCACGAACCGCGTCACCGATCTCTACCAGCGTCGCGACATCGCCGCGAACCGCAACGCCGATAACGCGACACTCGCGGCCATCGACGCGCAGATCGGTGACGCTCAGCAGCAGCGTGCCGCCGCGGAGGAGGAGGTGCGCAAGACGCTGCCCAACTACTTCCAGCTCGTGGCCGGCCAGGCCGGTTCGAGGGACGTGCTGGGCGTGCTGCGGCCGCAGGAAGGCTTCCTGCACATCGTGCTGGGCTCGACCAAGGGATACGCCATGCTGGCGCACAACGGGCGCGTCAACGCCTGGCCAGTCGACCTGAGCCTCGCGAAGGCCGAGGAGATCGTCGGCAAGCTGCGCGCCGCTTTCACGCCCGACGCGCAGGGCCAGTTGCCCAAGTACGACGTGGCGCTGGCGCACGATCTGTTCAAGCGCGTGCTGGGCCCCGGTCAGGCGCACCTGAAGCCGCTGAAGGCGCTGGTCATCACGACCAACGGCGCGCTGCAATCCCTGCCGTTCAATCTGATGGTCGCGGCGCCGCCACCGGCGATCAGCGAATACACCGACTACAAGAAGGTCGAATGGCTGGCGAAGTGGTTCGCCATGTCCTACGTGCCGGCGCCGCAATCCTTGGTGCTGCTGCGCAAGCAGGCGGCGCGGTCGAGGGCGCCCAACGCCTATGTCGGCTTCGGCGGCTTCCAGCCGCTGTCGATCGGCGCCGCCGGGCAGCTCGTGGCGGCGTCGCGCGCCGCGTCGCTCACGCCCGGGCAGCGCTGCGACACTGACGCGCGCGAGCTCGCCTCGCTGCCGGTGCTGCCGCTCGCGGAAGGCGAGGTGGCGTTGACCGCCAAGCAGCTTGGCGTTGGTCCGGCCGGCACGCGCCTGGGCCGCGCCTTCAGCAAGAGCGCGGTGCTGAAAGGCCAGCTCGATCGCTACAAGATCATCCACCTCGCCGCGCACGCGCTATTGCCGTCGGAGCTTCGCTGCCTGAACCAGCCGGTGATCCTGACCGGGCAAGGCACCGGTCCGGAGGCGATGATCACGGCGGCCGATCTCGCGGCGCTCAAGCTCGACGCCGACATGGTGGTGCTGTCGGCCTGCAACACGGCGGGCCCCGACGGCAAGAGCGCCGGTGAAGCCTTCTCGGGCCTGGCGCGCTCTTTCTTCACCGCCGGCACGCGCGGCCTGATGGCCTCGCATTGGAGTGTCGCCGACGAATCGACGACGCTGATGATGATCAACGTGCTGGCCGCCGTCGGCAAAGGCCGCAGCGCCGCCGACGTGCTGCGAGCCGCTCAGCTCGAGATGCTGGAAGGTGCCGGTAAGGGGCAGGATCCGGCCGAATGGGCGCATCCGTTCTTCTGGGCGCCCTTCGTCTTCGCCGGCAACACCGGGGCGCCGCAACCCTGAACCATGGCGCCGTTGCTGTGCGAAATGTGGGTGGTTGTCATGAGCAAATACTCAGTTTTTTGTTGCTAGTGGCTTGGCATTACTGTTAATGTTCCTTCAGCGGTCCAGGGCTTACGTCCCCGGCAGGGAGGCATATATGCTTCGTCGAATTCATTTCGCGGGCGCGGTCGCCGCGACAATCATGATGGCTGGGGCGTCGATCGCCCTGCAAGCGAACGCCCAGGTGGTCGACGGCACCACCGGACGGGTCGGGCGCTGTGACATGTTCAAGGCGCTCGGCCGTGCGCTGCCGCCGGAATGCGGCGGTACCGGCCCGTCGACCGGCGGCGCCACGCGCGGTCGCGTGGTGATCGG
>CAYTFW010000049.1:0-35504 GCA_964437145.1 uncultured Rhizobiaceae bacterium
CTGGTGACCTTGCTCGGCCCCTCGGGCTGCGGCAAGACCACGACCTTGCGCATGATCGCCGGGCTGGAGATGCCGAGCGACGGCGCCATCCGCATCGGCGAGCGCGACGTCACGCGCATCTCGGCGGCCGAGCGCGACGTGTCGATGGTGTTCCAGTCCTACGCGCTCTTTCCGCACATGAACGTGCTGGAGAATGTCGGCTATGGCCTCGCAGCTTCGCCCATGACCGCGGCTGAGCGCGACGAGAAGGCGCGCGCCTTCCTGCGCAAGGTCGGGCTGGAAGGCTACGAGAAGCGCCAGATCGGCGCGCTGTCGGGCGGCCAGCAGCAGCGCGTGGCGCTGGCGCGCGCGCTGGTGCTCGAGCCGCAGGTGCTGCTGTTCGACGAGCCGCTCAGCAACCTCGACGCCAAATTGCGCCGACGCATGCGCGACGAGATCCGCGACCTGCAGCGCGAGCTGGGCATCACCGCGGTCTACGTCACCCACGACCAGGAGGAGGCCATGGCCGTCTCCGACAACATCGTGGTGATGAAGGATGGCCACATCGCGCAGATGGGCACGCCCGACGAGCTCTACGAGGCGCCGGTCGACCGCTTCGTCGCCGATTTCATCGGCGGCGCGAACCTGGTCGATGGTGAGATCACCGCCGTCGAAGGCGACACGGCGCGCGTCACCATCGGCGGCGCGACTCTGTCTCTGCCAGCGCGCGGCCTGCGCACCGGTCCGGCGACGCTCGCCATCCGCTACGCCGCCGTACGCCTGGAAGCGGCCGGCGGCGGCGCGCTGACCGGCACGGTGCGCAAGGCTACCTATCTCGGCTCGCACTGGGAATTCACCATCGACTCGCCGATCGGTGAGCTGTTCGTCGTCGAGGCGGATCTCGCCAATCGCCTGAAGGCCGGCGCGCCCGTAACCATCACCTTCCGCGACCGCGGATTGGCGTTGGTGGCGCGTTGACGGGACCGCCGGCGGTCCCAGTCACTGCTTGTCCGCCGCCTTCATCGCCTCCACCCGCCGCGCGATCTCGTCGAAGTCGAGCAAGCCCACGGGGTTGTCGCGGCGCGGGCTGAACATGCGGGCATACGCGAAGCGTTCGCGGCTGACTTCCTCGAGACGTTTCAGTTCGTCCAGAGGCTCGACATGGTCGTCGACGCGCCAGTCGAAGTCGGGATAGTCCTCGGTCGAGATGATCTTCAGCGCCGCCGATTGCTTGCCGCGCTTGTCGCCGCCCACCGCCTCGCCGGCGCGCAGTGACTCAATCAGGCGTCTTGGGAATGACAGCTGCGCGTTGGCCTCGTAGAAGCGCGCGGTCTCCTCGATCACCTGCGGCCCGGCCAGCATGTTGCCGGCGACCGAGAAGGTGTCGCGCACGAGGTGGCCGCACCAGTCCACGCACTTGGCGCCGGTGTGGGCCGCGATGCCGCCGCGCGCATCTTGGATGTGCAACTGGCGATGGTCGCGGCCCTCGTCGGCCGATGTCAGCAGGCGCACCGCGTCCGCGGCGCCTACGCCCGCGCGCAGCAGGCGGATACCGCGCGTGCCGTACATCGCGTTGGTGTTGGCCTGGGTGGCGATGGCGCCGACGCCGCTCTCTAGATGCGGCACGCGCGAGCCGACGCAGAACGACTTGGTGGCGACGCAGATGCCGAACGCGCCGCTTTTCGGATCGCGCGCGATGATGGACCAGGTCATGGACAATCCCCTTCCGACGTGAAGGGGAGACTATCAGGCGGCAGGCGGCAGGCTCACCCATTCCGGCACGAGCGGCTTCAAGGTCGCCTCGCCAGCCGTCAGCTTCGCGCCGGACCCGCGCGCTTTGTCGAGCGCCTCCAGCCGCAGCAGCGCCAAGCCCTGCGTGCCCAGGCCCGAACGCATCTCGCCGGCTTCCTGGCCGTCGATCGTCACGACGGTGCCGGGCGCCGGCATCGGGCCGTCGACGGCCACCGGCAACAGACGCTTCTTCACCAGCCCGCGATACTTGGTGCGGGCGGTGAGCTCCTGGCCCATGTAGCAGCCCTTCTTCCAGTCGACGCCATGCAGCTCGTCGAAGCCGCTTTCGAGCAGCAGCGCCTTCTCGACCGGCAGGTCGCGACTGCCGTCGGGGACGCCCAATGTCAGGCGCACATGGTCCCACGACTCGAACGGCGCCGGGGCGAAGCCGCGCGTCGGTAGCATGGTGGCGATGTGGCCGTCGGGCGCGATCACCCGTACGCCCAGGCCGGGCAGGCGCGGATCGACATAGGCGACGGCGTCGTCGATCGCGGTCGCCGCCCCCGGCTCGTCGGGCAGGCCCAGCGCGGCGGCGGCGCCCTCACCATGCGCGGCGGCGACCTCCCAGCCGGTGCCGCGATTCTCGATCGTCACCTTCGAGCGCAGCTTATACATCGTGAGCTTCTTCGCCAGGTCGGCGGCGCGGTCACGCTCAACCTCGAGCAGCAGCTTATTGTCGTGCTCGACGATGAACATATCGAACAGGAAGCGGCCCTGCGGCGTGAGCAACGCGGCGTAGATCGCCCGATCGGGCGCCACGCGGCTGACGTCGTTCGACACCAGCCCCTGCAGGAAGTCGCGGCGGTCATCGCCCGACACCGCGATCACGCCGCGGTGACCGAGGGACGAGAAACTGAGCGCCGTCATGGTCGGTGAACTCCCGATGGTCCTGACCCATAAAGGTGGGCAGCTAACGCGCCGCCCGCAAGGGCCTTTCGCGCATCAGATACGCGGGCTATCAAGCCCCGACACGGGAGCAGGGCATGGCGGACACCTACGATCTGATCGTCGCCGGCGGCGAGTGCTTTACCACGGCGGGTTTGGCGCGGGCCGATATCGGCGTCCGGGGCGGCCGCTTCGTGGCGATCGGCGATCTGTCGGCGGCGTCGGCCGGCGAGCGGTTCGACGCGCGCGGCCTGACCGTGTTGCCCGGCGTGATCGATAGCCAGGTGCATTTCCGCGAGCCCGGGCTGGAGCACAAGGAGGATCTCGAGAGCGGCACGCGCGGCGCCGTGCTGGGCGGCGTCACCGCCGTCTTCGAGATGCCCAACACCAAGCCCAGCACGCTGACCGCCGAGGACCTCGCGGCCAAGCTGGCGCTGGCCAAGGGCCGGGCGTGGTGCGACTACGCCTTTTACATGGGCGGCTCGGCCGAGAACGTCGAGCAGCTGCCGATGCTGGAACGCCTGCCGGGCTGCTGCGGCGTGAAGGTCTTCATGGGCGCCTCGACCGGCACCCTGCTGGTGCCCGACGATCCGACGCTGGATCGCATCCTCGCCCACGGTTCGCGCCGCATGGCGGTGCATTGCGAGGACGAGGAGCGCATGAACACGCGCAAGCATCTGGGCAAGGTGCCCGGTGCCACGGCGCATCTGCATCCCGTCATGCGCGACGTGGAGTCGGCGCTGATCGCCACGCAGCGCCTGATCTGCCTGGCGCGCAAGCATGGCCGGCGCGTGCACGTGCTGCATGTGACCACGGAAGAGGAGATGGCGTTTCTCGCCGACCACAAGGACGTCGCCAGCGTCGAGGCCACGCCGCAGCACCTCACGCTCTTCGCGCCCGATTGCTACGACCGGCTGGGGACCTTCGCGCAGATGAACCCGCCGATCCGCGAGGCGCGCCATCGCGAGGGGCTGTGGCGCGCGGTGCGCGACGGCACGGTCGATGTCATCGGCTCCGATCACGCGCCGCACACGAAAGAAGAGAAGTCGCAGCCGTTCCCGAACTCGCCTTCCGGGATGCCGGGCGTGCAGACCTTGTTGCCGCTGCTGCTCGATCATCTCGCCGCCGGTCGCCTGACGCTGACGCGCCTGGTCGACCTGACCTCGGCCGGCGCGCAGCGCATCTTCGGCCTGGCGCGCAAGGGCCGCATCGCGCTGGGCTACGACGCCGACCTCACCGTCGTCGACCTGAAGTCGAAGCGCGAAATCACCGAGAAATGGATGGCGACCAAGTCGGGCTGGACGCCGTATGCCGGCATGACGGTGACGGGCTGGCCCAAGGCGACGATCATCCGCGGTCGCGTGGTGATGCGCGAGGACGAGCTGATCGGCCCGCCCGCCGGCGAGGCGCTGCGCTTCATGGAGACACTGCGGCCTGAGGTCTAATTGGGAGCGCCGGCGTCCCGCCGGCTCATGAATGCCGGCGAGACGCCGGCGCTCCCAGAAGAGGAGACGAAGCGTATGGCGACGTTCAAAGCGCTGGTGTCGGAGCAGGGCGCCGACCGCAAGGTCGCGAGCGCGGTGCGGGAGCTCGATACGGCGCAACTGCCGGCCGGCGACGTGACGGTGAAGGTCGAGTACTCGACCTTGAACTACAAGGACGGGCTGGTGCTGACCTCGGGCGGCGGGCTGGTGAAGACCTGGCCGCATGTCGGCGGCGTCGATCTGGCGGGCGTCGTCGAGGAGTCGTCGAACGCCGGCTTCAAGCCTGGCGATCGCGTCGTGCTCAACGGCTATCGCGTCGGCGAGCTGCATTGGGGCGGCTATGCGACCAAGGCGCGCGTGAAAGGCGACTGGCTGGTCAAGCTGCCCGAGGCGATCTCGACCAAGCGCGCCATGGCGATCGGCACCGCCGGCTACACCTCGATGCTCTGCGTCGCGGCGTTGGAGCAACATGGGCTGAAACCGTCGCAGGGCGAGGTGCTGGTCACTGGCGCGGCCGGCGGCGTCGGTAGCGTCGCGATCGCGATCCTGGCGAAGCTCGGCTATCAGGTGGTCGCCGCCACCGGTCGACCCAGCGAAGCCGGCTATCTCAAGAGCCTGGGCGCGACGACGATCATGGAGCGCAAGGAGCTGACCGGGGCGGCCGACCGGCCGCTGCTGTCGGAGCGCTTCGCCGGCGTGGTCGACACGGTGTCGGGCGTGATGCTGGCGCGCGCGATGGCGATGGTGAAGTACGGCGGCGCGGCGGCGGTCTGCGGCCTGGCCGGCGGCGCGGCCTTCCCCGGCAACATCCTGCCCTTCATCCTGCGCGGTGTGTCGATGCTGGGCATCGAGTCGGTGATGCTGCCGATGGCGCCGCGGATGGAAGCCTGGCGGCGTTTGGCCACCGACCTGCCGCTCGACAAGCTCGACGCCATGGTGGTGGGCGCGACGCTCGCCGATCTACCCGGCCTGGCGCCGCGGATCCTCAAGGGCGAGGTGCGCGGCCGCGTCGTCGTCGACGTCAACGCGTAGGCCATGCCCGCGCGCCTGCCGCCGCTGGGTGCCATTGAGGCCTTCGCGGCGGCGGCGCGCACGCTCTCCTTCACCGACGCCGCGCGCGAGCTGAACCTCACCGCCTCGGCGATCAGCCGGCGCGTGGCTCAGCTCGAGCATACGCTGGGTGTCTCGCTGTTCCATCGCATCACGCGCGGCCTGCGGTTGACGGCGGCGGGCGAGACCTATCTCGCCGCGATCGCGCCGGCGCTCGATCAACTGCGCGCGGCTGGTGCGGCGCTGGCGCCGTCCGCGCGTGGCGGGGCCGTGAGGCTGGCGGTGCTGCCGTCGTTCGCCGCGCTCTGGCTGTTCCCGCGCCTTGCCACCTTGGAGGCGGTGCATCCCGGTATTGATCTGCGCGTCTCCACCGTCGCGCGCGCACCTGATGTGACGCATGACGATGTCGATCTCGCGGTGGCGATCGGAACCGATGATTGGCGCGGTTGGAGCAGCGCACGGCTGATGGCGATGCGCTGCCGGCCCGTCTGCGCGCCGTCGCTGCGCAAGAGGCTGCGCACGCCGGCCGACCTCGAACAACATACGCTGCTGGGGGTCAGCCAACCGCGCGGCTTCTGGCGCCGCTGGTGCCGCGAGGCCGGTCTGTCGCCGTTCCCGCCACGCCGCACCTTGCGCTTCGACGGTCTGCACCTGTTGTACGAGGCGGCGGCGAGCGGCCTGGGCGTGGCGCTGGCGTTCGACGATCTCGTCGCGCCCTATCTCGCCGACGGTCGGCTGGTCGAGCCCTTCGACCACAGCTTCGTGCCCGATCAGGCCTATTACCTGCTGTCGCGGCCGGGCGAACGACGCCGCGCGGTGCGCGCTGTGCGCGACTGGCTGCTGAACGCCTGATGCGTGCGTGCGACGCACGCATACTTGCGTGATGCGCGTTTGTGGGTTGACCGATCGCGCGATAGCGGGGGCCATGCTCGACCTCCCCCTGGGCTACGCGCCCTTCGAACGCTCCAGTCCCTTCCTCGACGCCGTGGGGCCGTTGTTCCAGAAAATCGAGGGCGACACGCTGCTGCTCGGCCTGCGCATCGAGGAGCGTCATTGCAATCGGCGCGGCTACGCGCATGGCGGTCTGCTGGTGACGCTCGCCGACCTGGTGCTCGGCTACAATCTCGTGCGCGCCAGCGGCAGCACGGGCGGCACCACCGTCAACCTGAGCACCGATTTCGCCGGCGCGGCGCGGCTGGGCGACTGGGTCGAGGCCCGCGCCGACGTGCAGAAGGCCAAAGGCAGCGTCGCCTTCGCCAATTGCTACATCAGCGTCGGCGATCGGCGCATCGTGCGGGCCAGCGGTATCTTCCACATCGCCGAGCCGAAGGGCTGAGCGTTACACCCCGCAGCCGCCTCGCGCGATCATCGTCCCTCCTTGCGCAAGCGCTCGATCACCGCTGGCGGCGCGCCGCGATCGACGACTTCGCGGAGCGCGAAGCTCGACTGGATGCGCGCGACGCGCGGCAGCATGGAGAGCTGCGTCTTGTGGATGCGCTCGAAATCCTCGATGTCGCGCGCCAGCACGGTGAGCAGGTAGTCGTCGCTGCCCGACATCAGCAGGCAGTGCACGACCGACGTGCAGCGCTTCACCGCTTTCTCGAAGGCGTCGAGCGCCGCCTCGCTCTGGCTGTCGAGCGTGATGCGCACCGAGACCGTGGTGCCGAAGCCGAGCTTTCGCAGCCCCAAGGCCGCTTGGTAGCCGGTGATGATGCCCTGGTCCTCGAGCTGCTTCTGCCGCCGCGCCACCGCCGTGCTCGACAAGCCGACACGCTCGGCGAGCTCGACATGGCTGGCGCGGGCATCCGAGCAGAGAGCGGCGAGCAGGGCGATATCGATACGGTCGAGTGTCATGGCGCAGGATTCGAGCGTGAAAGCGCTATTATACGATGGAATCGGGCGTGTCGCGAGGATGGTCGAAGCATCTTCGCCGGGAATGCAACGGGGCCTCAGGCGTAAGCTTTATTATTGGGAGGTGAACCATGCGCGTTGGCGTGCCCCGCGAGATCAAGACCCACGAATACCGGGTGGGGCTCACGCCCTCCTCGGTGAAGGAGTATGTCGCCGCCGGTCACAGTGTCGTGGTCGAGACTGGCGCGGGCGGCGGCATCGGTGCCGACGACGCGGAATACATCGCGGCGGGCGCGAGTATCGCCGCCGGCGCGGCCGAGATCTTCGCCAACGCCGACATGATCGTGAAGGTCAAGGAACCGCAGCCGGCCGAATGGCGCCAGCTGCGCCCCGGCCAGCTGCTCTTTACCTATCTGCACCTTGCCTCCGACCCGGCGCAGGCCCAGGGCCTCATCGAATCGGGCTGCACGGCGATCGCCTACGAGACCGTCACGGACGCCCATGGCGGGTTGCCGCTGCTGGTGCCGATGAGCGAGGTCGCCGGCCGGCTGTCGATCGAGGCGGCGGCCTTCGCGCTGCGCCGTCACGCCGGCGGTCGCGGCCTGCTGCTGGGCGGGGTCCCTGGCGTGCCGCCGGCCAAGGTCGCGGTGATCGGCGGCGGCGTGGTCGGCACCAATGCCGCGCGCATGGCCGCCGGGCTCGGCGCCGAGGTCACGATCCTCGATCGCTCGCTGCCGCGCCTGCGCGAGCTCGACCAGCTTTTCGCCGGCCGCGTGCGCACGCGCTATTCGACGGGCGACGCCGTGGCGCAGGAGATCGCCGGCGCCGACGTCGTGATCGGCGCCGTGCTGGTGCCGGGCGCACTGGCGCCCAAGCTGGTGCGCC
This sequence comes from uncultured Rhizobiaceae bacterium, assembly GCA_964437145.1. Lineage (GTDB taxonomy): Bacteria > Pseudomonadota > Alphaproteobacteria > Reyranellales > Reyranellaceae > JAFAZJ01. Next base: position 7,926 of record CAYTFW010000049.1, read on the forward strand.
GCGCGCAGCTCTCGACGATGAAGAAAGGCGCGGTGATCGTCGACGTCGCCATCGACCAGGGCGGCTGCTGCGAGACATCGCGCCCGACAACGCACGCCGATCCGACCTATGTCGTCGACGGCGTCATCCACTACTGCGTCGCCAATATGCCGGGCGCCGTGCCGCTGACCTCGAGCCACGCGCTCAACAACGCCACCCTGCCGTTCGGCCTGATGCTGGCCGCGCGTGGCCTGCCGGCGATCGTGGAGAATCCGCACCTGCGCGCCGGGCTCAACGTGCATCGCGGCCGCGTCACCCATCCCGCTGTCGCCGCCAGCCTCGGCCTGCCGCTGGTCGAGGCCAGCACCGCGCTCGCGGCGTAGCCGCCGTTCGGGCCGCGCCGCTCCAGCGGTGCTCATGAGAAGAAGAGCGCCGCTGGAGCGGCGCGGCCCAAAGGCTTAGTATCCACCGGCTCTCATTTCGGGGAAGTACACATGTCCGCCGCACCGACCAAGCCCGTCGCCAACAATCTCGACGCCTTCCTGATGCCGTTCACGGCCAACAAGCAGTTCAAGAAGAACCCGCGCCTGCTCGCCAAAGCGAAGGGCGTGCACTACTGGACGCCGGAGGGTCGCCGCGTCATCGACGGCACCGCCGGCCTGTGGTGCGTCAACGCCGGCCACGGCCGCGAGGAGATCAAGGCGGCGATCGCCGCGCAGCTCGAGGAGATGGACTACGCGCCCAGCTTCCAGATGGGTCATCCCAAGGCCTTCGAGCTGGCCGCGCGCCACGCCGCGATGCTGCCGGGCGATCTCAACCACGCCTTCTACTGCAACTCCGGCTCCGAGGCGGTCGACAGCGCGCTGAAGATCGCGCTGGCCTATCACCGCGCCACCGGGCAGGGCACGCGCACGCGCTTCATCGGCCGCGAGCGCGGCTATCACGGCGTCGGCTTCGGCGGCATCTCGGTCGGCGGCATGGTCAACAACCGCAAAGCCTTCAGCGCCGCCACGCTGCAGGGCGTCGATCACCTGCCGCATACGCATCTGCCGGCGAAGAATGCCTTCTCGCGCGGCGAGCCGGCCAACGGCGTCGAGCTGGCCGACGAGTTGGAGCGCATCGTGGCGCTGCACGACGCCTCCAACATCGCCGCGGTGATCGTCGAGCCTTGCGCCGGCTCGACCGGTTTCCTGCCGCCGCCCAAGGGCTACCTCAAGCGGCTGCGCGAGATCTGCACCAAGCACGGCATCCTGCTGATCTTCGACGAGGTGATCACCGGTTTCGGCCGTCTCGGTACCGCCTTCGCCGCCGATTATTTCGGCGTCATCCCCGACCTGATGACGGTGGCCAAGGGCATCAGCAACGCCACCGTGCCGATGGGCGGCGTCTTCGTGCGCAAGCCCGTCTATGACGGGCTGCTGAGCGGGCCGGAGAACGCCATCGACCTGTTCCACGGTTACACCTATTCGGCGCATCCGCTGGCCTGCGCCGCCGCATCGGCCGTGCTCGACATCTACAAGAACGACGGCCTGTTCCAGCGCTCGGCCGAGCTGTCGACATACTGGGAGGACGGCGTGCACTCGCTCAAGGGCGCGGCGGGCGTGATCGACATCCGCAATCTCGGTCTCGCCGCCGGCATCGATCTCGAGCCGCGCGCGGGCGCCGTCGGCGCGCGCGGCTACGACACCTTCGTCAAGTGCTTCGAGACGGGCCTGCTGGTACGCCAAGGTGGCGATACGCTCGCCATGTCGCCGCCGCTGATCATCGAGAAGAACCAGATCGACGAGATCATCGACATCGTCGGCAAGTCGATCAAGCAGGCGGCTTGACGGGGTTCGGCTATCCGCCGAGCAGATGGCGCCGCACGTAGCTCTTGACGTCTTCCATCGCCTGGACGCGAGCCCGCTCGTTGGGCCCGCCGCTCACGCCCAGGGTACGGCAGGCGCCGATCACCTTCGTCGCCTCGCGGCCGAGGACCAGCCAACCGTCCGGCCCCGACGTACCGACCACCGCGCCGCTGGTGCGCTCGACATATGTCCCGTCGGCGCGCTGCACGGCGACGCAGCGTGAGTAGTTCTCGCCCGTCGGCGTGTTGTAGGCCACGCCGCCGTCGAAGCCGTGCGGCGCGTCAGCATAGACCTTGACCTCGATGCGCGCGCCGGCCTGGCGCAGCGTCTCGCCATAGGTCGTGCAAGGCTCGACGCCGGCATAGGTGTCGGCGCCGCCCAACAGCAGGTAGATCGGCGCGCCCGTCGTGCGCGGCTGGTGATAGTGCGCGTAGCAGGTCGGGTAGATCGGAATGTGCAGCGCGTAGCGCAGCCCGTCGGGCAGGCCTTTGCCCGACAGCAGCCGCTCGTGCGAGACCATCAGCGCCGAGACCGCGCCCTTGGAGAAGCCCATGATGCCGATGCGGTTGCGATCGATGCGCGGGTGGGCGGCGAGCGCCTGGAGCGCGGCGATCGCGTCGAGATTGAACGCCGCGCCATCCACCGCCATCTGATCGGTCACCGTCTGGCGCACGCCGCGCGGCCCGAACGAATCGATTTGGACCGCCGCGACGCCCATCGCCACCAACTCGCGCGCGTAGCGCCCCTCGCGCCGCTCGTTGATCCCGCTGCTGCCGTGATGGATCACCATCGCCGGCACGACGCCCGTGCCCGCCGGCCAGCGTATGGTCGCGGTGATCTCGACCGGCTGGCCTCGGTGCCGGCTGCCGAAGGTGATGGTTTCCTGCTGCGCCGCGACGCCCGCGGCGAGCGAGGTCAGGAAGGCGGCGAGAAGCCCGAGCCGGGCAAGCGAGATCGGCATGGCGGCCATAGTTCGGCTAAGACTATGGCGGAATTTGCGCGCGTCGGGCGCAGCCGGTAGACTCGACGCCATAAAGAGGGAGGCGCGCGATGCGCAGGCGGATGGTCGTGCTCGGCGGGCTCGCGCTGCCCATGACCCTGGCCGCGTGCGATTCGTCGCCGACGAAGGCCGAGATCCTCAAGAAGGCCAGCGGGCTCAAGACCAAGGAGGAGCTCGAGAAAGCGCTGGGCGCGCCGGCCAAGCTCGACAAATTGGGTCCGCTCGAACGCTGGACGTACAACGCCAGCGACGGCGTGGTCGTCTTCACCATCGTGGCCGGCCGCGTCGCGCTCGACGAGACCGGGGATCGCAAGAAATAGCGATGCGCCGCGTCCTGGCGGCCGCGCTGCTGGCGATCGTCGCGCTCGCCGCGCCCGGTCGTGCCCAGGACCTGCGCGGACAGGAACGCACGATCACCCGCGCCGAGCTCGAGGAGAAGGCGGAGCCCGGCCGCACGACTGACGAGGTGCGCGCGGCGCTTGGTCGACCGCTCTTCGCGCAGTGCGGCGGGCGCATCCAGCTCTGGGGCTATCGCACCGACACTGGTCGCATCGACCTGATGTTCATCGACGGCGTGCTGAAGATGGCGATCCTCGGCGGCGTAGGCGTGGCGGCCGTCAAGGATCCGTGCTGAGCGTCAGTGGCGGCGATGATGCGCGCCGCCGTCGGAGCGCCCACCACCGTAACCGCGCAGCTCGACATAGCGCCTCACCTGTTCCTCGCTCAGCAGCGCGAGTTGCGCCACATGCGCACGCAGATGCGCGGCGCGCAGCGCCGCTTGCGTCGCGCCGATCGCCGCGCTCGCCGCATCGATCGCCGCTGGCGTCGCCGCGCGCGACGTGAAGAGCCGATCGAGAACGGCTTCCTGCTCGATCAGCCGCTCACCCAGCGCGCGCGCCTCGGCGCGCATCGCCTCGAAGATCGCGCGCGTGGCACCGCGTTGCGCCTCGCTCAGGCCGAGCCCATCGGCGTGCTCCAGCACATGCATTGGGCCGGGATAACCGTTGAGCTCCGCCGGCAGCGCCAGCCCCATGCCCCGGCCTTCGCGCAGATCGGCGATCTGCTGCGGCGACAGCGCCTTGATGGCGCGCGACTCCATCCCGGCATAGGGCTTATGGCTCTGTGCCAGCGCGTCGTTCGCCGTCGACGAGGTGACCAAAATCAAGGCAGCGATAAGTGGGCGCATCGGACCCTCCCGGTTATCGGGGCAGCGTACGCCCCGGATCGCGCAAAACAAGGTCGGGCAACAAGCGCATTACGAGCCGCCACCGAACTCCGCTTGTTCTCTGCGAAACGCCGTTCTAGGCTCCGGGCAATCGCGGCACGTAAAACGCGGCCGTTTCGGGAGGAAAAGTGATGACCACGAAAAGACGGACTTTCCTGCGTGTCTCCGGCGCCGCCACGGTCGCGGCGAGCACCGGCATGGCCAGCATTCTCGCCAGCGGGCGCGCGCCGGTCTACGCGCAGGCCAAGACGGTGCACTGGCTGAAGTGGGTCGACTTCGTGCCGGCGACCGACCAGATGTTCCGCCGCGAGCTGATGCCGGAGGCCGAGAAGGCGCTGGGCATCAAGATGAATCTCGAGACGGTGAACGGCAACGACCTGCAGCCGCGCATCACCGCCGGCATCCAGTCGGGCTCGGGCGCCGACATCATCATGTCGTTCAACAGCTTCACGCATCTCTACGCCAATTCGGTGGTCGACCTCAGCGACATCGCCGAGGAAGTCGGCAGGCGCGAGGGCGGCCACTACAACTACGCCAAGGCGATCTGCTCCGACGGCAAGGCGTATATGGGCATGCCGTGGGCGGTGATCGGCGGCATGATCGCCTATCGCAAGTCGTGGTTCGCCGAGGTCGGCGTCACCAAGTTCCCTGAGACCTGGGAAGAGTATCGCGAGGCCGGCAAGAAGCTGAAGGCCAAGGGCCGGCCGATCGGCCAGACTTTGGGCCACACCTTCGGCGACGCGCCGGGTTTCACCTATCCCTATCTGTGGTCGTGGGGTGGCAAGGAAGTCGAGGCCGACGGCAAGACGGTCGTGATCAACTCCAAGGCGACGGTCGATTCCGTGAAGTTCATGCAGGGCTTCTGGAAGGACGCGCACGACGAGGGCGGCCTGGCCTGGGACGACACCAACAACAACCGCGCCTTCCTGTCGCAGACCATTTCGGCGACGCTCAACGGCGCCTCGATCTACATCGAGTCGCTGCGCCGCGCCGACCAGTACAAGACCGAGAAGGGCGAGCACCTCAACAAGGACATTCTGCACGCGCCGCTGCCCAAGGGCCCGGCGGGCCAGTTCGGCTTCCATCTGCTGCAGTCGAACATGCTGATGAAGTACTCGAAGAACCAGGACGCCGCGAAGGCGTTCCTGAAGTGGCTGCACACCGAGGCGAACTACGAGAAGTTCTTCCTGTCGCAGAAGGGGTTCGCCACGCCGACCACGGCCAAGTGGGAAGCGCACAAGCTGTGGGGCGAGGATCCGGTCATGACGCCGTACAAGGTCGCGGCGCGTCTCGGCCAGGCCATCGGCCATTCCGGCCCGCCCAACGCCAAGGCGCAGGAGGTGCTGTCGAAGTACATCATCACCGACATGTACGCCAAGGCGGTGCAGGGCATGGCGGCCGAGGAGGCCGTCAAGTGGGCCGAGGCCGAGCTCAAGAAGGTCTACGTGTGACCGCCCGATAACAGTACGGAGCACGCGTCGTGGTGGCTGTCACAGCGTCGTCCGCGGGCGGGAAGCGTCCCGTCCCGCGGTCGCGCCTTCTGGAGGACGAACGCTGGCTGGCGTTCGCCCTCCTTGTCCCGACGGCCATCCTGCTTGGCCTGTTCATCGCCTATCCCTTCGTCAAGGGCGTGATCCTGTCGCTGACCAGCGCGCGGGTCGGCGTCGAGGGCGAGTTCGTCGGACTCAAGAACTTCGTCAAGATCTGGAACGACGGGATCTTCCACGTCACGGTGTGGAATACCTTCTGGTACACGGGCGTCACCACGGTCTTCAAACTGGCGCTCGGCCTGTGGCTGGCGCTGCTGCTCAACCGGCACTTCAGGGGCAAGGCGTTCATCCGCGCCTTCATCCTGCTGCCCTTCATCATCCCGACGGTGCTCAGCACCTTCGCCTGGAAGTGGATGTTCGATCCGACCTTCAGCGTCATCAACTGGACGCTGTACCAGCTTGGTTTCATCACTCAGCGCATCAACTGGCTGGGCGATCCCGACCTGGCGATGACCTCGATCATCATCATCAATGTCTGGCGCGGCGTGCCGTTCTTCGCCATCAGCCTGCTCGCTGGCCTGCAGACCATCAGCCCCGAGCTCAACGAGGCCGCGGCGATCGACGGCGCGCGCCCGTGGCAGCGCTTCTGGCACGTCACCTGGCCGCTGCTGCTGCCGGTGACCATGGTCGTGGTGCTGTTCTCGGTGATCCAGACCTTCGCCGATTTCCAGCTGGTCTACGTCATGACCGGCGGCGGACCGGCCAACGCCACGCATCTCTTCGCGACCTACGCCTATCAGCTCGGCATCGGCACCGGCCTGCTGGCGGAGGGCGCGGCGATCTCGCTGGCGATGTTCCCGTTCCTCTTCCTGATCGTCGTCGTGCAGCTGCTCTACATCCGACGGGTCGAGGTGCGCTGATGGTCGAGGGTGGCCTCTGGCGGCGCTGGGTGTTCTTCTACATCCCGTTGACGCTCTTCGTGTTCGTGCTGCTCTTCCCGTTCTACTGGATGATCATCACGACCTTCCGGCCCGACGGCGAGCTGTACAAGCCGTGGAACGCGGTGGCCTACCAGCCGTTCTGGACCAACAATCCGACGTTCGAGCACATCCTCTACCTCTTCGAGGAGACGATGTTCTCGAAGTGGATGGTCAACACGCTGCTGATCGCGGCGGTGTCGACGGTTATCTCGCTGATCTGCGGCGTGTTCGCGGGCTACGCGCTGGCGCGGCTCAACTTCCCTTGGGCCGGCGGGCTGGGCACCACCATCTTCGTCACCTATCTGGTGCCGCAGACGCTGCTCTTCATCCCGCTCGCCGACATCATCAGGAATTTCGGCTTGGGCGACACGCCGTGGGCGCTGATCCTGACCTATCCGACCTTTCTGATCCCGTTCTGCACCTGGCTGATGATGGGCTACTTCAAGTCGATCCCGAAGGAGCTCGAGGAGTGCGCGCGCATCGATGGCGCCTCGCGCTTCCAGGCGATGTACCACATCATCCTCCCTGTGGCGGTTCCCGGCATCATGTCGGCCGGCATCTTCGCCTTCACGCTGTCGTGGAACGAGTTCATCTACGCGCTGGTCTTCCTGTCCTCGCCCGAGCAGAAGACCGTGCCGGTGGGCGTGACCTCCGAGCTGATCCGCGGCGACGTCTTCTTCTGGGGGCCGCTGATGGCCGGTGCGCTGCTGGGCTCGATCCCGGTGGCGATCGTCTATTCGTTCTTCGTCGAACACTATGTCGCGGGCCTGACCGGCTCGGTGAAGGGTTGAGCAATGGCGCAGGTCACCATCCGGCAGCTCAACAAGGTCTATGAAGGCGCCGTTCACGCGGTGAAGGACGTCAATCTCGAGATCCCCGACCGCGAGTTCGTCGTGCTGGTCGGCCCCTCCGGCTGCGGCAAGACGACGACGTTGCGCATGGTGGCCGGGCTGGAGAGCATCACCTCGGGCGACGTCCTGATCGGCGACACCATTGTCAACGATCTCGCGCCGATGGACCGCGACATCGCCATGGTGTTCCAGAACTACGCGCTCTATCCGCACAAGAGCGTCTACGACAACATGGCCTTCGGCCTGAAGATGCGGAAGTTCGACAAGGCCGAGATCGAAAAGCGCGTGCAGCACGCCGCCGACATCCTCGGCATCCAGCAGCTTCTGTCTCGCCGGCCGCGCCAGCTCTCCGGCGGCCAGCGCCAGCGCGTCGCGCTTGGCCGCGCCATCGTGCGCAACCCGCAGGTCTTCCTGTTCGACGAGCCGCTCAGCAACCTCGACGCCAAGCTGCGCGTGCACATGCGCGTCGAGCTGCGCAAGCTGCACGAGCGGCTGGGCACGACGGCGATCTACGTGACGCATGACCAGGTCGAGGCGATGACGCTCGGCGATCGCGTCGTGGTCATGAAAGATGGCTGGGTGCAGCAGGTCGGCGATCCAATGACGCTCTACAACACGCCGGCCAATCTCTTCGTCGCCGGCTTCATCGGCTCGCCGGCGATGAATTTCGCCAACGTCACCGTGGTCAGTGGCGACGGCGGGCTATGGGTCGAGACCAAGGGCCTGAAGCTTCGCCTGCCCGGCGCGCTGGCCTCGCGCGCGGCACCGCTCACCGGCAAGAAGGCGGTGTTCGGTATCCGGCCCGAGGACTTGCGCGTCGCCAACGGCGCCGACCCGGCCGAGTACTGCATGGAATGCGAGATCGAGGTCGTCGAGCGGCTGGGCTCGGAGACGCTGCTCGACACGCGCGTCGGCAGCGAGACGGTGGTCGCCTCGGTCGAGCCTCTGGTCGCCGTGCGCGCGCATGAGAAGGTGCGCCTGGCGGTGACTCCCGATCGCATGCACCTGTTCGACGCCGAAACCGAAAAGGCGGTCTGACGCCGCGGCCGCGCCTGCGGGCGAAGAGACCTTCGGCTTTCGGAAGACCCTGACTTGACGGCGCGCCGCCGGATAGGGTGGCGCCGGGGATTCTTGCTCTGTCAGATCGTGATGACGATCTTGCCAAGGTGGACGTTGGCGCGCATGTGCGCGTAGGCGTCTTCGATCGCGTCGAGCGCGAAGACCTTGTCCACCGGCAGGCGGATGCGGCCGGCCGCGACGTCGGGCCAGATGTCGTCGACCATGGCGCGGATGATCGCCTGGATCTCCTCGACGCTGCGCGTGCGGAAGGTCACGCCGATGAAGCTGATACGCTTGAGGCTGTGCAGGTCGAGATCGATCTCGCCTCTCAGTCCACCCATGCGGCCGACGTCGACGATGCGCCCCTTCAAGGCGGCGGCGTGCATGTTCTGGTTGATGACTGGCGCACCCAGCATGTCGATCACGAGATCGACGCCGCGCCCGCCCGTCTCCTCGCGCACGCGCGCCACCACGTCCTGGGTGCGGCTGTTGACGCCGACATCCAGGCCACGCGACCGCAGGACCGCGAGCTTGTCGTCGGAGGTCGAGGTGCCGATCACCGGCCGCGCGCCACGCGCCTTGGCGATCTGGTAGGCGGCGAGTCCGACGCCCGAGGTCACGCCCTGCACCAGGACCGCCTCGCCCGCGCGCAACCGGCCGTTGGTCATGATCGCGTCGTGCATGGTCATGAACGCCACCGGCGCGGTCGCGGCGTCCGTCCACGAGAATTCGGACGGCACCGGGATCAGCAGGCGGGAGTCGATACACGCGTACTCGGCGAAGGCACCCTGGCCCATCGCCATCACGCGGTCGCCGACGCGCACGCCCGCGACGCCGGCGCCCAGCTCCACCACCTCGCCCGCGAATTCCAGGCCGGCGACCGGCGCGCTCAGGGTCGCGCCGGCGCCGCGGAAGTGACCGACGTTCATCGACAGGTCGGCGCGGTTGGCGCCGGCGGCGCGCACGCGGACCAGCACCTCGCCGTCGCCGGGCACGGGGCGGGCTACCTTGCGCACAGCGAGCCGTTTGGTGGCGCCGTCCTGCTCGACGACCGCCGCCCGCATCGTCGCCGTCGCGCTCACGGGTACACCACGGGGCAACGTCGCCAGTGCAGCACGCTGCGGCCGACACGTCCGGCCACGGTCACGTCGGGGGAGCGCAGCACCAGGACGTCGCCCTGGAACTCGTAGTGGCGCACGTTGACCTGTCCTTCCCAGTTCGGAATGAGCGCGCTGACGATGCGGTGGTTGACGATCCGTCGCGCCTCGTCGACGTCGTAGCTGCAGTAGTACGCTACGTAGCCGTTGAAGGCGGCGCGGATCTCGGCATCGCTGCCGAAATCCTTCTGCGCCGCCGACTGGCGCGCCTGCGCGAATTTCGGCCGGCCGCGCTGCATCATCTGGCCGCTGAAGAAACCCTCGCGGGTATAGACGATGAGGCCCTCGGCGTCGGGGCCGAGCGGATGCTCGACGCCGCCGTCGTCGTAGCGCAGCTCGAAAGAGTGCAGTCGGTAGCTGCCGACGAAGTCGCGCGCGGGCATGCGGCTCTCCCTCAATCCTTCGGCCGGGCGATGCCGTAGCGCGCACCCCAGGCCAGCGAGTCCAACGTATGGCCGTGCGGCGTGTACTCGCAGCCGATCCAACCGCCCCAACCCAGCCGATCGACGGCGTCGAAATAGTGCTGGAGGTCGAGCTCGCCGACGCCCGGCTGGTGGCGGCCCGGCGGGTTGCCCATCTGCAGGTGCCCGACATGCGGCCAGACGCGCTCGAGGTTGGCCGTGATCGCGCCTTCCTCCATCTGCACGTGGTATGTGTCGTAACACAGCTTGAGATTGGCGCGGCCGACGTCGCGGATCAGCGCCAGGCCTTCGTCCAGCCGGTGAATGAAGAAGTCGGCGAAGCGCGCGCTACACACCGGCTCGATGATGATCGTCAGCCCGGCCTTCTTTCCCGCGTCGCAGGCGTGGGCGATGTTCTCGACCACGCGAGCCCAGCAGCGCTCCGGGTCCTCACCCTTCGGCAACGGGCCGACCGCGGTGTGCAGCAGCGTGCAATCGATCTCGGCCGCGTAGTCGACACCACGCACGACGGCGGCGCGGAAGTCGGCGACGCGGTCGGGCAGGGTGGCGAGCCCGGTCTCGCCGCCGGCCCAATCCTGCGGCGTCAGGATCTGCACCATGGTGAGGCCGTTGTCGGTCAGCCAGCGCCGTACGTCGGCGGCCTTCCACTCGTAGGGATCGGCGTGTTCGACGCCGCGGAAGCCGCAGCGCGCCGCCAGGGCGAAACGCGCCGTCGGCTCGTACTCCTTGAACATCCAGCGCAGATTGGCGTTGAAGCGCGGCATGGTTGTCTAGCCCTCGACCTTGATATTGGCGCGGCGAACGAGCTCGCCCCAGCGCTTCGTCTCCGCCTCGACGAAGGCGGCGAAGGCGGTACGGCTCATGGGCTGGAGATCGACGGCCAGCGGCTCCAGCCGCGCCTTCACATCGGCGCCGCCCAGCGCCTCGACCAGGGCGGCGTGCAGCCGATCGAGGATCGCCGGCGGCGTGGCCGCAGGCGCGAACAGGCCGGCCCAACCCGCGACCACGAAATCGGCGAAGCCCGACTCGACCATGGTTGGCACGTCGGGCAGCAGCGGCGAGCGTCTGGCACCGGTCTGCGCCAACGCACGGATGCGCCCGCCCTTGACCTGCGGGATCGCCGAGGGCGCGTTATCGAACATCATCTGGATCTGGCCCGACACCAGATCGGCGACGGCCGGCGCGCTGCCGCGATACGGCACGTGCTGGATGTCGATGCCGGCGGCGATGCGGAACAGCTCGCCACTCATGTGCAGCGTGCTGCCTGATCCCGCCGAGCCGAAGTTCACCTTGCCGGGATTGGCCTTGGCGTAGGCGACCAGCTCGGCGACGGTGCGCGCCGGGAACGCGTTAGTGACCGACAGCACGTTCGGCACCGATCCGAGCAGCGTCAACGGCGCGAAGTCCCTGATGTGGTTGTAGGGCAGGTTCGGATAGAGGCTGGCGTTGATGGCGTGGGTCGAGATCGTGCCCAACAGGATCGTGTGGCCGTCGGCCGGGGCCTTGGCGACGAGGTCGGCGCCGAGACCGCCGGCCGCGCCGGGTTTGTTGTCGATCACGATGGGCTGGCCGAGCAGCGCCTGCAGGCGCTCACCCAGCGCTCGGCCCATGATGTCAGGCGCGCCGCCGGGTGGGAACGGCACGACGAAGCGGATCGGCCGGTCGGGCCAGGCCTGCGCGCGCGGGCCGGACGCGGCCGCTGCGACCGCGCCCGCCGCGAGGCCGGCGAGCACGAAACGGCGGCCGGCGCGGCGCTCAGTTGATCTTGATGCCGGCATCTTTCACCACCTTTCCCCACTTCTCGAACTCAGCCCGCACGAAGGCGCCGGTCTCGGCCGGAGTCATTGGTGCGGGATGGAAGCTCTGCTTGAGGAATCCTTCGCGTACCTCCGGCTGAGCCAGCGCGCGATGCACGGCCTGGTTCAGCGTCGCGACGATGGCCGGTGGCGTGCCCTTGGGCGCCATCAGCACGCCCCAGGCGCCGACCTGATAGCCGGGCAGGGTGTCGGCGATAGTCGGCACGTCGGGAAGCTCGGGCTGGCGTTCGAGGCTGGCGACGCCCAGCGCGCGCACCTTCCCGGCGCGGACGTTGGGTACCGCCACCGGCATGTTGTCGAGCAGCACCTGGATTCGCCCGGCGATCAGGTCGACCTGCAGCGCGGCGGAGTTGTAGGGCACGTGCTGCATCTTCACGCCGGTCATGATCTTGAACAGCTCCATGCCGAGATGGAGGTTCGAGCCGATGCCGGTCGAGCCGAAGGAGAGCTTGTCGGGGTTCGCCTTGGCGTGCTCGATCAGCTCCTTCACCGACTTCACCGGCAGGTCGGGATGCACCACCAGCACATTGTGCACCCGCGCCACCAGCGTGATCGGGTCGAAGTCGTCGACCGGCTTGTACTTGATGTCCGTAAGGATGTGCGGGCTGACGGCGTGCGTCGTCGAGGCGCCGAAGATCAGCGTGTGGCCGTCGGGCTTGGCGCGCGCCACGTACTCGCCGCCGATATGGCCGCTGGCGCCGGGCTTGTTGTCGACAACGAAGCTGGCGTTCATCGACTTCGCCATCGCCTCCGTCATCAGCCGCGCCAGCGCGTCGAGCGCGTTACCCGCCGGGCCCGGCACCACCACGCGCACGGGCTGGCTGGGATAGGCCTGCGCCAGCGCGGGCAGGGGCAGGGCGCCGGCCGCGAGCGCGGCGCCGGTGCGAAGAAGACTCCTGCGTTTCATGTTGTCCTCCCTAACTCGTTTCACGGTCTGACCACGACGGTGCCGAGCCGGCCGCCGGATTCGATGGCCTCGTGCGCTCCGGCGATGCGCGCCAGCGGCGCGTCGAACGCGATGCGATGCCGCGCACGGCCGGTGCGCAGCCACTCGACGACGCCGCGCTGCGCCGCCTGGCGCAGTGACAGCGGCGATAGCCCGAGATGGGCGAAGCGCACGGTCGCGCCCTTGAACATCAGCGCCAGCGCCGGGACCACCGGCGAGGGCTCCGCGACCGAGGAGTACATCGATACCACGGCGTTGTCGGCCAGCGCCTTGACGGTGGCGCTGAGGTTGCCACCGAACTCGACCTCGACCACGCGGTCGACGCCACGCCCGCCCGTGTAATCCAGCACCGCCGCCGCGACGTCCTGGGCGCGGTAGGCCAGCACGAGATCGGCGCCGGCGTGCCGCGCGTCTTCGGCCTTGCGCGAACCGCTGACCGTGGCGATCACACGCGCGCCGTGATGCTTGGCGAGCTGGATGGCGTAGAAGCCGACGGCGCCGGCACCGCCGGTCACCAGCACGTCGGCACCGTCGATCGGGCCGTCGCGCAGCAGGCACAGATGCGCGGTCATCGCGGGGATGCCGAGGCTGGCGCCGACCTCGAAGCCGATGTCGTCCGGCAGCTCGGCCAGCAGCCGCGCGTCGAGCGCGACGTATTGCGCCGCCGTGCCCAGCGCGCGGCCGCGTTGCGCGTTGTGCAGCCACACGCGCCGCCCGAGCAGCGCGTCGTCGACGCCGGCGCCAATGGCTTCGACGATTCCAGCCCCATCGCCATGCGGTACGACGCGCGGGAAGGCCATGGCGCGGCCAAAGCGGCCGGCCCGGGCGTTGCAGTCCGAGGGATTGACGCCCGACGCCATCACCCGCACCAGCGCCTCGCCGGCGGCGGGCACCGGCGTCGGCAGCTCGCCGACAACGATAACGTCGCGGGCGCCTCCCTGTCGCTCGTACCAGGCCGCGTGCATGGCGCCAGCAGACCAGCCGGCGCGGCCTGGGTCCAAGCGCGTCTTTGACTGGATCGATAAGAAACGCTTATCGTTGGCCATGGACCTCCGCCAGCTCCGCAGCTTCGTCGCCGTCGCCCGCGAGCGCCATTTCGGCCGCGCCGCCGAAGGCCTGCGCGTGGCGCAGCCGGCGGTCAGCCAGCATATCCGCACGCTGGAGGCCGGGCTGGGCGTGCGGCTGTTCGAGCGCACCAGCCGCTCGGTCGAGCTCACCGCCGCCGGCCGCACGCTGCTCGAGGGCGCGCCCGCGATCCTCGACGGCGTGCGCCACCTGGAGGAGGCGACGCGCGCCACGGCGCGGGCCGTGCGTGGCGAGCTGCGCGTCAACTACACCCGCACCGCGCCGGTGGGCGTCGCCGCCGACATCCGCGAGGCGTTCCGCCGCCGCCATCCCGTGGTGGCGCTGACCATCGACACGCTGACCACCGCGCGCAACGTCGAGCTACTGCGCGCCGGCAGCGTCGATGCCGCCTTCGTGCGCCTGCCGCTGGAGGATGCCGGCGGCCTTGGGCTGGTCGAGGTTGGCGCCGAGCCGCTGGTGGCGGCGCTGCCGACCCGGCACCGCCTCGCGCGCCGGCCGCGCGTGGCGCCGGCGGACCTGGCGCGCGAGCGCATGGTGTTCTGGCCGCGCGCACAGGGGCCGGGTTTCTACGACCTCATCGTCGCCAGCGTTTTCGGCGGCGCGGCGCCCGATATCGCGCGCGTCGAGCCCGACACCGAGCACATGGTACGCGCCGTCGCGGAGGGCCATGGCTGCGCCGTCACCACGCAGTCGCGCGCCTCGCTGCTGTCGGTGCGCGGCGTCGTGTTCCGGCCTTTCACCGAGCCGCAGCCGGCGGCGCCGCTGGCGCTGGCGTGGCGCGAGTCGGAGGTGTCGGCACCGCTGCGCCGTCTGGTCGCCATCGCGCGCGCGTTGTCGCGCCGCGGCTAGCGTGCCGTGCTAGGCTCGCGTCCGGTTCGGTACGAGGGGACGGAAGCATGAAGGTCGTCATCACCGGCGGGGCGGGGTTCCTCGGCAAGAAGCTGGCGCGCAAGATCCTCGAGGGCTCGACGCTGGGCGGCGAGCGCGTGTCGGAACTGCTGTTGTTCGACGTGGCGAAGGCCTCCGGCCCCGGCCTCGACGATCGGCGCGTCGTGGCGATGGACGGCGACATCGCCAATTTCGCCACCGTGCAGTCGATCGTGCAGGGCGCCTCCAGCGTCTTCCACTTCGCCGCCGTGGTCAGCGCCGGCGCCGAGGCCGACTTCGACCTCGGCTACCGCGTCAACCTCGACGGTGCGCGCAACGTGCTCGAGGCGTGCCGCGCGCTGGGCACCAATCCGCGCGTGATCTTCACCTCCTCGCTGGCGGCCTATGGCGGCGATCTGCCCAAGGCGGTGACCGACGATACGCCACTGACGCCGCAGACCTCCTACGGCGCGCAGAAGGCGATGGGCGAGTTCCTGGTGCGCGACTACACGCGCAAGGGCTTCGTGCGCGGTACGGCAATCCGCCTGCCGACGATCTGCGTGCGCACCGGCCGGCCCAACAAGGCGGCCTCGACCTGGGCCAGCTCAATGGTGCGCGAGCCGCTCACCGGCATCGACGTGGTCTGCCCGGTGACATCAGACACGCCGATGGTGGTACTGAGTCCGCGGCGCACCGTGGAGTCATTCCTGCGCGCGCACGATCTCGACCCCGACGCCTTCGGCCCGGGACGCACCTTGCTGCTCAACGGCATCCGCGTCAGCGCCGCCGAGCTCGAGGCTGCGATGAAGCGCAACGCCGGCAACCGCAAGCTCGGTAAGGTAAGCTGGGAACACGACCCGGCGATCCAGAAGATCGTCGACGGCTGGCCGGGCGCCATCGATGCGGCGCGCGCGCATCGCCTGGGCTTCGAGACCGATCGCGATCTCGACGAGGTCGTCCGGCACTTCATCGCCGACGACCTCGACGAGCAGATCCGCTCGATGGCGGCCTGATCGATCAGCCCGCCGGCGCGGTCGATGCACCCATCGGCTTCTGCAGCGCTTTGTAGACCAGCCACATACCCAGGCCCCAGATGCCGTAGACCACGGGGGCGACGATCACGCCCGGCATGCGGAAGCCGCCGCCGACCGGCGAACCCTTGAGCGGCAGCACGACGAACCAGTTGAAGGCGATCACGACGACGGCGCCGAACAGCGTCCAACCGAGCCAGGCCGGAAGCTTCGTGTACGGCACGACGAAGGCCGCCAGCGCGCCCCACAGGCCGGTAAAGAACAGGTAGGAGATCAGCTGCGGCACTTCCCACGGCTTGGTGGCGGCCATCGACCAGGTGCTGGCCTTCAAGAGACCGGCCTGCGTCGCGGCCCAGAAACCGCCCTGATGGAAGATGACGAAGGATACGGCGCCGGCGATGAAGCCGCAGGCCAATGTGCGAAGGAGCGTGTTGTTCATTGGTTGGTCTCCCTGGATTGACGTCCCTGGATACGCAACGCAACGCGGTACAGATTATTCCCCGACTTTCGGGCTCACGGCCGCATCCAGAACTGCGCCTTGCCCTCGCGCACAGGGGCGGCGAGGTTGGCGAACTCGCACAGCAGGCGGCGGCTGTCGCGCGGATCGACGATCTCCTCGATCCAGAACGCCTCGGCGCTGCGGAAGGGCGAGCGCAGCTTGTTCAGCCGCTCCTCGATCTCCGCCAGCTTGGCCTTGGGGTCGGGCGAGGCGTCGATGTCGGCGCGATAGGCGGCCTCGATGCCGCCCTCCAGCGGCAGCGAGCCCCAGCGGCCCGACGGCCAGGCGTAGCGGATGGCGACGCGGCCGGTGTTCTTGTGCGCGGCGCCGGCGACGCCGAAATTGTTGCGCACGATGAAGGTGCACCACGGCACGGTGCACTGGTGCATCGCCGCCATGGCGCGCACGCCAGCCTTGATCACGCCGCTCTTCTCCGCCTCCAGTCCGATCAGGAAGCCGGGGCAGTCCTCGAGATAGACCACGGGGATGCGGAAAGTCTCGGCGATATCCATGAAGCGCGTGACCTTCTGGCAGGTGTCCGCCGTCCACGCGCCGCCGTAGTGCATCGGATCGCTGGCCATGAAGGCGATCGGCCAGCCGTCGATGCGGCAAAGCCCGGTGATCACCGAGCGGCCGTAGAGCTTGTTCATCTCGAAGAAGCTGCCCTTGTCGACCAGCGTGTTGATGATCGAGCGCATGTTGTAGACCTTGCGCGTGTCGCGGGGGATCGCCGACAGCAGCTTCTCGTCGCGGCGATGCGGATCGTCGGTGATCGGCCCGCGTGGCGCCAGATCGAAGGCGGATTGCGGCATGTAGGACAGGAAACGCTTGGCGGCGGCGAAGGCCTCGTCCTCGGTGTCGACCGCCTCGTCGACGGCGCCGGCGCGCAGCTGGATCTCCCAGCCGCCGAGCTCCTCCTTGCTGAGCGGCTGACCGAGCCGCGCCACCACGGGCGGGCCAGCGACGAACATCGCCGACAGGCCCTTGACCATCACCGAGTAGTGCGAGGCCGCGAGCCGCGCGGCGCCCAGTCCCGCCACCGAGCCCAGGCCCAGCGCGACCACCGGCACGGCGCCCATGTTGGCGGTGACGATGTCGAAGCCGATCACACCAGGCACGTTGGCGCGCCCCTGGGTCTCGATGGTCTTCACCGATCCGCCGCCGCCGGAACCCTCGATGATACGCACGATGGGCAGGCGGTACTGGTTGGCCATCTTCTCGGCCAGCAGGTTCTTCTCTTTGATGGTGGCGTCGGCCGAGCCACCACGCACCGTGAAGTCGTCACCGGAGACGACAACCGGCCGCCCGTCGATCGTGCCGCGCCCGGTCACCGAATTCGACGCGACTAGATCCTCGAGATCGTTCTTGCGGTCATAGGTCGCCATGCCAGCGACGCTGCCCCATTCGCGGAAGCTGCCGGGATCGAGCAAGCGGTCGATGCGCTCGCGCACGGTGAGGCGGCCGCCGTCGTGCTGGCGCTTGACCTTGTCCGGCCCGCCCATGCGCCGGACCATCTCCTGGCGGCGCTTCAGTTCGTCGAGTTCGGGCTGCCAGCTCATCGCGTGTATTCCTCAGGCCAGTTCGGCGCCGACCTTACCCCCCGTGGGCTCGGGCGCGAAGCGCCGCCAGCCGCGATGCGGGCAGGTCATCCGCCGGGTTTACTCAGCACTTCGGCGCTACTTCGCCATCAGCACGCCGGCCGCGATGGTCACGGCGAACAGGCCTGCGACAGCGGCTGCAAGCGGCTTGTGGCGGCGTAGCTTGCGCCCGACGTCCATCAGGACGGTGAGTGGCCGGGGCACGACCTCGCTGCAGAAGGCGACCTTGCGGACGTATTCCGGCACGTGCCAGCGCGCCGCGGTGCCGACCTGGAAGGAGACGATGTCGCCCGGCCGCAGGTCCCACTGCTTGCCGTTGGCGTCGACGACATGCGCGCCGCCTTCAAGGATGTGGACGGTTTCGTCGATGGTGTAGTGCCAGGTGAAGCGGCCGGCGGTGCAGTCCCAGATGTCGGTCCAGCTCAAGCCGTCGGAACCGCGCGACACCGACCCGACACGCGCCATGGGGTTGCCCTCGACGATCCAGGATGGGTCGATGGGAGCTGGGCGCATCTCGACGGAGTTGATGGATGTGTGCAGCAGCGGCGCTAGGGGCATCGACAGAATCACCCAACGATCGGCAGCTCTTTGTGGGCCTGCGGATACACGAGTGGGTATCTGGGGTCAACGTGGCCAATTCACGTGCTCGCTCACCAAAAGTCAGAGCACGACGCCATCTATCAGATTTTCCTCGTACAGCGCTTTCAGATCGATTCCCCCTTCCGGGCGGGCCGGCTTCAGCCCGGCGATCGCGGCGGCCAGCCGGCGCTCCTGGTCGCGGCGCAGGGCTTCGGCCTCGGCGACGGTGACGACGGCGAAACGCACGCGCATGCTCGGGAGCAGGCGGCAGGTACGCGGCAGGTCGGCCGAGGCGATGGTGGCGATCTTGGAATAGCCGCCCACGGTCTGTCGGTCGGCCAGCAGCGCGATCGGCAGGCCAGCCGCCGGCACCTGGATGGCGCCCGGCGCGATGCCGTCGGAGACGATGTCGGGGCCCAGCGCCGAGTGCTCGATCTTCGGTCCATCGAAGCGGATGCCCATTCGGTCCGCCTCCTTGGACACGACGTACTCGCTCGACGTGAAGGTGGCGTGGCCGGCCTCGGTGAAATGGTCGGCCTGTGGCCCAACGATGACCCGGATCGGGCCCTGGCCGTAGTCGAAGGGCGCCGCCAAGGCCAACTCAGCGCGCGCGCTCGCGGCGTCGTGTGTCAGCGGTAGTGTGTCGCCCTCTTTCAGCTTGCGGCCCTCGAGCCCGCCCAGCGCGGCGCGCGTGTAGGTGCTGCGGCTGCCCATGAACACCGGCACGTCGATGCCGCCCTCGACGGCAAGGTAGGCGGTGCTCACGCCCTCGATGCCGCCAAGCTTCAAGCGCTGGCCACGCGTCAAGGTATGCGAGCGATCCGAGGGCAGCGGTTTGGGCGCGGCGCCTTCGCCGGCGATCAGCGACGCCTCGATCGGCCCGACGAGGGCGATGCGCACCGAGTCGGCCTCGACCCGCAGCGTGGGACCCAGCACACCCATCTCCAGCGCCGCGGCGTTGGTCTCGGGCGGATTGCCGGCCAGCGCGTTGGCGAGCGCCAGGGCGACGCGGTCCATCGCGCCGGCGACCGGCATGCCGAGTTCCTGGAAGCCGGTGCGGCCGCGATCCTGGACGGTATCGAAAAGGCCGGGTCGCTCGACGACGAGATGGGCGGCGCTCACGGCGTCACCTCGATGAAGCGCGCTATGTCGAACGGCGCGCGTTCGGCCTCGGCGGCGAGCGCGTCGTACTCGGCGCGGCTGATGCGGCGGAAACGCACCGTGTCGCCCGGCGCCAGGGTCGTAGCCTCGGCGCCGCGCCGCGCATCGAACATCGAGACAGGCGTGCGGCCGATCAGGTGCCAGCCGCCGGGGCTTTCGAAGGGATAGACGACCGTCATCTCGGTGGCGATGGCCACGCTCTGCGCCGGCACGCGCACGCGCGGCGAGGCGCGGCGCGGCAGGTGCAGTGGCTTGGCCAGGCCGACCAGGTAGGGCAGCCCGGGCATGAAGCCCACCACATAGACCCGGAATTCGGAGGCGAGGTGCAGCCTGATCACCTCCTCCGGCGAGAGACCGGTGCGCTCGGCGACATCGGCCAGGTCGAGCGCGAATTCGGCGTCGTCGTAGCAGCAGGGCAGGGTGAGCCGCCGCGACCTGACCTCGGCCGCCTGTCCGCCCGCCAGCAGCGCCTCGACCGCCGGCTGCAGGGTGGCGCGCGTCGTGGCCATCGGATCGTAGATCACCAGCAGCGCGCGCATGCTGGGCACGGTCTCGACCACGCCGGTCAGCCTTCCAGCCGCGCGCTCGGTCGCGATGGCGCCGTGCAGGGCCATGACCCTGGCGTTGATCTCGGGCGCGATGGTGCTGCCGAACTCGACACTGAACGCGGTGTCGCCGCAATCGAGGAACCTGGTGCTCACGCCGTTTCCGTCATGTCGAGCCAGGCGCTAGAATAGCGGACCCGCGGGAGGCGAGCCATGGCGAGCGAAGTGAACATCAATTCCGATCTCGGCGAGAGCTTCGGTCCGTGGAAGATGGGCAACGACCCTGAAGTGCTCAAGATCGTGCGCTCGGCCAATGTCGCCTGCGGCTTCCACGCCGGCGATCCCTCGGTCATGGCCTCGACGGTGAAGCTGTGCCTCGACAATGGCGTGTCGATCGGCGCGCATCCCGGCTTCCAGGACCTGCAGGGCTTTGGCCGCCGCGTCATCCGCATGACCAACGCCGAGATCGAGCATGCGATGGCCTATCAGATCGGCGCGCTGATGGGCGTCGCGGCCCTGCACGGCGCCAAGGTCACGCATGTGAAGCCGCACGGCATGATGGCCAACATGTCGGCCGAGGATCAGGACCTCAGCGATGCCATCGCGCGCGCCATCCGCGCCGTCGACCGCGAGCTGATCTTTCTCGCACAGGCGGTCACGGCGCAGGTGCCGGCCGGCCGCAGGGCCGGGCTGCGTGTCGCCGAGGAAGTCTTCGCCGACCGCACCTATACCGATGCCGGCCTGCTGACCCCGCGCAAGGAGAAGCACGCCATGATCCACGACGCCGCGACTTCGGTGGCGCACGTCAAGCGCATGATCGAGGAGCAGGCGATCTTCTCCTTGAGCGGCAAGAAGGTGCCCTGCCAGGTCGACTCGGTCTGCGTGCACGGTGACGAACCCACCGCCGTCGCCACCGCGCGCGCCGTGCGCGCGGGGCTCGAGGGCAGCCAGATCCGCATCGTGCCGCTCACCGAGCTGAGGTCGATGACTTGAAGCAGCCTGTCATCCCGCTGCGCTCGGAATGACGAGTTTCCAGGAGAGCGTCATGGCGTCAACGCCGAAGCCAACTATCGCGCGCATCTGGCGCGGCCGCGTGCGCCGGGCGCAGGCCGACGACTACCAGCGATATAACTTCGAGGTCGGCGTGAAACCGCTGATGGAAAAGGCGCTGGGCGTCCAGTCGCTTCGCGAGGATCGTGGCGAGGA
Organism: uncultured Rhizobiaceae bacterium; assembly: GCA_964437145.1. GTDB lineage: Bacteria > Pseudomonadota > Alphaproteobacteria > Reyranellales > Reyranellaceae > JAFAZJ01. The sequence continues at coordinate 29,271 of CAYTFW010000049.1, forward strand.
GACGGAGTTCGTCACCATCTCCTACTGGGAGAGCATCGAGGCGATGGGGCGCTTCACCGGCGGCGATCCGACTGACATCCACCACCTCGACCGTGATCCCGAATTCCTGATCGAACTGCCCAAGGCCGTCCAGGTGCTGCGGCTCTATGCCAGCCATGGGCAGACGTCGTAGGCACTCTCTCTCGTTTCCTACGTCTTTTGCCCGCGCGCGGGATGGAGGGAAAGGACATCAAGCCGCGGCGAAGCGGCTGACCTCGTCGCGACTGATGGCACGCAGCTTCGGTTTGGGCTTGCCTCGCCGTCGTACCCGCGACAACGCCGACAGGTAGGTTTCCGCCCACCAGTCGACGTCGCGTGCCTCGAGGCCAGCGACCAGCCGCGCGTGACGCCCACAGCGCTCCTCCAGCGGCATAGAGAGCGCGGTTTGGATGGCTTCGGCGACCTCGCTCTTGTCGAACGGGTTGACGATCAGCGCGTCGGCCATCTGCCGCGCCGCGCCGGCGAAGCGCGACAGCACCAGCACGCCAGGATTGGCGGGGTCCTGCGCGGCGACATACTCTTTGGCGACGAGGTTCATGCCGTCACGCATCGGCGTCACGAGGCCGACAGCGGCGTGACGATAGAGGCCGGCCAGCACCGGGCGCGAGAAGGCGCGCTTGACGAAGCGCACAGGCGTCCAGTCGAGGCCGCCATGCGCGCCATTGAGCCGGCCGACCGCTTGGTCGATGCGTTGACCAAGCTCGGCGTACTCCGGCACCTCCGCGCGCGACTCCGGCGTGATCTGCAGCAGGATCGGCCTGCCGCGCTGCTGCGGATTGGCGATCAGGAAACGCTCAAAGGCCTCGATGCGCTCGACGATGCCCTTGGAATAGTCGAGCCGGTCGACGCCGATCACCAGGCGACGCTCGCCGAGGCTCTGCGCCATCTGGCGCACCAGCCGCAGGGTGCCGGCGCGCTCGGAGAAGCGGCGGAACTCGGCGACGTCGATGCCGATGGGAAACGCATCGACGCGCACCGTGCGTCCCGCCATGCGCAGGCGGCCGCGACGATCGGTCGTGGCGCCGGTCGTCTCGGTCAGCCCGCGCACAAGGTTGCCGGCGTCGGTCGCAGTCTGTAGCCCGATGAGATCATAGGCGCCCATCGCCTCGAGCAGATGCCGGCTCATCGGAATGGCGCCGAAGATCTCGATCGGTGGCCAGGGGATATGATGGAAGTAGCCGATGCGATTCTTGACACCCAGTTCGCGCAACACCGATGCGAAGGGCAGCAGGTGATAGTCGTGCACCCAGATGATGTCGTCGGGTCGCAGCCGCGGTGCGAGAGACTCGGCCAGCATACGGTTGACCCGCAAATAGCCGGCGAAGTCGTCGCGCGAGAACTCGGTGAGGCCCAGCCGGTAGTGCATAGCGGGCCACAGCACGCGGTTGGCGAAACCGAGATAGTATTCCTGGCGGTCGATAGCGGTCAGATCGACCTGCTCGTAGGCGATCTGGCCGCGCACGACGGCGCGTGGCGTGCGATCAGGCGCCTCGGAAACGGCGCCACTCCAGCCAAACCAGATTCCGCCGCGCTCCCGCAGAGCGTCGCGCAACGCCACGGCCAAGCCGCCCGCCGCTGCCTTCTCGCCGGCGCGGGGTGATGGAACCCGATTGGATACGACGACCAGCCGCATCGAGCGCTCCGTGGTGGTGAAACGGGGCCGAGCGCAACGCTGCTCGGCTCGCGCCCCCTTGCGGCGACGCGGCGTCTGCATTCTTTGACTTGGTCACTCCTCAATAAGGCTTCAAGGTGGCATCTATATCCACAATGACCTAGAGAATACTGTCCGTGACCGCTCACCGCGCGCAGACGGCATGCACAAAGTGACTGAACAGCTCTGCGCGAAAGACCACATTTCGGGCGGATCGTGGCTACCCGCATTCGGGCGGAGGGAGGCTTCGTGAGCTCGCTCGATCTGGCGGTCATTGGCAATTGCGCAGTCGCGGCGCTGATCGATCGGCGTGCGCGTGTCGTCTGGGGCTGCTTTCCGCGCTTCGATGGCGATCCGATCTTCTGCTCGCTGATCGACGGCGGCGATGCGCAAAGCCAGACGCCACCCGCGCGCGGCGTCTTCGCGCTCGACATGGTCGGCATGGCGCGTTGCGAGCAGGCCTATGTGGATAACACCGCGATCGTCGTCTCGGTGATGTCCGACGATCATGGCAACACGCTGGAAATCACCGACTTCGCGCCGCGCTTCACGCGCTTCGAGCGCACCTTCCGCCCGCCGCAGCTGGTGCGCCGCGTGCGGCCCCTGGCGGGCAGGCCGCGGATCCTCGCCGCGGTGCGGCCCGTATTCGAGCTCGGCACCCGCCCGCCCGATATCACGCGCGGCAGCAGCCACATCCGATATGTCGGCGCCGCGCAGACCCTGAGGCTGACGACCGACGCGCCGATTTCCTACGTGCTCGACGAGACGCCGTTCGCGGTCGACCGGCCGATGTCGTTCTTCATCGGCGCCGACGAGCCTCTGCAGTCGGAGGTCGACGCCACGGCGCGCGAGTACCTCGACAAGACCACGGGGTGGTGGCGTGACTGGGTGCGCGCGCTATCGATTCCCTTCGACTGGCAGGACGCGGTGATCCGCGCGGCGATCACGCTGAAGCTGTGCAATTTCGAGGAGACCGGCGCGATCGTCGCGGCGCTCACCACCTCGATCCCCGAGGCGCCTGGTACCGCGCGCAACTGGGACTACCGCTTCTGCTGGCTGCGCGACGCGTACTTCGTCGTCCACGCGCTCAACCGGCTGGGCACGACGCGCACCATGGAGGAGTACGTCAGCTTCATGGGCAACGTGGTCGATGCCTTCGGCGTCGAGAACGAATTCCACCTGCCGCCGCTGCTGTCGATCACGCGCAACGGCGCCACCGAGGAGTTCATCGCGACGTCGCTCAAGGGCTATCGCGGCGATGGCCCCGTGCGTATCGGCAACGCCGCGGTGAGCCAGATGCAATACGACGGCTTTGGCGCCGTCGTGCTGGCGGCGACGCACGCGTTCTTCGACCGCCGTCTGATGCGCGGTGGCCACGCCGCCCATTTCGCGCATCTCGAGCGCCTCGGTATGCGCGCCTTGGCGACCTTCGATCAGCCGGATGCCGGCCCGTGGGAGCTGCGCAATTCGAGCAGCGTGCACACGTTCTCCGCCGTGATGTGCTGGGCGGCGCTCGACCGGCTCGCCCGTATCGCCGATGCCCTGGGCAAGGACGGCCGTTCGACGTACTGGCGGGAGAGCGCCGATCGCGTGCGCGCGGCGATCGAGCCGCGCATCTGGTCGACGGCGCGCGGCACTTTCGTCTCGACCTTCGACGGCGAGGACCTCGATGCCACCTTGCTGCTGCTGTCGGAGCTGGACTTCGTGCGCGCCGACGATCCGCGCTTCGTCGCCACGGTCGACGCGATCGGCGGCGAGCTGCGGCGCGGCGACCTGCTGCTGCGCTACGCGACGCGCGACGATTTCGGCCACATGACCAGCGGCTTCCTGATCTGCGCCTTCTGGTACGTCGATGCGCTGGCCTCGATCGGTCGACGGGACGAGGCGCGCGCGCTGTTCGAGCGCATCCTGACCCGGCGCAATTCCTTCGGCCTTTTGTCGGAAGATGCCGACGTCGAGACCGGCGAGCTGTGGGGCAACTTCCCGCAGACCTACTCGATGGTCGGCCTGATCAACTCGGCGATGCGGCTCAGCCGCAGCTGGGAAGAGGCGATCTGACCGTCGACGCCTACCACTTCGCGCCGTGCCGGCCGAGAATGCCGCGCCACAGCGCGTCGCGCTCGACGGGGAAGCCGTCATACCTGCCCGTCGCGTCCTTCTGCGCCGCCGTGATGATCAGCGCCAGCCGTGTGCCGGGATCGACGAAGATCGACTGGCCGAAGACGCCCAGCAGCGAGAACCGACGCGGCGCCGAGGGATAGATCCAGAACTTGTAGCCGTAGCCGTAGTAGCGCGTCGCCTGGCGCGGTCGGAAGGCCATCGGATGCTGGTCGGCGTCGGTCGCCTCGATCAGGAAATCGCGCGGGATGATCTGCTTGCCGTCGAGCATGCCGTCGTCGGCCAGCAGCATGGCCAGCCGCCCCCAGTCGCGCAGCGTGGCGTTGAAGAAGCCGTGCGCCAGTTCGACGCCGTCGCGGTCGATGATCCAGCTCGCGTCGGATTCCGCGCCCATCGGCCGCCACAGCCGCTCGCCGATATAGGACGACAGCGACTGGCCGGTGGCGCCCTTCAGCACGTAGGACAGTACCAGCGTCTCGGAAGAGGCGTACTGGAACTTCGTGTTGGGCGGGTTGTCGCGCTGGTTGAAGGCGCGCATCGCCGCGATCGAGCCTTCGCGGATCGATAGCGTGGCGAACTTGTGGATGTCGTCACTACCATCATAGCGCTCGCTGAAGGTCACGCCCGAGGCCATGCGCAGCAGCGCGCGGATCGGCGTCTCGCCATAGGCCGAGCCGGCGAGTTCCGGCACATAGGTCGCCGCCGTGTCGTCGAGCGACTTGATCTTGCCCTCGGCCAGCGCGAAACCGACGGCGATGGCGGTGATCGACTTGGCCATCGAGTTCGACAGCAGGCGATGCGCGGGCGTGCGGTCGTACTGGTAGCGCTCAAGCTGGACCACGCCGTCCTGGACCACCATCAGGCCCGTGATACGCCGTCGCGCCAGGAAATCGTCGATGCCGCGTGTGGCATGCTCGAAGATGTAGGTGTAGTCCGGCTCTTTTGCCGCGCGCCGCAGCGGTCGCGGTGTATCGGATTTCAACAGGAAGCGGTGCGGCAGGAAGCTGTCCATGTGGCTGAACGAGCCGACACGCACCGTTTCGTCGTAGAACCAGTTGCCCGGTGTGCCGACCGGATAGCCCCTGGACTTGCCGAGCAGCTCCTCGTCCGGCGCGGCGATGAGCGGCGAGGCCAGGGTCGCGATCAGCAGGGTCGCGAGGAGCGGTACGCGGTAAGCGGCGGCTCTGGCCATGGACAGCCTCCCGAATTGGCTCGGCAGGCTACCACGGCCGAGGCCACCGCTGGATGACGGCCGCCAGCGTGAAGATTGCGGCTTGGCGCGTACCCGAACCCGCCGAGATCAGCGTGGGCGCCGCTGCCGCGCGCGCCATTCCCAGGGCGGCTCGAAGGTGCTGCTCCAGATGCCGCGCTTGGCCTCGCGCGCCTCGCTCTCTTCCTTGGCGTAGGCGTCGGTCTGGCGGGTGTTCATGATCGCGTGGCCGTTGACGATCATCCAACGCGACAGGCTCTCGCCGCCCAGGGTGCAATCGCCGACGACCAGCCGCCGGATCTTGTCGCGCACGATCACCAGGCAGCGAACCTGCTTGCCGTCGACCAACCGGCCGAGCGCGCGCGCGGCGTCGCGGCCGCAGGCCCAGGGCTTGTTGGCGCGCATGCAGGTCTGACCCAGATCGGGCGCGTCGATACCCCACAGCCGCACGCGCTCGCCGCCGACGGCGATCGAGTCCTCATCGAGGCCATTGGCTGGCCCGGCGAGGATCTCGGCGCGCGCCGGCGCGAGCGCAAGCAGCACGCACGCCGCGATGACGATCAGCCCTGATGAACGACGCATCAACTGTCTGAACCGCGAAGGGGCCCCGACTATAACCGGCTTCCGGGTCGGACGGCGACCAGTTGATGCGAGCGCCGATCGTCGGGCGAGGGGGCCGCTCGGAAATCCGAGACCGCGGCGCCGAGTGAGGCTAATCTTGACGGGTCGCCGAGGCCTGCTCTCCCCGGGGAAGCGAGGTTGCCATGAGCGTCCGTCGTCCTGCGATCCTTCTCGCCGTTGCATTGCTGGCCCTCGCGCCAGGCCAGGCGCAGGCTCAGCCCCAAGCTCAGTCCTCTGGCCGGCACGGCGACGGCCATGCCCAGCATCATGACTGGTACAAGGATCTGCGCCAGCCCGATACCGGCACGCGCTGCTGCAACGGCTCGACCGACGGCCAGGTCGGCGACTGCCGGCCGGCGCCGTCATACATGGGCGAGGACGGGTTCTGGCGCGTCTGGGACGGCCGGGACTGGCTGGTGGTGCCCAAGAGCAAGATCATCACGATGCCGACGCCCGACCGGGGCACGCATCTGTGCGAGCTCTACGGCAAGGTCTTCTGCTTCATCACGGGCGGGCCATCGAGCTGAGAACTGGTGCTGCGAGAGAGGATTGAACTCTCGACCTCACCCTTACCAAGGGTGTGCTCTACCACTGA
>CAYTFW010000050.1:0-35162 GCA_964437145.1 uncultured Rhizobiaceae bacterium
CTGTTGACCAGGCAGGTGAGCTGTACGCCCCGCGCACGGCACTTTGCCACCAGCCCCTCCGCCTGCCGGGCCGAGGTGAGATCGGCCCGCACCGCCTTGGCCTTGCCGCCCGCCGCCACGATGTCGGCCACGGTGCGGCGCGCCTCCGCGGCCGAGCGGTTGTGATGGACGAACACGAACCAGCCGTCGTGCGCCAATGCCAACGCGAAGGCACGGCCGATGCGCTTGGCGGCGCCGGTAACCAGGGCGGCTTTCATCGGACTCGTGGGCATCTACTTCTGGCAGACATAAGCGAAGGCCGGCGGCACGTTGCCCCAGACGACGCGCGTGCGCGAGACCTTGGCGAACATCGCGCCCAGCCGCTGGCGCAGAGCGCGCGCCGTCGGCAGCGGCAGGCCCTGGAGATAGGCGAAGGTGATGAACAGGCCGCCCTTCACCAGGAAGCGACCGACATGACCGAAAGCGCGCTCCTGCACGCCAAGCGGCAGCGAGGCCCAGGGCAGGCCGCAGACGATGGCGTCGATCGACTCGATGCCGTGCTCGGCAAGGATCTTGTCGAGGTCCTCGACGCTGGCGGCGACGAAGGTGAGCTTGGGGAACTCCCGGCGCAGATGCTCGACGAACGCTTCGTTGAGCTCGATGCCGAGATAGCGGTGCGCCGGCGTCAGGTGCGGCACGATCGCGTGGGTCAACGCGCCGGTGCCGGCGCCGAATTCGACGATCACCTTGGCCTTGGCGAAGTCGATCGGCTCGACCATCGCCTCGCCCAGCGCCCGCGAGCTGGGCAGCACCGCGCCCACCGCGCGCGGCGCCCCCATGATCTGACCAATGAAAAGCCGCGCCGCCCGGAGCATGCCCCTACCTAGGCGCGCCGGGCGCCACACGCCAGCGAAAAGCGCCCCAATACCTTCCCCCGGGAAGGGGGAAGGTGCCGAAGGCGGATGGGGGATGTCGACGACGAACACCACGTTTGTTGAGACATCCCCCATCCGTCGCTCCGCGCCACCTTCCCCCTCCGGGGGAAGGTACATAAAGTGCCCGCCATGGCGTACGAGACAGTTGATTGCGTGGTGGTCGGCGCGGGGGTCGTCGGCTTGGCGGTGGCGCGGGCGCTGGCGATGGCCGGGCGCGAGGTGATCGTGCTGGAGGCCCGCGAGGGCATCGGCACCGAGACCTCCTCGCGCAACAGCGAGGTGATCCACGCCGGCATCTACTATCCCAAGGGCAGCAACATCGCGCGGCTCTGCGTGCAGGGCCGGCGCATGCTTTATCCCTACTGCGACGCGCATGGCGTGCCCTACAACAATTGCGGCAAGTTCATCGTCGCCACCTCGGAGGCCGAGCGCGAGACCCTGGCCTCGATCAAGGCGCGCGCCGAGGCCAACGGCGTCGAAGGCATGGCATTTCTCAGCGCCGCCGAGGCCATGGCCATCGAACCGCAACTGCACTGCACCGGCGCGCTGCTGTCGCCGACCACCGGCATCATCGACAGCCACCGCTACATGGTGGCGCTGCAGGGCGATGCCGAGGAGGCCGGCGCCATGATCGCGTATCACAGCCCGATGGAGCGCGGCCGGGTGGTCGAGGACGGCATCGAGATCGATGTCGGCGGCGAGCAGCCGATGACGCTCCGGGCGAAGCTGCTGGTGACCAGCGCCGGGCTGCACGCGCCGCATCTCGCGCGCAAGATCGAGGGCGCGCTCTACAACACGCTGCCCAGCGCCTACTACGCCAAGGGCAATTATTTCCGGCTGAGCGACAAGGCGCCCTTCTCGCGGCTGATCTATCCCGTGCCGGTGCCGGGTGGCCTGGGCGTGCACATCACCGTCGATCTCGGCGGCCAGGCGCGCTTCGGTCCCGACGTCGAATGGATCGAGGAGATCAAGTACGAAGTCGATCCGTCGCGTGGCGACAAGTTCTACGACGCCGTGCGCCGCTATTGGCCCGGCCTGAAGGATGGCGCGCTGCAACCCGACTATTCCGGCATCCGCCCCAAGATCGTGCCGCCGGGCGCGCCGGCGCAGGACTTCACCTTCCATGGCCCGGAGACCCATCGCATTCCCGGCCTGATCCATCTCTTCGGCATCGAATCGCCGGGGCTGACGGCCTCGCTGGCGATCGGCGATCACGTGCTCGCGATGAGCAGGTCGTGATCCCGCGCCCTGCGCGCGACGTAGAAGGCGCATGATCGCCCGCCGCGCGCTTCTTGCCCCGCTCGCTCTTCTGCCCGGCTGCTCGCCGGCCAGCCTGCTGAATACGACGGTCCCGGGTAGCGGCTTCCGCAAGCTCACCGACATCGCCTATGGCGAGGATCCGCGGCAGCGGCTCGATCTGTACATTCCCGAGACGCCCGACCCGGCACGACGGGTGGTCGTCTTCATCTATGGCGGCGCCTGGACCAGCGGGCGTCGGCAAGACTATCTCTTCGTCGCCCAGGCGCTGGCCGACGCGGGCTTCCATGTCGTGGTCCCCGACTACCGCCTGTCGCCCAACCCGCGCTTCCCGGGCTTCGTCGAGGATGGCGCCAGCGCCATGCGCTGGGCCCAGGACAACGTCGCCGCGCATGGTGGCGACGCATCGAGGATCTTCCTCGCGGGCCACTCGGCCGGCGCGCACATCGCGTTGATGCTGGCGGCCGATACGCCGTACCTGCGGCAGGCTGGTTTCGGCCGCGCACGCCTGAAGGGCGTGGTCGGCATCGCCGGCCCCTACGATTTCCTGCCCTTCTCGTCGAACAGCGTGCGCGACGTCTTCGCCGGCAGCGATCCCGCTTCGACCCAGCCGATCAATTTCGTCGGCCGAGGCCTGCCGCCGGCCCTGCTGCTGCATGGCGACGCGGACGAGACGGTGTTGCTGCGCAACAGCCAGCGCCTCGGCGCGGCCTGGCAGGCGGCGGGCAACGAGGCCGAGGTGAAAGTCTACAGCGGTGTCGGCCATATCGGCATCGTCACCGCCTTCTCCGATATGATGCGGAACCGGGCGCCAACCTTGGCGGACACAGTCTCGTTCCTGCGCAGCCATTGATCGCCGCCCCCTCCCGGGCTACGCAGTCGCCAGGGAGACGGAACCAAGGGGACCAACAATGCGGATGATCCGGTCGTTGCTGGGCGCGGCGGCGCTCGCGGTGGGCTTCACGGCGGCGGCGCAGGCGCAGGACCTGCCCAAGACGCAGTTCAAGGTCGTGGGCTCGTTCAGCAACCTTACCAACTGGCAGAAGGTCGAGAAGCCGTTCTGGGCCGACGACCTGCCCAAGCTCTCCGGCGGCGCCTTCACCGCCACCGTGCAGTCGACCACCGAATTGGGCCTGAAGGGCACCGAGGTGATGCGCCTCTTGAAGCTCGGCCTGTTCGACTTCGCCCACGCGCTGCCGATCTACGTCGCCGAGGACGCCTGGCTCGAGGCGGTCGATATCGCCGGCGTGGCGCGCGACATGGACATGGCGCGCAAGATCACCACCGTGTGGGGCCCGCGCCTCGACGCGCTGATGGAGAAGAACTACAACGCCAAGATCCTGAACTGGTACACCTTCCCGACGCAGATGATCTACTGCAACGCGCCGATCAAGTCGCTCGCCGACCTGAAGGGCAAGAAGATCCGCGTGCAGGGCGTGTCGCAGGGCGACCTGATCGAAGGCCTGGGCGGCACCGCCGTCACCATCCCGTTCGGCGAGGTCGTGCCGGCGCTGCAGCGCGGCACCGTCGATTGCGGCATCACCGGCACCATGCCGGCCTACAAGGCGGGCTGGCACGAGGTGGTGACGCATGTCATCGAGATGCCGGTGGGCTTCACCATCATCTACTCCGCCGCCAGCATGACGACGTGGCGCCGGCTCGATGGCAAGTCACGCGACTTCCTGACGGCGCAGATGAAGGCCTTCGAGGACAAGGCCTGGAAGACCATCGCCGACGAGGTCGCCATGGGCCTGATCTGCACGACGGGCCAGGGCGGCACCTGCAGCGAGGGCAAGCCGGGCAAGGTGATCAAGGTCCAGCCCTCGGCCGACGACCTGAAGCTGCGCGACGCGGCGCTGAAGGACACGGTGCTGAAGCGTTGGGCCAAGCGCTGCGGCGCGGAGTGCGTGGCGGCGTGGAACGACACGGTCGGCAAGATGGCCGGCGTTACGGCGGCACCCTGATCGCCGACCGTTAGCACCTAAGCGCGCGCCATGGAGCGAGGGCCCCTCGGGCTGATGACGCCCGTGGTGCGCGCGGCGGCGATCGCCAGTGGCTGGGCGCTGATGGCGATCTCCTTCGCCACGGTGTTCGAGATCGTCGCGCGCAAGCTCGGCTATTCGCTCAAGAGCATCGACGAGCTGGGCGGCTATGTGCTGGCCGTGACCAGCGCCGCCGGCTTCTCCTACGCGTTGGTGACGCGCGCGCACATGCGCATCACGCTCGTGGTCAACTGGCTGCCGCGCCCGGTGCGCCGCCTGCTCGACGCGGTGGCGATGCTGTCGCTGGCCGCGATGGCGGTGTTCTGCGCCGCCCGCGGCTACGCCGAGTTCTCGACCAACCTGATGAGCGGGCGGCCCTCGAACACGCCGATGCAGACGCCGTTGTGGATGCCGCAGGGCCTGTGGTTCGCCGGCCTGGCGCTGTTCGCGTTGTGCTCGGCGCTAGCGGCGATCCACGCCGCCTGGCTGCTGTTCGTCGACGGCGCGCGGCTGGAGCGGCTCTACGGGCCGCAGACGCTCGAGGAGGAAGTCAGCGCCGAGGTCAGCGATCTCGATTCGCGGCTGGCGAGCAAGGGAGAGCGGCCATGATGATGGCCGATGCGGGCACGGTCGCCATCGGCTTCCTGCTGATGCTGGCGATGATGGCGGCGGGCCTGCACATCGCCACGGTGATGTTCGCCATCGGCGTGATCGGCGCGGCGGTGTTCCTCGGCATGCCGGCGGTCAACGCGCTGGGCGTGGTCTACTTCGAGTCGATGAACGACGAGCTGTTGCTGGCGCTGCCGTTGTTCATCCTCGTCGGCGAGATCCTGGTGCGCTGCGGCGCCACCGACGACATGTACAAGGCGCTCTCGCAGTGGCTTAACCCCCTGCCCGGCGGCCTGCTGCACACCAACATCGCCTCCTCCGCCGTGTTCTCCGCCGTATCAGGCTCGTCGGTGGCCACCGCCGCGACCATCGCCACGGTGGCGCTGCCGACGTTCAAGCGGCGCAACTACGACACCCGCATGGTGCTGGGCTCGATCGCCGCCGGCGGCTCGCTGGGCAATCTGATCCCGCCGGGCATCGCGTTGATCATCTACGGTGTGCTGACCAACACCTCGGTGGCCCGCCTCTACGCCGCCGCCACCGTGCCCGGCATCGTGCTCACGGTGATGTTCATGATCGCCATCGTGGCGATGGCGCTCTATCGCCCCTCGATCGCGCCGCGCGAGGCGGCGCCGCCGCCGCTCGGCCAACGCATCCGCGACCTCAGCGGCCTCGCTGCGCCGCTGTTCATCTTCGCGGTCATCATGGGCTCGATCTACGCCGGCTGGGCGACACCAACCGAGGCGGCGGCGCTGGCAGTGGTGGTGTCGCTGCCGATCGCCGCGCTCTACCGCAAGCTCTCGATCGCCATGCTGCACGAGGCCTTCCTCGCTACGGTGAAGCTCACCGCGCTCAGCATGCTGATCCTCGCCGGCGCCTTCGCGCTGAACTTCGTGCTCGGCCTGCTCGGCGCGACCCGGGCGCTGTCCTCCTATGTCGGCGGCCTGCAACTGAGCGGCATCGCGCTGATCTACGCGCTCTTCGTCTTCTACGTGATCCTCGGCACGTTCTTCGAGACCCTGCCGATGATGGTCGGCACCCTGCCGCTGGTCTTCCCGCTGACGACGGCGGCGGGCATCGACCCGGTGTGGTTCGGCGTCTTCCTGGTGCTGATGTGCGAGATCTCGCTGATCAGCCCGCCGGTGGGCATGACGCTCTACGTCATCCAGGCGGTGCGCGGCGAAGGCTCGATCGGCGACGTCTTCCGCGGCACCGTGCCGTTCTTTATAACCATGCTGGTGATGACTCTGCTCTTGATCCACTGGCAGGACATGGCGCTGTGGCTGCCGAGGTGGGTGTTCGGGCCGTAGACTTCAGCCGGGTGGACGTCGATGGCGGATCTGGCGAAACAAGTAGCGGACCATTACTGGCATCACTCGATCGACCTGGGCCACGGCGTGGTCACGCCAGGCCACAAGTCGACGGCCATGCTCGCGGACGAGGTACGGCGGATATTCGATCCTATCGACCTCGCCGGCCGCAGCGTCATCGACATCGGGGCGTGGAACGGCTTCTTCAGTTTCGAAGCCAAGCGGCGCGGCGCCGCGCGCGTGCTGGCGACCGATTCCTTTGCCTGGACGTATCCTGGCTTTCGCGGTCGCGAGACCTTCGATCTCGCCCGCAATGCCTTGAACCTGAATGTCGAGGCACAACTCGTGGACGTCATGGAGCTTGCGCCGGAGATCGGCCAATTCGACGTCACGCTGTTTCTCGGCATCTTCTATCACCTGGCCGATCCGATCAAGGGACTGGAACGCACGGCGAGCGTCACCAAAGACCTTCTGATCGTCGAGACCCATATGGATGCGATCGAGTCGCCCAGACCGGCGATGATCTTCTATCCCGGCACCGAGCTGGGCGGCGACGAGACCAACTGGTGGGGGCCGAACATCGCCTGCCTGGCGGGGCTGCTGCGGATGGTCGGGTTCCCGGTGGTCTATTTCCAGCAGCATCCGCACGAGCTTGGCCGCGGCATTTTCCACGGCTTCCGATCCGCCGAGTTGGCGACCCAATACGTCGCAGGGCGAACGCCGTTGTGGCGCGACATCTCATCCGGCACCGATGCGGAGACGGCGCGCAAGGTGCTCATTGAGGCGCTCCGTGAGCGGTGGGCGAGAAACAACCCGAGCCGCTGGCGCCGATTGCGGCACAAGCTCACGGGCCGTTGAGTCAGCTCACCAGCGGCACGACCTCGATATCGTAGGCATGCGTGATCTTGCGGTTCAGGACCGGATCGTCGAGCTCCATCTCGAAGCGCGAGGATGGTCGGATACCGCCGATGGCGTTGAAGGTGCCGCAGGACATCACGGTGCCGGCCGGCAGATGCTTCGAGCCGCCGGTGTAGCGGGTGATCAGGTCGCGCGGGGCGCGGATATTGCCGACGGGGCCTTCCTGGTAGAGCACGCGCTTGCCGTCCTCGTTGATCCAGGCGCGCAGCATCAGCCTGTCCCAATGCGCCTCGACCTCCTCGTAACGCCAGGCGACGCGACCGCAGACTTTGGGGCAGAGCTGCTTGCTGAGCGCCACCGAATAGATCTCGGCCTTGCGGTCGGTGTGGTCGGAGGCGACCGTGACCCACAGCCGATCCTGCGTGCCGATCAGCATCGGCTCGACCTCGCCCGAGGTGTCGGGGCCAACGACCTGGATGCGCTCGGCCTGCATCAGCCGGTCGACGCTCATGCGGTAGAACAGCGGCACGGTGCTGGGCCGCGGCACGCCGATCGCCTGCAGCTCCTCGATGTGATGCTCCAGCGCCGCGCTGTCGCGGCCGGTCCAGCCGGCGACCACGAGATTGGCGATCTCGGCGCGCACCGGCTCGACCGCGCCCTTGGCGTGGCCCTCAAAGACGAGCGTGACGGTCATGCGGGGATCAGAGCACCGCGAGCCGCGCGTTGAGCAGGTCGGTCACCAGCATGTAGCCGGGCGCGTGGGTGATGCAGAACTCCGGCTTCACCGTGGCGATCACCGATTGCGGGGTGACGCCGCAAGCCCAGAACACCGGCAGCTCGTCGTCGCGCACCTCGACCGGATCGCCGTAGTCCGGCTTGGCGATGTCCTTGATGCCGATCATCTCGGGCTTGCCCAGATGCACCGGCGCGCCGTGCACGGTGGGGAAGCGCGTCGTGACCTGCACGGCGCGGATCGCGTCGGCCGGCCGGAACGGGCGCATCGACACCACCATCGGGCCGTGGAACGGACCCGCCGGCGCGGTGGCGATGTTCGTGCGATACATCGGCACGTTGCTGCCGCAGGTGATATGGCGGATGTCCAGCCCGTTCTCGACCAGCGCCTCCTCGAAGCTGAACGAGCAGCCCAGCGCGAAGGACACCAGATCGTCGCGCCACACCGCGCGGATGTCGTCGACCTCGTCGACCAGCTCGCCCTTCTTCCACACGCGATAGCGCGGGATGTCGGTGCGGATGTCGAGATCGGCGCCCAAAGCCGGCAGGCGCGGATCGCCCGGCTCCGACGCCGCCAGCAGCGGACAGGGCTTGGGATTGAGATGGCAGAAGCGGTGGAAATCGGCCGCCAGCGCCGCCGGCAGGATCGCCAGATTGGCCTGCACATAGCCCGGCGCCATGCCCGCGGTCGGGCGACGATGCGCACCGGCGCGGATCTTCAGGCGGGCGGCATGGCCGGTCTCGCGGCCGGATGCGCCCAGGGCGCTCATCGTGGTGTCCATGGTGGACCTCCGAGGTACTGACGTCTGGCGCCTATGGTGCCACGCCTACACCGTCACGTCGACCGCGCCGCCGTCGATGCGGATGTTCTGGCCGTTGACGAAGGCGGCACGGCTGCCGGCGAGGAAGGCCACCAGCTCGCCGACCTCCTCGGTCGTCGCGATACGGCCCACCGGGTTGGGCATGTCCTGCGCCGCCAGCCGGCGCAGGAGCGCGTCGGTATCGTCGATCTCTGACCAGCTCTCCTTGGCCGCCCTCCTTCGGGCATTCTCGATCACCTCCGCCGTGGCGATCAGGCCGGGGCTCACCAGGTTCACGGTGATCCCCGTGCCCGCCAGCTCCTTGGCCAGGCCTACGGTCATGACCGGCAGCGCGCCCTTGGCGGCGTAGTAATGCGGCATGCGCGCGTTGGGTCGCGTGCTGCCGATGGTGCCGACGAAGACGACACGACCCCAGCCGCGCGCCTTCATGCCAGGCACCAGCGCGCGCACCAGCCGCACGCCTGAGACCACGTTCTTCTCGTAGATCGACAGCCAATCGGCGTCGGTCGCGGTCGACCAGAAACCGCGCTCGGCCGTGCCGTAATTGTTCACCAGCACATCAACTTCGAGCCGCGCCGCGACCAGCGCAGCGATCACCGCCTCAGCGCCGTCGGCGCTGGCGACATCGCCTGGAGCGATCGAGACCTTGCCACCCGCCTTGGCGATCTCGCCGGCGATGCGCTCGCAGGCGATCTCGTCGACGCCGCTGACCACGACATGCGCGCCCTCACGCGCCAGAACGCGCGCGATACCGGCGCCGGTGCCGCGGCTCGATCCGGTGACCAGCGCGACGCGCCCGGTGAGCTGCAGGTCCACCGACGCCTACTCCGCCGCGCGCAGGTTGCTGTCGGCGCCGACCGGGATCGGCTTCTCACCGCGAACAGTGGTGCGGCGCAATTCGCGGCGGTAGCCGGCATAGTCGTTGATGGCGAAGTGCACCAGGCAGCGATTGTCCCAGATCGCCATCGCGCCCGGCGACCAGGTGAAGCGGCAGACGAATTCCGGCCGCGCCGAATGCTCGTAGAGATATTTCAGCAGCGGCAGGCTCTCGGCCTCCGTCATGCCATCGAAGCGCACGGTGTAGGCGACGTTGGCGAACAGCGCGCGCCTCCCCGACTCGGGATGCACGCGCACGATGGGATGCGTCATCTCGGCCATCGATGCTTCGTCGTGGCGAACCTTCATGCTGCGCGCGTTGCGGTTGTCGTAGAACGCGGCGCCCTTGGCATAGGCCTTGGCCCAGTACACCGCGCGCATGCCGTCGAGTGTCTTGCGCAGGCCCTCAGACAAGGTCTCGTAAGCGAGGTACTGGTTGGCAAACATGGTGTCGCCGCCATAGGGCGGCAGCTCGCGCGCGTGCAGGAAGGTGAAGGCCGGCGGCGTCTCCAGAAAGCTCCAGTCGGAATGCCAGTTGCCGCCGAAGGTCGGGTTCTTGCCTTCGTCCGCCTCCTTGGCGACCTTCAGCACGCTGGGATGCGTCTCCTCGCCTTCGACGAAGGGATCGCGGCCGAAGCTTCCGAAGTATCCGGCAAAACGTGCCTGGTCGAGATCGGTCATGCCCTCCTGGCCGCGCAGGAAGACGCAGCAGTTCTCGATCAACGCCCGGCGGATCTCCGCCACCGTCTGCTCGTCGAGCGGCTTCTTCAGGTCGGGCCCGTCGATCTCCGCGCCGCAGCCGCCGGTCATGCGTCGCACAGCGATACGCTGGTAGCTCATGGTCGTTTCCTCGAACGCAGCTTCGGTACAAGGTACGCGTCATAGCGCGGTCCGTCGACAGGCGAGGCTTCCGCGCGGCGAAACCCGGGCGAGGAATGGGGTCCATGATCAAGACGCGCTTCACCGAGATGTTCGGCATCAAGCACCCGATCGTGCAGGGCGGCATGCAATGGGTCGGCCGCGCCGAGCTCGCCTCGGCGGTCTCCAACGCCGGCGCGCTGGGCATCATCACCGGGCTGACGCAACCGACGCCGGAGGATCTCAGCAAGGAAATCAAGCGCTGCCGCGAGATGACCGACAAGCCCTTCGGCGTGAACCTCACCATCCTGCCAACGCTCGTGCCGCGCCCCTATGGCGAGTACATCGACGCCATCTGCGCCTCGGGCGTGAAGATCGTCGAGACCGCCGGCAACAACCCCAAGCCGTTCCTGCCCAAGTTCAAGGAGAACGGCATCAAGGTGATCCACAAATGCACCTCGGTGCGCCACGGCGTGTCGGCCGAGAAGGCCGGCGTCGACGCGATCTCGATGGACGGTTTCGAGTGCGCCGGCCACCCCGGCGAGGACGACGTGCCCAACCTGGTGCTGCTGCCGGCGGCGGCCAACGTGATCAAGATCCCGATGTTGGCTTCGGGCGGCTTCGCCGATGCGCGCGGCCTGGTGGCGGCGCTGGCGCTGGGCTGCGACGGCATCAACATGGGCACGCGCTTCATGGCGACCAAGGAAGCGCCGATCCATCAGAACGTGAAGGAGAAGATCGTCGGCTCGGACGAGCGCTCGACCGCGTTGATCTTCCGCACCATGCGCAACACCAGCCGCGTCTACGGCAACTCGGTGGCCAAGAAGGCGATCGAGATGGAGGCCGAGGGCAAGACCATCCAGGAGATCGGCCCGATCGTGTCGGGGGCCAAGGGCCGCGTGGTCTACGAAACCGGCGATCTCGAGCACGGCGTGTGGTCGGCCGGCACCTGCATGGGCCTGATCAACGACATCCCCTCGTGCAAAGAGCTGGTCGAGCGCATCGTGCGCGAGGCCGAGGACATCATGAAGGGCAAGTTCGCGAAGATGATGGTGGCGTGAGTCACGCGACCACTGTCATCCCGAGCGTAGCGAGGGATCTAGTAACGCTGCCTAGATCCCTCGCTGCGCTCGGGATGACAGAGTGCTACGGCTCCGTCTCAACGCCGCGCGATCACGTGGGTGATGACGGCGACGGCCGGGGCGATCAGCGTCAGCGGCATCGCCATCACGGCCAGCGCCAGTCCCATGCACGACCAGCCGCGTTGCTGCCCCACAAGGCAGTCGTGCTGGGACAGGATATAGAGCACCCCCAGCGGCACGATCGGATTGAACAGCCAGGCCGCCAGCAATAGCCGCCACCAGGACGCGGCGAGGCCAGGCCACCAGCGACAGACGAATCCGGCGATGGTCGCCGCCACCGCGCCCGCCAGCATGCCCAGCAGCGCCATACCGATGTCGCCGGCGCCACTGACGATCAGCGCCAAGACGAAGGCCAGCAAAGCCATGGTCACGGCATGCGCGATGTCGAAGGCGCGTACCATCAGATCGGCATGACCCCGCGGCGGGGTGTGCCCATCGCGTAGGTCTGCGCGCTGAGCGGCGCGCCGGCCGCGCGCAAGGCGTCGCGGTGCTCCGGGATCGGCCGACGCACGGTGGCGTTCTCCAGCACGGCGAGCTTCTCGAACACCGGCAGCGCCAGGGTGCGGGCCATCCATCCCGCCGTGCGCGGCCAGCGTGTCGCGTCGATCTGGAAGCGCGAGAGATGGGCGTTGCGGATGAAGCAGGCCGGCGCGATGTCGGCCAAGGTCGGCGCGCCGAAACGGAAGCCTTCGACCGGCGCCTCGGCCTCCAGATAGTCGAGCACCGCGGGCACATCCTCGGCCAGGGTGCGCGCCACCTGCTCGGCGTCGCGCTTGTCGCCCCAGACCGCGGGGCCCACGGCGACGCGATAGAACAGGCGCCAGATGAAGACGTCGCCCATGCGCGTGTCGGCGAACTCCTCCAGCCAGCGCGCCCGCGCGCGGTCGCGGATATCGGCGGGCAGCAACGGCGGCGAGGGCTTCAAGTCCTCGAGGTACTGGCAGATCACCGACGAGTCGGTGAGCACCAGATCGCCGTCGATCATGACGGGGATACGCCGCAACGGGCTCAGCTTGGAGAACCGGTCGTCACCGTAGAACGGCACGATCGGATCGATCTCATAGGCGATGCCCTTGATCTCCAGGCACACCAGCACCTTTCGCACATAGGGTGAGAGGTAGTTGCCGACGATCAGCACCGCGTCACACGAGGTTGATCCGGCAGCCGCAGACCTCGACCTGCGAGTCGCCGCGCCGCTTGCCGCGCTTGTCGGCGGCCGCCAGCACACGGGCCTTGTCGGCCGCCTTCACGTCGTAGGCCGAGACGCCGGGACCGCGGCCGTCGTTCACCGCGACGAAGCGGATTTCGCCGCCCTCGATGGCGATCACCTGCGCATCGCCGCGCTTGGTCGCCGGCCTGTCGAGAATTCGCGACCAGGTCGCCGCCGCGCCGGCGGGATCGACATGCTGGATCTCGACACCGGCCAGGCCTTTGGTGACGTCGCCGCGCTCGTGCTTGGTCCAGCCGCCGCTGGCGGGCGGCCAGAACTTCGCCGCGTCGGCGCCTGATGGCGCGTGCACCGAGTCGATCGACAGCAGCACACCCGAGGTGTCGCTGGGATGGAAGTGGGTGTAGCGGTACTCGGGCAGGTTCTTCTGCTCGACGGCGCGCACGCCCAGCGCGGTGACGCGCTCGCGATGCGGGATCGCGTCGGGCACCTGCAGGATCACCATGTAGCCGCCATCGCCGTTGCGGCGGTCGATGTAGCGGCCGGCCGAGGTGCCCTCGCGCGTCGGCGCGACGATTTCCAGGAAGTCGATGCCGGTCGGGCAGACGACGTTGGCGAGGCCCCACTTGCCCACACCAGGGTCGCGATAGGCGACCTCGATGCCGAGAATGTCGCAAAGCTCGGCGGCGCTCTTCTCGAGATCGCGCGCCACGAACACGCCCTGACGGAAACGCATCGTTGCCTCCTCTGTCTGGGACCGCCGGCGTCCCGCCGGCATCATCGTTGAAGCACCAAGAGAAGAGCCGGCGAGACGCCGGCGGTCCCACTAACGACCCTTGAACACCGGCTTGCGCTTCTCGACGAAGGCGCGGGCGGCCTCCTTGTGATCCTCGGTGTCGCGCGCGCGGGTCAGCCGCCAGGCCTCGCCGTCGAGCGCCTCGATCAAGGTGCCTTCCTCGGCGATCTTCATGTTGCCCTTCATCAGCGCGTGGGCGACGCGTGGCCCGGCCGCCAGCTTCTTGCAGAAGGCCATGGTCTCGGCCTCCAGCTGCGCGTCGTCGACGACGCGGTTGGCGAGACCGAGCGTTTCGATCTGCTGGCTGTCGAGGATGTCGGCGGTGAAGTACAGCTCGCGCGCCTTGGCCGTGCCGATCAGGCGATGCAGGAAATAGTGACCGCCGAAATCGCCGGAGAAGCCGACCTTGGCGAAGGCCGTGGTCATGCGCGCCGAGCGGCCGACATAGCGCATGTCGCAGGCGAGCGCGATCGACAGGCCGGCGCCCGCCGCCACACCGTTGACCATGGCGACGGTCGGCAGCGGCATCTCGTGCAGCAGGCGCGAGACCTCCATGCGGCTGCGCAGGTCGTTGACCTTGGCCTCGAAGGTGCCGGCGTTCTTGGTGCCGCTGGCCATCGCCTTCACATCACCGCCGCTGCAGAAGGCGCGCGGGCCGGCGCCGGTGACCAACACGCAGCCGACATCGTCGTTGTCGACGGCGTTGCGCAACGCGTCCAGCATCAACGCCGTCATCTCCGACGTCAGCGCGTTCATCGCGTCGGGCCGGTTCATGGTCATGACGAGGACGCCGTCCTCGTTGCGTGTGAGAAGATCGGGCATGGTGCCTTCCTGGGAGCGCCGGCGTCCCGCCGGCATCAACGTTGCGACATCAGAAGGAAGAGCCGGCGGGACGCCGGCGCTCCCATCAGCGACCCTTGAACTGCGGCGCGCGCTTCTCGACGAAGGCGCGGGCGGCTTCCTTGTGGTCCTCGGTCTCGCCGGTGCGGATCATGCGCGCCGCCTCGCTGTCGAGCGCGGCCGAGAGCGAACCCTCCTCGGCGACCTTCATGTTGTGCTTCACGTGCCACCAGGCGACGCGCGGCCCGGCCGCCAGCTTCTTGGCGAAGCCCATGCACTCGGCCTCCAGCTTGTCGTCGTCGACGATCCAGTTGGCGAGGCCGAGCTTCTCGATCTTCTCGGCGTTGAGGATCTCGGCGGTGAAGTAGAGCTCGCGCGCCTTGGCGGTGCCGACCAGCTTGTGCAGGAAGTAGTGCGAGCCGAAATCGCCGGAGAAGCCGACCTTGGCGAAGGCGGTGGTCATGCGCGCGCTCTTGGCGGCGAAGCGCATGTCGCAGGCCAGCGCGATCGACAGCCCGGCGCCCGCCGCCACGCCGTTGACCATGGCGATGGTCGGCTTGGGCATCTCGTGCAGGATCTCCGAGACCTCCATGCGCGAACGCAGGTGGTTGACCTTCTCCTCGTAGCTCTGCTCGTGCGTGTTGCGCGAGGCCATCGATTTGACGTCGCCGCCGGCGCAGAACGCCTTGTTGCCGGCGCCGCGCACCACGACGCAGCCGACCTTGGGATCGGCTGCCAGGCGCGGCAGCGCGTCGAGCAGCCCGCCCATGATCGCGCCCGACAGCGCGTTCATGGCCTCGGGCCGGTTCATCGTCAGCGTGGCGACGCCATCCTCGATCGTCTCGATCAACTCGGCCATTTCTTCCCTCCGGAATTCGATGCCGCACATCGTCCCCGATGGTCCGCACCGTGGCAACGCCAATCGCGCCTCGCCTGTCGAAACACCGACGCTTGCTCCGCCGCGGCGGCGCGTCGACACTCGCGGCCAGTGGAGGACAGGACGATGCGGACCTACGAGACCTTGCTCACCGAGATCGACGACGGCGTGCTGACCATCACGCTCAACCGGCCGGACAAGCTCAACGCCTTCAACCCGCCGATGTCGCGCGACATGCTCGACATCTTCGGCCGCATCAATCAGGACGATGGGGTCCGCGCGGTGATCGTCACCGGTGCCGGCCGAGCCTTCTGCGCCGGCGCCGACATCTCCGGCGGCAGCGGCAGCTTCCAGGTCTGGGGCGAGGGCCGCGAAAAGCCACAGCAGCGCCGCCAGGGCGATTCGATCACCACGGCGATCGCCGGCTCGCTCAAGCCGGTGATCGCGGCGATCAACGGCGCGGCGGTCGGTGTCGGCATCACCATGTGCCTGCCGATGGACATCCGCCTGATGTCGAGCGCGGCGCGCATCGGCTTCGTCTTCAACAAGCGCGGCATGGTGATGGAGGCCGGCAGCTCGTGGTACCTGCCGCGTTTGGTCGGCATGCAGCGCGCCCAGGAATGGGTGATGTCGGCCGAGATCTTCGGCGCCGAGGAAGCGCTGAAGGGCGGCCTCGTACGCTCCGTGCACGCGCCCGAGGAGCTGCTGCCGGCGGCCAAGGCGCTGGCGCGCAAGTTCGCCACCGACACCTCGCCGGTGGCCGCGGCGATGAACCGCCAGCTGATGTGGAGCATGCTGGGCGCACAGGATCCGCAGGACGCGCTGGGCATCGACATCGCCTGCATCGCCCACATGGCCAAGGGCGACGCCCAGGAAGGCGTGCGCTCCTTCATGGAGAAGCGGCCACCCGCCTTCCCGATGAAGCCCAGCCAGGACATGCCGCCCTTCGGGCCATGGCACAAGGAAGGCTGAGCATGCTCGATCACGTGAGTATCGGCGTCACCGACATCGAACGGTCGAAGGCGTTCTACGACCGGGCGCTGCGGCCGCTGGGCGTCGAGCGCCTGTATGCCGAGAGTGCAAACGACGCTGGATACGGTGTCCGTCCCAAGGCGTTTTTCTGGATCGGCCAGCGCGCCAGCGTGCAGAGCGGCACCCACATCGCGTTCTTCGCGCCGGACAGGGCGGTGGTCGATCGCTTCTACGCCGAGGCGCTGGCGGCCGGCGGTCGCGACAACGGCCCGCCGGGACTACGGCCCCGCTATCACGCCCATTACTACGGCGCCTTCGTCCTCGATCCCGATGGCCACAATATCGAAGCGGTGTGCCGCATGGCGCCGGCGACGGCATCGACGTAGCTTCGCAACGATGCCTTGCCCTAACTGCGGCGCAGAGACGCCACCAACGCGCGCGCGATCGCGGCCGGCGGCTGGCCGCCGGCGCGGTACCATGTCGGCGTCCAGTTGAGCGCACCCAGGACATGAAGGCGCAGCAGCCGGCGGTCCGCGCCGGCCGGCAGCGGCAACACGTCCAGGATCTCGACGAATAGCGCCTCATACGCGTCGCGTCGCGTCACCAGCCGCCGCCGCAGGGCGGGTGGCAGCCGCGACAGGTCCGCCGTCATCACGCGGGCGAAGGCGTTCTCGGCAAGCAGCTCCTGTAGGTGCGCGATACAGGCCGCCTCCAGCCGATCCCACGGCGCACGGGCGCTGTCGATGGCGGCACGGACCGCCTCGGTGATCTGTGTCACACCGCGCGCGTACACGGCGGCAATCAGGTCTTCCTTCGACGGGAAGTGATAGTACATCGAGCCGGCGATCATGCCGACCTCGCCGGCGATGTCGCGCATCGACGTCGCCTCGAAGCCGCCGCGGGCGAACAGGCGGGCGGCCGCGCGCAGCAGCTCGTCTCGACGATTGTCGGCATGGATTGTCGCGCCACGCGCCATGGGCACAACGTATACCAAACGCTTGTTTGGTAAAAGCACTGACGTTAGGATTGTCCAATGACCTACGTCTTCGACCTCGGCCGCGCCGAGACCAACGCCAACCCGTTCCCGGAGTTCGCGCGCCTGCGCGCCGAGGATCCGGTGCACTGGTCGCCGGCGATGAAGGCCTGGATCGTCACGCGCTATGACGACGTCAAGCGCGTCGCCTTGAACAACAAGGAGATCTCGGCCGACCGCCTGACGCCGTTCTTCAAGACCAATCCGGAGTACCAGCGCGGCGGCATCGAGAACCTGGCGCGCTATCTCAATCACTGGATGGTGTTCAAGGATCCGCCGGATCACACGCGCCTGCGCCGGCTGTTCAACAAGGTCTTCACGCCCACCGCCGTCGAGAACCTGCGCTCCAACATCGAGAGCATCGTGGCGCATCTGCTCGACGGCATGGCCGCGAAGGCTAAACGCGGAGAGCGCGTCGACTACATCGCCGACTTCGCCTACCCGCTACCCGCTAGCGTGATCATGGACATGCTGGGCGTGCCGCGCGCCGACCTCCAGCGCGTGAAGCTGTGGTCCGACGACATCGCGCTGTTCATCGGCACCGCCCAGGTCGCCGGCAACAAGTACCTGCGCGCCGAGGAAGGCGCGCGGTCGATGGCCGGCTATTTCCGCGGCCTGGTCGAGGCGCGCACCGCCCGGCCCACCGCCGACATGCTGAGCCAGCTCGTGCTGGCACGCGACGAGAAGGACGCGCTCACGACCGACGAGGTGATCGGCACGGCGATCCTGTTGCTCTTCGCCGGCCACGAGACCACGACCAATCTGATCGGCAACGGCTTTCTCTACACCATGCGCTTTCGCGACCAGTGGGAGCGGCTCAAGGCCGATCCATCGCTGGCGCCCAGCGCCGTCGAGGAATGGCTGCGCTACGACGGCCCATCCGGCGCGCTGGCGCGTGTCGCCTCGGGCGACATCGAGCTCGGCGGCCGACTGATCAAGGGCGGCCAGCGCGTCTTCGCCTTCATGAACGCCGCCAACCGCGACCCGCGGGCCTTCGCCGATTCCGAGCGCTTCGATATCGGTCGCGATCCCAACCCGCATCTCACCTTCGGCCACGGCATCCATTTCTGCCTCGGCG
The DNA here is from genome assembly GCA_964437145.1 of uncultured Rhizobiaceae bacterium. GTDB lineage: Bacteria > Pseudomonadota > Alphaproteobacteria > Reyranellales > Reyranellaceae > JAFAZJ01. Next base: position 18,124 of record CAYTFW010000050.1, read on the forward strand.
CGCCGCTGGCGCGACTAGAGGCGCAGATCGCCGCCGTCCGGCTGGCCGAGCGCTTCCCCGACATAGGGCTCGCCGGCGGCGCGCCGGACTGGCACGATTCGCTGATCCTGCGCGGCGTCAAGGCGCTGCCGGTCACCCTTTCCTGAATTCCCTCCCAGCGCGAGGAGATCTCCAATGGCATCCGGCATCCGCGACAAGGTGGCGATCGTCGGCATGGGCTGCACGCGCTTCGGCGAGCACTGGGACAAGGGCGCCGAGGAACTCATGGTCGACGCCTTCCAGGAGGCGCTGGCCGATTCCGGCATGGAACGTGGGCGGATCGAGGCGGCGTGGCTCTCGACCTGCCTCGACGAGGTCAGCGTCGGCAAATCCGGCCTGCCGTTGGCCGAGACCTTGCGCTTCGACTACATCCCGGTCAGCCGCGTCGAGAACTACTGCGCATCGGGATCGGACGCGTTCCGGTCGGCGGTCTACGCGGTGGCCGCCGGGGCGGTCGATGTCGCGTTGGCGATGGGTGTCGAGAAGCTGAAGGACACCGGCTTCGGCGGTCTGCCCGGCCTGAACGCGGGGCTGGCGCCGCCGCTATGGTGGGCCAATCTCACGGCGCCGGGCAGTTTCGCGCAGCTCGCCTCGGCCTATCGCGCCAAGCACGGCATCAGCCGCGACGATCTCAAGCGCGCCATGGCGCATATCTCGGTGAAGAGCCACGCCAATGGCGCGCGCAATCCCAAGGCGCATTTGCAGCGGCCGATCACCGAGGCCGACGTGCTCAACGCGCCGCTGATCGCCGATCCGCTCGGGCTCTACGATTGCTGCGGCGTGAGCGACGGCGCAGCCTGCGCCATCGTCACTACACCGGAGATCGCCCGGGCGCTGGGCAAGCGCGACCTCGTGACGGTGAAGGCGCTGCAGATCGCCGCCTCCAACGGCGTCGAGGAGCGCTACAACACCTGGGACGGCTCCTACTTCGCGACGGCCCGGCACGCCGCGACACGGGCCTACCGCGAGGCCGGCATCACCGACCCGCGCGCGCAGATCAGCCTGGTCGAGTGCCACGACTGCTTCTCCGTCACCGAGCTCGTCACCATGGAGGACCTCCACATCTCGCCCGAGGGCGGCGCGGTGAAGGACGTGCTCGACGGCTTCTACGATTCCGACGGCAAGATCCCGTGCCAGATCGACGGCGGCCTGAAGTGCTTCGGCCATCCGATCGGCGCGTCGGGCATTCGCATGCTCTACGAGATGTACCTGCAATTGCAGGGCCGCGCCGGCGCGCGCCAGCGACCCGACGTGCGCTTGGGCCTCACGCACAATCTCGGCGGCTTTCCCCAGCGCAACGTCTGCTCGGTGGCGATCGTCGGCGCCATCGGCGCGTAGCGGGCGCTGCCTGCGGCTTTGTCGTAGAGGTCGCCGATGCGTGCCATCGTCTGTCGCGAATGGGGACCGCCGGAGTCGCTGCGGCTCGAGGAAGTCGAACGCCCGCCGCTCAAGCCCGGCCAGTTGCGCATCCGCATCAAGGCGAGCGCCGTGAGCTTCGCCACCTCGCTGGTGATCGCCGGCAGGTACCAGCGCCGCCCGCCCTTCCCGTTCTCGCCCGGCACAGAAGTCGCCGGCGAAGTCATCGAGGTCACGCCCGAGGTGACGCGCTTCAAGCCGGGCGACGCCGTGATGGCCGTGCTCGACTGGGGCGGTTGCGCCGAGGAATCGGTGGCATGGGAGGTCAATGTCTCACCCAAGCCACCATCCCTGGACTTCGTGCGCACGGTGCCGCTGCCGATTTCCTACGCGACCTCGGCCGCGACGCTGACCTGGCCCTGCTTCATCGACCTGAAGGCCGGCGAATGGCTGCTGGTGCACGGCGCGGCAGGCGGTGTCGGCATGGCCGCGGTCGAGATCGGCAAGATCCTGGGTGCCAAGGTGATCGCCACCGCGGGCGGTCCTACAAAATGCGCCTTTGCCAAGGAGCATGGCGCCGATCATGTCATCGACTACCGCGCCGGCCCGTTCCGCGAGGAGGTGCTGCGGCTGACCGGTGGACGGGGCGTCGATGCCGTCTACGATCCCGTCGGCGGCGATGTCTTCGACCAGTCGCTGCGCTGCATGGCGCCGGAAAGCCGCATCTGCCCGATCGGCTTCGCGTCGGGCACGATTCCGACGATCCCGGCGAACATCCTGCTGGTGAAGAACATTACGGTTGTGGGCGTCAATCTCGGCTACTACGTCGGCTGGAGCCCGCACGACGCGCGCTTCGAGGAAGCCGAGCGCATGCAGGCGACGTGGCGCTGGATCCACCAGCATGTCGAGGCAGGCCATCTCCACCCCCATGTCGATCGCGTCTTCAGGCTGGAAGAGACGCCGCAAGCGATGCGCGCGATCCTCAACCGCGAGATCGCCGGCCGGGTCGCCATCGTCATGGATTGACGCTCACCGCCCTTTGAATTCTGGCGTGCGCTTTTCCATGAAGGCGGCGATGCCTTCCTTGAAGTCCTGCGTGCCGAACAGCGGCAGCAGCTGCAGGAAGACGTGGTGCACATGCTCGCCGAAGGGCTCGTTCCAGGCCATGCGCATCATGCGCTTGGCCGCCTGCACAGCGAGCGGCGCGTTGTCGGCGATCTCGGCGGCGATGCCGCGCGCCACGCCCATCACCTCGCCGGCGGGAACCACGTGCGAGACCAGGCCGAGCTTCAGGCTGTCCTCGGCGCTGAGTGTGCGGCCGGTGAAGACCAGCTCCGCCGCCTTGGACCAGCCGATCAGGCGCGGCAGGTACCAGGTGCCGCCCGACTCCGGCAGCACGCCGCGCTTGGCGTAAGAGGCCGCCAGCTTGGCGGTGCTGGACATGACGCGGATGTCGGCGCCCAGCGCCAGGTCGAGCCCGTAGCCGGCAGCCGAGCCGTTGAGCGCGCAGACCACCGGCTTGTCGAGGTTGTGCAGCACGGTGGGCGGCGTGTCGCGCAGATCGATGGTGGTGCGCACGGCGTCGCGGTTGGTCCCGATGCTGTCGCTGCCGCTCTTCTGCGCCTCCAGGTTCAGGCCGGCGCAGAAGGCGCGGTCGCCGGCGGCGGTGAGGATGATCACCCGAACGTCGGGATCGGCCTGGGCGTCGAGCAGCGCCATCGACAGCGCCTCCAGCATCGGCCGCGAGATGGTGTTCATGCGCTGCGGCGCGTTCAGCGTGATCGTGGCGATCGGCCCGTCGGTGATGTGGAGCACCTCGGTTGCTTCGGACGCGGGTCTGGCGGCGGTGCTGGTCATGGCGACTCCTCGCTGGTCCGGCTATTGTTCGCCGCCGGCCTGACCCGTTCAATGCCGGCCCGCGCGACTGACCGCAGATCGGAACCCCAACGATGTCCAACCGCTTCATCGACCTCTACAGCGACACCAAGACCAAGCCGACGCCCGGCATGCGCAAGGCGATGGCCGAGGCCGAGGTCGGCGACGAGCAGAAATTCGAGGATCCCACGGTCAACCGCCTGCGCGAGAAGGTCTGCGCGCTGCTGGGCAAGGAAGACGCGGTGTTCCTGCCGTCGGGCACGATGGCCAACCAGATCGCGATCCGCGTTCACTGCAAGCCGGGCGAGGAGATCGTCTGCGACCGCACCGCGCATATCATCACCTCGGAAGGCGGCGGGCCGGGCGCGAATTCCGGCGTGATGTTCCATCCGCTCGACGGACCCAACGGCGTCTACACCGCCGCGATGGCCGAAGCGGCGATCAAGGACCCCAACAACAGATACTCGCCGCTCAGCCGCCTGCTGGAGATCGAGCAGACCTCGAATCGCGGCGGCGGCTCGCTGTGGCCGCTGGAGCAGATCGAGGCCGTGGGCGAGGTCGCCAAGCGGCGCGGGCTGAAGCTGCACATGGATGGCGCGCGCCTGCCCAACGCCTGCGTCAAGAGCGGCATCAAGGCCTCGGCCTACGCCGCGCCCTGCGACACGTTATGGATCGACTTCACCAAGGGCCTGGGCGCGCCGGTGGGCGCGGTGCTCGCCGGATCGAAGGATTTCATCCATCAGTCCTGGCGCGTGAAGCAGCAGCTCGGCGGCTCGATGCGCCAGTCCGGCATCATCGCCGCCGCCGGCCTCTACGCTCTTGATCATCACTGGGACCGCCTGGCCGACGACCACGCCAACGCGCGCAAGCTCAGCGAGGGCCTGGCCAACATCAAGGGCATCGAGATCGATCCCGACGCGATGCCGACCAACCTGGTTTTCTTCGACGTCACCAAGCCGGGCTGGACCGCGCCGAAGCTGATGGCCGCGATGAAGGAGCATGGCGTCGGCATCGGTGCCTTCGGACCCAAGACCGTGCGCGTCGTCACCCATCTCGACGTGACATCGGACGACATCGACACCGCGCTGAAGACCTTCAGCAAGGTGCTGGCCGCATAGGTATCTTCCTCCCTCTCCCCGCGAGCGGGGAGAGGGTCGGGGTGAGGGGCTGGCGCAGATAATACCGCGCCGTGTCCACCAACTCCGGCACCCCTCACCCCGACCCTCTCCCCATCGCGAAGCGCGATAGGGAGAGGGAGCAAGACAAGGACCATGCCCTACGACACGCTCCCCGGACTCGGTCAACCGCTGCGGCGGCTGGAAGATCCGCGCCTGCTGACTGGCGGCGGGCGCTACACGATCAACGTGGCGGCGCCCGGCGCGCTGCATGCGGTGTTCCTGCGCTCGCCGCATGCGCATGCGCGTATCAACGGCGCCGGCACGACGGCGGCGAAGGCATCGCCGGGCGTGCGCGCCGTCTTCACCGGCGCCGACATCGCCGCCGCGGGCCTGGGCCACAACCCGGCGGTGGTCGAGATCAAGGGTATCGACGGGCAACGTCACATCGAACCGCCGCGTCTGCCGATCGCGCCGGACAAGGCGCGCCATGTCGGCGAGATCGTCGCCATGGTCGTAGCCGACACGCTGGAGCAGGCGCGCGACGGCGCCGAGCTGGTCGAGATCGACTACGAGCCGCTCGACGCCGTCGTCGCTGGCGACGACGCGCTGAAGCCCGGCGCGCCCCTGGTGCACGACGAGGCGCCCGGCAATCTGCTGTGCGACTGGCGGCGCGGCGACGAGGCCGCGACCAACGCCGCCTTCGCCAAGGCCGCCCACGTGGTCCGCGTCGAACAGCGCGCCAACCGCATCCTCGCCAGCTACCTCGAGACGCGCGCGGCATTGGCGCGGTACGATTCGGCCGGCGGCGTGATCACGCTCGTCACGCCGTCGCAGGGCGTGCATGTCCTACAGCGCATCATCGCCGGCATCCTGAAGATCCCGCGCGATCGCCTCCGGGTGGTGACCCACGACGTGGGCGGCGGCTTCGGCCCCAAGCTGCCACCCTACCCCGAGCAGATCCTGGTGAGCTTCGCCGCGCTGCGGCTGGAGCGTGACGTGCGCTGGGCCCAGGAGCGCGGCGAGCATCATCTCGGCGATACGCACGCGCGCGACTTGGTCGCGACCGCCGAGCTGGCGCTCGACGCCGACGGCCGCTTCCTCGCCATTCGCGCCGATGCGGTGGCGAATTTCGGCGCCTATGTCTCAACGGTGAATCCCACCATCCCGACCGGCGGCATGGCCAAGGTGCTGACCGGCCTCTACGACATTCCGGCCGCCTACATCGCGATGAAATGCGCGGTCTCCAACACAGCGCCGGTCGACGCTTTCCGTGGTGCCGGCAAGCCGGAGACGCTGGTCATGGTCGAGCGTCTGGTCGACCTTGCCGCGCACAAGCTCGGCCGCGACCCCGGCGAGTTGCGTCGGCAGAATTTCATCAGGGCCGACAAGTTCCCCTACCGCACACCGTTGGGCTTCACCTACGACAGCGGTGACTACGCGGCACTGCTCGACGCGGTGGACAAGAAGGCCGATATCGCGGGTCTGACGGCCCGTCGCCGCGCCAGCGAAGCGCGGGGACGCCGACGCGGCATCGGCTATTCCGCCCATATCCATGGCACCGGCGGTTGGGGCGACGAGACCTCGATCGTCACCGTCAACGCCGACGGCACGATCGAGGCGATCACCGGCACGCAAAGCCAGGGCCAGGGCCACGCCACCGTCTACGCCCAGGTGGTCGCCGCCGCGCTGGGCGTGAGCCCCGATCGCATCCGCATCGTGCAGGGCGACACACTGAAAGCGCCGCGCGGCGGCGGCACCGGCGGCTCGTCCTCCACGATCATCTCTGGCGCGACCATGAAGCGCGCCGCCGACGTGGTGATCGCGCGGGCGCGCGAGCAAGCGTCCGACCTGCTCGAAGCAGCGCCGGCCGATCTTGAGTATGCCAACGGCGCGTTCACCATCGTCGGCACGGACAAGCGCGTCGGCCTGTTCGAGATCGCCCAGCGCAAGGGCGCGATCGAGGGCCGCGCCGATTTCGCCGACAAGATCGAGACCTGGCCGACCGGCGTCGCGATCTGCGAGGTCGAGGTCGATCCCGAGATCGGCCATGTCGTCATAGAGCGGTTCTCGTCCGCGGTCGATGTCGGCACGGTGGTCAACCCGCTGCTGCTCGATGGCCAATTGCACGGCGGGTATGCCGCCGGCATCGGCGGCGCGCTGCTGGAGGACGCCGCCTATGATCGTGAGAGCGGCCAGCTGCTGGCCGGCTCGCTGATGGACTACGCCCTGCCGCGCGCCGACGACCTGCCTGATTTCGAGCAGGTCACGGTCTCGACGCCAGCGCCGTTCAATATCCTTGGTATCAAGGGCGTCGGTGAATTGCCGACCAATGGCGCGCCCGCCGCCGTGCTCAACGCGGTGATGGACGCGCTGGGTGCGCATAGCGAGGAGCGCATCCAACTCCCGCTTACACCGGAGCGTGTCTGGCGGCTGGCCAACCGATGACTGAAACCTTCGACGTGATCATCGTCGGCGCCGGCTCTGCCGGCGCCACCCTGGCGGCGCGGTTGAGCGAGGATGGAAACCGGCGCGTGCTGCTGCTCGAAGCCGGCAGGGATTTCCGCTCGGCCGAGACGCCGCCGGAGATGGCCAGCATCAACCCGCTGCGCATCATCGTACCGCCGCGCCTGCAGGCGCTGTACCAGTGGCCCGGCCTGATGGCGCGCCGCGCAGCGGGCCAACAGCCGCGCCTCTACTGGCGCGGCCGCTGCATGGGCGGCTCGTCCTCGGTCTACGCCATGATCGCGATCCGTGGCGTGGCGGCGGCCTTCGATCACTGGGAGGCGTTGGGCTGCGAGGGCTGGTCGTTCAACGACGTGCTGCCCTTCTTCCGCAAGGCCGAGGCCGACGAACACTTCAGTGGTTCGCCATGGCACGGCAACGATGGACCACTGCCGGTCTGGCGTACCCCGCGCTCGCAATGGGGTGCGATCGACCGCGCCGCCGCCGACGCGGCGCTGGCCTTGGGCTATCCCTGGCACGACGATCTCAACGCGCCGATGGGCGACGGCGTGGCGCACTATCCCATTACCTGTAGCGCCGGCCGCCGGCGCGTGTCGACCAATGACGGCTATCTCGAACGAGCGCGCGGGCGCAACAACCTCGCCATCATCGGCGAAGCGCTCATCGATCGTGTCGTCCTCGAGGGCCGCCGCGCCATCGGCGTCGAGGTCCTGCGCGGGGCGGAGCGCGTCACCTATCGCGGCCAGCAGATCGTGATCAGCGCCGGCGCTGTGCATTCGCCGACAATCCTGATGCGCTCCGGCATCGGCGACCCGGCGTCGCTGGCCGAGCACGGCATCGCCGTGCGTCATGCGCTACCGGCGGCCGGCCGCCACTTCATGGATCATCCCGTGGTGCGCGCCGAGGTCCGGCTGAAGCCCGAGCACCGCCCCACCGACATCGACTTTCGCCACACCAATGTCTGCGTGACCTGGAGCTCGGGCCTGGGCGGTGCCGGCCATCGCGACATGATCTTCCTGGCGATGAACCATCGCGGCTTCGGCGACGACGGCCGGGCCCTGCCCGGCAGCCTGTCCTGCTCGATCTTCGAGGCCTTCTCGCGCGGCGCCGTGCAGCTGCGATCGGCCGACCCGCATGTCGATCCCTTCGTCGAGGAGAACATGCTCAGCGACGAGCGTGACCTGCTGCGCATGCGCGACGGCTTCGCGCGCCAGGTCGCGATGCTGCGCCAGCCCGCGTTTGCCGGCGTCGCCGAGGGCATCGCCTTCGGCATGACGCAGACGAGACTGGAGGACGCCGCTAAGCTCCAAGGCGGCGATCTCGACGCCCTGCTGGTGGCCGAGACCACCGACGCGCAGCACGCCGCCGGCACGTGCCGCATGGGCCGTATCGGCGATCCGGACTGCGTGGTCGACACGCGATGCCGCGTTCAGGGCCTGGAGAATCTCAGGGTCGTCGACGCCTCGGTGATGCCGGCCGACTGCCGCGCCAACACGCATCTGACGACGGTCATGATCGGCGAGAAGATGGCCGCGTCCCTCCAAGCCGATCTTTCGTAGCGCGATCCGGCGAACGCGCATGGGAGGCGCGCAGGAGAGCCGTTTGCGCCCGTGAAGGGACGGCCATACGGTCGAGGCGATGCCCACCTATTCAAGCATGATCCCGGTGATGGAGCGGCATCGCTTCGACACCGCCAAGCTCGATGCGTATCTCTTCCGCCACATCGCCGGCTATCGCGGCGGCCTCGAGGTGCGGCAGTTCGACAGCGGCCATTCCAACCCGACGTTTTTCCTCTCGGCCGAGATGGAGGACGGCAAGCGCCGCGCCTTCGTGCTGCGCAAGAAGCCGCCGGGACAGCTCGTCCCCTCGGCGCACCAGGTCGATCGCGAATACCGGGTGATCACCGCCCTGGCGAAGACCGGCGTGCCGGTGGCGCGCACCCATGTGCTGTGCGCCGACGAGTCGGTGATCGGCCAGATGTTCTACGTCATGGACGCCGTCGAGGGCCGCATCTTCAACGATCCGGCGATGGCGCAACAGTCGAAGACCGAGCGCGAGGCAATCTTCGATTCGATGAACGAGGTGCTGGCGCGCCTGCACCAGGTCGATGTCGCCGCCGTAGGCCTCGGCGACTACGGCCGCACCGGCCAGTACGTCGCGCGTCAGATCGCCCGCTGGAGCAAGCAATACGCCGAGCTGAAGACCGAGCGCATCGAGGCGATGGAGAAGCTCACGGCGTGGCTGCCGGCGCATATCCCCGCCGAGGACCCGACCTCGATCGTCCACGGCGACTATCGGCTGGGCAACATCATCATCCATCCCACCGAGCCGCGCGTCGTGGCGGTGCTCGATTGGGAGCTTTCGACCCTGGGCCACCCGCTCTGCGACCTCGCCTACAATTGCCTGGGCTATCACCTGCCCGACCCGCCGCACGGCTACGCCAATGTGGATTTCAGGGCGACCGGCATTCCGACCGAAGCAGAGTATGTCGACGCCTATCGCCAGCGCACCGGGCGCCAGCGCATCGACAACTGGAACTTCTATCTCGCCTTCTCGCTCTACCGCCTCGCCGCGATCGCCCAGGGCGTCTATCGCCGCGGGCTGAGCGGCAACGCCGCCAACGCCGAATCGATCAAGATGAGCAACGCCGCCCGGGAACGCGCCGAACTGGCGTGGAGCCTCGTGGGCTGATGCTGCCTTTGGTTTTCAGTGGGACCGCCGGCGTCCCGCCGGCATCATCGGCGATGCATCGCGGGAAGAGCCGGCGAGACGCCGGCGGTCCCAGAAGACCCGAACGGAGGAAACGAATCCCATGACCACCAGACTGACGCGCCGCCGCGCCCTGCCGATCGTCGGTGGCGCGCTCGCGGCGCCCTTGCTGCCCAGCATCTCGGCGGCGCAGACCGGGCTGCCGGAGGGCACGCTGAAGATCCTGGTCGGCTTCCCCGCCGGCGGCGGCACCGACGTGATGGCGCGGCTGATGGCGGAGCCGCTGAAGCAGCGCACCGGCCGCAACGTGCTGATCGAGAACAAGGCCGGCGCCAGCGGCACCATCGCCGCCGAGGCGGTGAAGAACTCAGCCCCCGATGGCAGCACGATCATCTACATTCCCAGCGCCACCATCGTGCAGAAGCTGACCATGGCGGCGGTGCCGTTCGATCCGATGACCGACTTCGCGCCGCTGACCTTGGCCGGCACGGTGCAGACCGCCTTCGTCGTCTCGCCGAGCATCGGCGTCAACACGCTGGCCGAGTACATCGAGTGGCTGAAGAAGAACCCGACCCGCCAGAGCTTCGGCACCACGGCGCTGGGCTCCTTCACGCATTTCTTTGGCGTGATGGTCGGCCGCGAGATCGGCGTACCACTTGAGCCGGTGCCCTATCGCGGCGCCGCGCCGCTGGCCGCCGATCTGCAGGGCGGCCATATCGCGGCGGGCTGCGGCGGCATCACCGACTTCCTCGAGCATCACCGCGCCGGCAAGGTACGGGTACTGTTCACCTCCGGCCAGAAGCGCACCGATGCGGCGCCCGATCTGCCGACCGCCACCGATCTCGGCTACCCCAAGCTCAACATCCTGGGCTGGTACATCTTCCTCGCAGCGGCCAAGACGCCGCCGGCCATCGTGCAGGCCTGGAACAAGGAGCTGGGCGCGATACTGGCGCTGCCCGACCTGCGCAAGCGGCTGACCGAGCTCGGCCTCGACGTCGAGACCTCAACGCCGGAATATGTGCGCGAGCGCATGGCCAAGGACCTCGCGCATTGGAAGGGCATCATCGACGGTATCGGCTACAAGCCGCAGTGATGGCATAGTCCTTCGCCCCCGCCCAGGCGGGGAGAACGGAAAGCGAGCACGGTGTCAGCGTCATCGCCCGGGATCGAAAGCGGCTACGCTTGGCGGCTGGCCGTGGTGTCGATGATCTGCATCGCCGCCAGCGGCGGCTCGGGCTTCCTGCCCATCGTCGCCATGTCCGAGATGGCGCGGGAGTTCGGCGGCCAGCGTCAGGTGCCGTCGCTCGCCTATACGCTGGCCTATATCGGTGGCGGCGCCGGCGGCATCATGATGGGCTGGCTGTCCGACAAGCTCGGACCACGCCCACCGCTGCTGATCGCCGCCTTGTGCATCGCGATGGGCGCCTGGCTGGGCTCCAGCGGCGGGCAGGTCACGCTGTTCCTGGGCTACGGCCTGCTGATGGGCTTCCTCGGCAACTCGGCAACCTTCACGCCGATGCTCAACAACATCCAGGGCTGGTTCGAGGGCCGTCGCGGCGTCGCCGTAGCCATCGTCTCGGTCGGCCCGGCGGTGGGCGGCTTCGTCTGGCCGCAGATCTATCGCGCGCTGCTGCCAGACTATGGCTGGCGAAGCACGCTGATGATCTTCGGCGTCATCGCCGCGGTGATCTTGGCGCTGGGGGCGCTCTACGTGCGCCGTGCGCCTATTCCGCGCGGGCCGGGCAATGCGCCCGCGCGCGAGAACCTCGCGACGCTGCCGATGTCGTCGCCGGCGATCATGGCGCTGCTCTCGGCGGCGTCGTTCTGCTGCTGCCTCGCCATGGCGATGCCCTTCGCGCACATGGTGGCGTTCTGCGGCGATCTCGGCTTCGCCGCCGATCGCGGCGCCGAAGCCGTGTCGCTGATCCTGCTGACGGCGATCGCCAGCACCTTCGTCATGGGAAGGCTGGCCGACAAGATCGGCCCGCTGCCCACCAGCCTGATCTGCTCGGCGATCCAGATCGTGGCGCTGGTCGGCTTCCTGTTTGTTGCCTCGCTCTGGGGCATCTACACGCTGTCCGCCATCCACGGCATCCCGTTCATCGCCATCGTCCAGGGCTACGCGCTGAACCTGCGCGCGCTGTATGGGCCGGGCATCGGCGGCTGGCGCCTGGGCGTGGTGCTGTTCCTCGCCATGTGCGGCATGGCGGTGGGCGGCTGGCTGGGCGGCGTGATCTTCGACAACACCGGCTCGTATGCCTGGGCCTTCCGGCTGGCGCTGCTCGCCAACCTGATCAACCTCGCGCTGCTGACGATCCTCTATCTCGCGCAGCGCGCGCGGCCTAGGTCAGCCATGACAGGCAACCCGCCTGCTCCAGCGTAGGATCGAGCCTGACGCGCACATCGCGCGGCAGCGCCGCGAGCTTCTTGCGCAGCGCGTCGTAGCATTTGCCCTGATAGCGGAACGGCGCCTGGCTGTAGCGCCGGCCGACAATATCGAGCTCGAACTCGGTCGCCTCATCGCGCAACGCCCGCATGTTGGCGGCGAGGAACGGCAGATACGTCTCGCCGCAATGCTTGAGCAGCGCCGTCAGCGTGTCCGGCAGCGCAGCCTTGCCGTCGAGCCATTCGCCCTCGACGCCCGAGGCATCGTCGAGCCGCATCAGCCAGCAATAGACATCGGCCGCCCGCGCCCGCATCTCGGCCATTGGCGTCGGGTCGACCGACAGGATCTGCAACTGGCCGTACAGGCCGAAATCCGCCAGCGACGGCCGCGCGCCGAACAGGAAGGGAATCGCCCGCACGTGGCGGTCGAGCGTGTCGAGCACGACGCGATAGCTGTCCTCGATCACCGGCCGGTTCTGCTCGGTGCAGCCGACCAGCGCCATGCGCCCGACCTGGCGGTCGTTGAACGCCTTCATGCCGGCGCGCCGCGCGTCCGCCGCCATCACGGGATCGCGCGAGGTGATGATCCAGGTCTGCGCGAAATCGCGATCCGCCGCGTAGTACCAGCGGTAATGGAACATCATCTTGGTGACCCACTCGTCGCCAAAATCCTCGAGCAGGTCGCTGAGATACGCGAGCATCGGATCGTCGGGGATGATCGAGCGCTCACCGGGATGCTCCCGCTCCAGCGCATAGGCCAGCGGCGTCGAGTCGTTCATCGCCCGGCCATCGGGAAAGCGCAGCACCGGAATCACCGGCGGCAGCCCCGCCGCGATAGCCTCGTCACGCGGATTGCCAGTCGCCTTCCAGATGAACGGGATGCGCCGATAGCGCAGGATCGCGCGCATCTTCACCGAGTACGGTGAAGGGTTGAAGCCGTGCAGGGTGTACATCAGAGACCCAGTACGGCCTTCGCGAGGATGTTGCGCTGCACCTCGCTCGAGCCCGCGTAGATCGTCGCGGCGCGGTTGTTGAGGTAGAGCGGCATGGCGGTGAGCGCGTAGTCCGGCGTCACCGTGGGCTCGTTGCGGCCGAGCGCCCGGGCCTCGGGTTCGAAGGGCGCGGCGTAGTGCGCCAGCGCTTCGATGCCCAGCTCGTCGAGGAACTGCAGCGTCTCGGAGCCGCGCACCTTCATCGCCGAGGAGATCGCGCCGGGGTTCTTGCCCTGACTGAGGTCGGACAGCACCTGCAGCTCGATGGTCTCCAGCGCCTGGATGGCGATCTCCGTCTCGGCCAGCTTGCGTGCGAATTCCGGCTGGTCGATCAGACGGCCGCCATTGTTGGCCGCCTCCTCGCGCGCGATGCGGCGCACGTCCTCGATGCGGGCGTAGAGGTTGGGCGTGTAGGCCTCGCCGCCGCGCTCGTATTCCAGCAGGTGCTTGGCCACGGTCCAGCCGGCGTTCTCCGGGCCGATGCGGTTGGCCTTGGGCACGCGCACATTGTCGAAGAAAACCTGGTTGACCTCGTGGTCGCCGGCCAGAGTGATGATCGGCTTCACCGTGAGGCCTGGTGTCTGCATCGAGTCGATCAGCACGAAGCTGATGCCGTCCTGCGCCTTGCCCTCGCTCGAGGTACGCACCAGGCAGAACATGCGGTTGGCGATATGCGCGCCGGTGGTCCAGATCTTGGTGCCGTTGATCACGTAGTCGTCGCCGTCGGAATCGGCGCGCGTCTTGAGCGAGGCGAGATCGGAGCCCGAGCCCGGCTCGGAGTAGCCCTGGCAGAAGACGATGTCGCCGGAGATGATGCCCGGCAGGTACTTCGCCTTCTGCTCCGGCGTGCCGAACTTCATGATCACCGGACCGACCATGCGCACGCCCATGTTGAAGATGCGCGGCGCGTCGGCGGCGGTGGCCTCGCGCGAATAGATGTAGCGCTGCGTGGCGCTCCAGCCGGGGCCGCCATATTCCTTGGGCCAGGTCGTCGCCGCCCAGCCCTTCTTCGCCAGCTTGCGGTGCCAGCGCAGCGAGGCCTCGAAATCGGCGAAGACGCCGCCGGTGCGCGCGCCGGCCTCGCGCAAGTCGGGCGTCAGATTCTCCGCGAAAAACTGACGCACCTCGTCCTGAAAGGCGCGATCCTCGGGGCTGAGCGACAGATCCATGGGCGTCCTCCCGCGCGTGGTGCGCCCCCCCCTTTTGAACGATAGGGGGCGGCACGGCGTTTGCGTGATGCCTAAGGCAAACATGTTCCGCGGAGACACGCCAGTCCGCCGACGCGCCGCTTCCCAGGCCGTTTCGACAGGCGTACGCTTTCGGCCGCGGACCGGAATGGAGGCAGCTGATGGCTGACGCACCCGCCCGACGGCGTCCCCTGGCGTGGCTCATGGCCACGCTGATGGCGCTGTCGTTCGCCGCCCACGCGCCGGCCCGTGCCCAGAACGCCAAGACCCACCAGCCGGATCGGGAGATCGACCTGGCGCTGGCGCTGGCGATCGATGTCTCCGGCAGCGTCGATGTCGACGAAGGCCGCCTGCAGCGCGACGGCTACGTCAAGGCCTTCCGCGATCCGGCGATCCGCCGCGCCATCCTCGGCGGCTATCACGGCCGCATCGCCGTCTCCTATTACGAATGGTCGGACGCCTGGCGGCAAAACCTGGTGGTCGACTGGACGCTGCTCGACAGCGAGCAAGCGATCGACGCCTTCACCCACAGGCTCGAGACCATGCCGATCGCGCGCATGATGCGCACCTCGATCACCGGCGCGATCCGCTACGCCATGCCGATGTTCGACCGACTGCGTTGGGTGCCGGAGCGCAAGGTGCTCGACATCTCCGGCGACGGCTCGAACAATGACGGCGGCATGGTGACCGAGGCGCGCGACGACGCCATCGCCCGCGGTATCACCATCAACGGCCTGCCGATCTTCAACGACCGGCCCAACCCGACCGGCTTTCCCAACGACCCCGACCTCGACCGCTACTACGAGGGCTGCGTCATCGGCGGGCCGCGCTCCTTCATGATCGTCGCCAACGACTTCCAGAACTTCGCCGAGGCGATCCGCAAGAAGCTCCTGCAGGAGATCGCCGATTTCGCGCCGGAGCCGCGCGCGGGGCTGCAATTCGCACAGAGCCGCGACAGCGCGGAGGGCATCCGGCGCGATCCGCATGCGCCCGGCCCGGGCGGGCACCGCCGCTACGAGCTGGGCTGCGACATCGGCGAGAAGCGCACCCGCGACTTCTATCGGCGGTATCAGCCGAATTGACCTCTTTGGGAGCGCCGGCGTCCCGCCGGCCTCTTTCATGAGCCGGCGGGACGCCGGCGCTCCCACAAGCTATCGACGCCGCCAGCGCTGCAGCTTGGCCAGCACCGTGCGCTCCAGCAGCAGGTGCAGCAGCCGCGTCGCCAGCGAGACGAGGACGATGCACATCGCCATCGCCGCCGCCGCGGCGTTGAAGTCGGACTCGTCCATGCTGATCACCGCGATCGAGGCCAGCTTGGTCTCGGCGGCGTAGAGGAAGATCACCGCCGACACCGTCGTCATGGCGTTGGCGAAGAGATAGATGAAGATGTCGAGGATCGCCGGCAGGCAGATCGGCACGGTGACGCGCACGAAGGTCACCGGCAGCGGCACCTTCAGCGACGCCGACACCGCCTCGAACTCGGCGTCGAGCTGCTTCAGCGCCGTGACCGCCGTGACATGCGCCACGGTGTAGAAGTGCGCCATGGTGTTGATCACCAGGATCGCCAGGGTGCCGTAGAGGAAGTTCAGCGGGTTCGACGGGCTGTTGAAGAAGAAGATGTAGCCCAGGCCCAGCACCAGCCCCGGCACCGCCATCGGCAGGGTGGCGAGGAACTGCACCAGGCCGCGCACCAGGTGGAAGCCGCGGCTCTTTTCCAGCAGCCAGGCGGCGGTGAAGATGGCGATGGCGCCGATCGCGGCCGCCAGCGCCGCCATCTTCAGCGACGTCCACAGTGGACCCCAGCCGGTGGGATCGAAATTCTCGAAGTCGTAGTTGTCGAGCGTCAGCGAGAGATTGTAAGGCCAGCGCTTGATCAGCGAGGCCCAGCCGGCGATGCCGATGATCACCAGGATCAGGCCGGCGATCACCAAGCAGAACAGCAACAGCAACGCGTCACGGCCGCGCTGCCGTTTCGGCGTATAGGGCACCGCGCGCGCCGAGAGCAGCGAGACCTGGCGCTTCTGCGCGTAGCGGTCGGCGAAGAACGACAGCACGGCCGGCGCCAGCAGGATCAGGCCGACCACCGCGCCCATCTCGAAATTCTGCTGGCCGATGACCTGCTTGTAGACGTCGGTGGCCAGCACGTTGAATTGGCCACCGATCACCTTGGCGATGCCGAAATCGGTCAGCACCAGGGTGAAGCAGACGAAGATCGCGCTGATCAGGCCGTAGCGCGCGCCGGGCAGCGTGACGGTCCAGAAGATGCGCCAGCGCGAGGCGCCCAGCGCCTCGGCCGCCTCGTAGAGCCGCTGGTCGGCCATCGACAGCGCCGTGACCAGGATCATCAGCACGTGCGGGAAGCAATAGAAGACCTGCGAGGCGACGATGCCGCCGGCGCCATAGATCTCGCCGCCGCCCAGCAGGTTCTTCAGCATGCCCTGATTGCCGAAAAGGTAGATCATCGACATCGCTGGCAGGAGCGATGGCGCCAGGATCGGAATCAGCGCCACCGCCTGGAACAGCGCTTTGCCCGGCAGCATCGCGCGGGTCAGCGCGTAAGCGTAGACGAAGGCCAGCGGCACGACGATCGCCGTGGTTAGCAGCGAGATCCACAGGCTGTTCCACAGCGACTGCATCAGCGCCGGCGTCGAGACGTAGCGGATGTAGTTGTCGAGGCCGACCCATTTGCCGTCGGCGTTGTGGAAGCTCTTGGACAGCAGGGTCCACAGCGGCGCGGCGACAAACAGCGCCAGCAGGATCAGCACGACGGCGATGCCGGCGCGCATGATGAGGTCGTCGCTCGACGCCTTGGGTTTGACCAGCGCGGCTTCGGCCAGGGTCACGCTCTGCCGCCACGAAGCTGGGAGCGCCGGCGTCCCGCCGGCTCATAAGATGCCGGCGGGACGCCGGCGCTC
>CAYTFW010000051.1:0-34700 GCA_964437145.1 uncultured Rhizobiaceae bacterium
GTCGCCTGCCACAGCGCGTGCTCCAGAATGCGCGCGCGCAGCGCCTCGCTCATCTGGCGCAACGCCTCGCTGGCCGCCGTCATCTGCTGGCCCGGCGCGCCGGGCACGCTGGCGCCTGACGCGATCAGATCGCGCAAGGTGCGCAGCGGCAGATCGCGCGACAGCCCGAACATCGCCTCGTCGATGATCTCCGGCTCGCGGGCGACCAGGGCGCGCAGCTCCGCCAGCGCAAATTCGGACTCGTCCCCGGCGCCGGCGGCAAGGCGCCGGGCGGCGGCGGCGGCGATGGTGTGGCAGCGCCGGCAGCATTCGACGGCCGCGCCGGGCAGGCGCGTCTCGACCGCGGCCGCAACATCGCGCAGCTTGCCGACCATCTCGACGAAGTTCTCGCGCGGCAAGTCGCGCGTGTCGTCGGTCTGATCCTCGTCGAGCCAGTCGGCGCCGTTCACCTGCAGCACATGCAGGCTGTCGTGCAGCGCCTTCAGCGCGTCGAACTGGTCGAGCGATCCGATGACGATCTGCAGCGCCGGGCGCGACTGGCGCACGAAGTCGCAAGTTGTCCGGCCGGGACATTGCGGCGCGGGCGACGCGGCCAGCGCCGCGGTCAGCGCTGTCAAAGCGCCGGCGATCGCCTTGGCCTGGGGCTCCGCCGCCGCTGAGGCCCGCACCAGCGTGCGGACCTTGCCGACGATCGAGGCACGGAATTTCTCGTCCTTCCACTTCTGCTCGACGACACGCGACAGGAAGGGCAGCATCGTGCCTTCGATCTTGACCGCCTTCATGCAGCTGGTCGCGAATTGCAGCGGCGCGCCGTTCTCGGGCAGGCAGGTGCCCGGTCCCTCGTTGCCGGGATAGCGTTCCAGCACGCGCTCGAAGTCGTCGCGCTTCAGCGTGTCGCCCATGACGCGGCAGAGCTCGTCGAACTGCTGTGCGGTGAGCATCTCGGTCATGTCTCGACCTCACGCCGACAACAGCGCGCCGTGGCCACGCGCGAGGATGCTTTCCTTGACCAGCGCGATCGGGATACCCTGGTTGAACAGAGGATCGCGCACGCGCGGGTCGCCCAGGTGGTGCAGCGCGACCAGATCCATGTCCATGCTAAAGCACGGCGAGCCGGAGGAGCCGGCCTCGGTGTTGGTGCGGTAGCGCAGCCGCTGGCCGGCGTGGATCAGGCCGATCACCGAGCCGGTGTCGACGGCGAACTTGGCCGGCTCGCCGGTTGGATGCTGCACGATGATCAGCGCGTCGTCGGCCGCGATCGGCGCACCGGCCAGCGTCGCGAAGCCGCGCTCGGTACCGGCGGCCGCGCCCAGCTCCAGCAACGCGTAGTCGAGCTCGCCCGCTTTTGGTGGCGGATCATCGGGCGTGGCGGTGCGTTCGGCGTCGCTGCAGGGCTGTTCGTCGACGACCTTGGCGACGGCGATCAGCTTGCCTGGATCGAGTGTGTTGTTCGATAGCCGGCGATAGTCGAAGCGGCAGGCGAGCTGCGCGAGCTTGCCCCGATTGCGCGCCTCGTCGACCACGTGCCAGTTGGTCAGCACCGCCGACGGGCCGACCAGGAAGCCGGTGCCGATCGCCTGGCCGTCCGCCTCGACGCGGCAGACCTGGCGCTCCACCGCCTCGACGCGGTCGAGCCAGACCCGCAGATCGACCTGCTTGAGCCTCGGGCGCACGTTGCGTTGCAGGCCGGGGCCGGCGCCGGGTTCCGATGGCTGCGTGACACCGCCCTGCTGAAGCTGGAAAACCACCGGCCGCAATGCCGCGTGGCCGTCGATCTGAGGATGGAGCGCGATGATCGCGCCACGCACGTCGGCGCGGAACGGCAGCTCGCGATAGACAACGGCGAGGAACTGCTCGGTGATGCCGAGCTTCTCCAGCTCTTTCAGCAGATCCTCGATGGTCGGCCGGAGCGGCCGGCCGGGGCCGACATATTGCTCGTAGAGCTGGTCACCGGTGCCGAGATAGACCATGCGCTGCAGGCTGTCGAAGCTCAGCGCCGTCGTCAGCAACTTGGCGAGCGCAACGAGTTCTGCCGGCGTCAGAGCGCGCATGGCGTATCGCCCAGGTCGTCGACCTGCCCCTTACTCTTGCATTTGTCGCGTCGACTGCAATTTTACTGACTAGTATAGCAGCGCGCGGCAATCGCGTCAGCGCACGAAGCGGATCTGCTCCAGGCTGATGAGCGGCACCCGGGCTTCTTCGCCGATCGCCTCCTCGGCCTCGGCCAGCGGATCGACCTCGGCCAACCGGCCGAAGCGCAGCCCGCTCTTGGCCTCGATCGAGCGGATCGGCACCTGCATCGCGACGTTGAGATGCGAGGAGGTCAGCGCGCCAAAGACGAACTCCTCCTCGTCGGGCAGGCTCTCGCTCTGATCCATCTCGTAGCCGGTGGCGCAAAGCGCGCCGGTCTCGTCGTGGATGAAGGCGATGATCTTCCAGAAAGCGCGCGGGATGCGCACGCCATGCATCGTCGGATCGTCGTCGGTGAAGTAGGGGCCGGTGAAGACCGAGACCCGCATGCGGTCTTCCTTGGTGTGGTCGAGCGCGTAGTCTTCCAGCTCCAGCCAGATCGGCGCGTTGAACGCCTGCATCTGCGGCGTGGCGTTGGTCACGTGCATCGAATCCTCGTTGCCGCGCTTGGCCGCCGCCGCCGTCTCACCCCAGCCCGGATCCTCGCGCCGCGTCATGTGCCCGCGACTGAACTTCGGCGGATTGCCGTAGCACTCGTTCATGATCTGCCGCGCCTTGGGGATGCGCGGATCCCATTTCCAGCCGACGCGTCTGCTTTTCTTCGACAACGCGCCGTCGATATTGACGGCGCTGAAGAAGCACATGCGGCGGCGCCGGCTCATCACGACGGAGTAGTGGTCGTAGCGCAGCTCGGTCTCGGTCCTGCCCTCGAACTCGAAATCGAGCACGTCGTTGGCGTGCCGCTCGACGGCGGGCAGCGCCACCGCGAGCGCGCCGCCGCCCAGGAAGGCGGGGTCGTAGCCTTCACGGTCGCGGTAGTCGGCGGCGACCGCCTCCTCGCCGTCGATCGCGCCGTCGTCGCGTGACGCCGGCAGCGGCGTGCGGGGGCGAGCCGGTGCAACGGCCGTCGGCCCTCCCAGCGACACCGTGATGGTCAGCGGTACGGTCATGCTGACGCTGCCAGCGTTGCGCGGGACCGTCAGCTTCACGGGTGCGGTGGTGACGCCGGGGCGCACGGCGCCTTCGGGCCGTGGGGCGAACCCGCTTGTTCGCCGGCCGGCTCGCACGTCGTCGAGCACGCGCTTCACCACGTCGGCGCGCACCGCGTAGTTGGTGTCGAGGAACCTGCCGCTGAAATGCAGGCCCAGCGCCTCGCCGGTGTCGAGATCGACGATCGCCGATCCGGAATTGCCGCCCAGGGTCGTGCAGTTGTGCAGCAGACGCACATCCTCGACCTTGGTGACGCCGCCCGGCGCCAGGCGCTTCTTGTTGTAGACCTTGCCGTAGATCTCCTCCATCAGCTCCGGCTCGAGGATACGGCTGTCATAGGCGGGATAGCCGATGGTGGCGACGTTGTTGGAGAGGCGCGGCTTCGCGGCGAGCGCGATGGGCGCGGCCAGCCTGATATCGCCCGACATCACCTCGACCTCGAAGAAAGCGATGTCGGGACCGCTTGCATCCTCGACATGCAACGGCCGCACCAGCCTGAAGGTCAGCGCGTCGAGGCTGTCGATCTCCTGCAGGAAGTCGATATCGGCGCCGACCCTGCCGTTGCGCCCCATGTTGAAGGTGAAGCCCCGACCGTCGCGCGCCACGAAGAGATTGGCGACATGGCGGTTGGTCACCAACGTATTGTCGGCGATCAGCCAGCCGGTACCGACCCAGTCGAGGTCCGCGCCGCTGAGGTTGATGCGGCCCACGGCGCGGACCGCCTTGTCGAGGAACGGCCGCGCGGCTTCCAGGCGCGCTTTCCAGATCTCGCTGTCGGCGGGATCGACGAATTCCAGACGGGTTACATGGTCACGGATCGCCAGGACGGGTCGGGTTCGGCGCAACACGATGCTTTCGAGCGCGACGCGATCCTCGATCGGCGCGGCGGGCATGGACTCAAGCGCCAGCGCGCCACGATCAGCACTCTCCTCGCCGAGATCCGCGTCGCCGCCTTGTACCCAGGCGTTGAAGCTACGCAGCCGCGCTAGCCGTTTCTCGAGCGCACTCATGGTGACCTCGACGTTGGAGGCGTCACCATGCAGTAGAGCAGACGGTCGCGCGAATGCAACCGTCAGTACTGTTATTGCGCGTCGAACGTCACAACGTGACGGATCTGGAATCCACCCAGCAGCTCGGTGCAGCGCTTGGCGATCGCGTCCTTCGTGGCGCCGCCGGCTGCCGTGACGCGCACCGTGGCGAGCGTGCCGTGCGTGGCGTCACTGCCGACGCTCACCATCGCCGTCACGCCCTCGGCGCGCAGCGGTGCGAGCGCGGCGTCGAACGCGCGTTGCGCCGCGTCGAGCCGCAGCGCCGGCTTGAAGATCTTGCCGACGCCGGTCACCGGCATGACCGGGATCGGCACCACCTGCACCGGCACCGCGGCGCGTTCGGGAATCTCCTTGCGGCAGAACTCCCGTAGTTCCTCCGACGTGGTTGTCGCGCCGGGCCTGAGCTGCACGTAGACCATCGGCACTTCGCCGGCGTAGGTGTCGGGCAGGCCGACGGCGGCGGCGGTCTCGACGGCCGGATGGCGGTTCAGTGCCTCCTCGATCACCACGGGGTCGATGTTGTGGCCGCCGCGGATGATCAGGTCCTTCGAGCGGCCGGTGAGCCAGACGTAGCCCTCGGCGTCGAGCCGGCCGAGATCGCCGGAATCGAGCCAGCCGCCACCCAGCATCGCGCCCCTGTCGTGGCGCGGATCGAGATAGCCCGGCGTCACCTGCGGCCCGCGCATCAGCACATGGCCGATCTCGCCGGTGGCGCAGTCGCGGCGGATCGTGCCGTCCACGCCCACGTCGGCGATGCGCACCTGGGTGTACGGCAAGCGCAGACCGACCGAGCCCGAGCGGCGCTCGCCGTGCAGCGGGTTCATGGTCGAGTAGCAATGCACCTCGGTCATGCCGTAGCCCTCGATCACCGGCACGCCCAGCTCGCGCTCGATGCGGCGGATCAGCTCGACCGGCACCGTGGAGCCGCCCGTGACGAAGGTCTTGAGCGACGACAGGTCATGGCCCTCGCGTGGCACGTTCATGATCGCCGCCAGCGAGGTCGGCACCGCGCCACCCACGACGACCTTGTTGCGCTCGACGATGCCCCAGTAGTCGCGCACCACGTTTGGGTTACGCGCGCCCAGCGGCGTGGGGATCACCACCGTCCAGCCCTGCGCGATCGGCGCCAGCGCGCCGAACAGCGAGCCGCCGACATGGAACTGGGGCAGGGGATTGAGCAGCACCGTGCCCGGCCCCAGGTCGAACATCAGCGTGTTGGTCCACGCCATCAGCGCCAGCGCGCCATGCGTATGGCGCGCGAGCTTGGGCAGGCCGGTGGTGCCGCCGGTGTGGAACAGCGCCGCCAGCGTGTCGGGCCGCAGCGGCTTCCGCGACAGCAGCCAATCGCCGGCCTGCGCCGCGCGCTCGGCGTCGAAGTCGATCACGCCGGGGACATTGCCGCCGCCGCCGACGCGGAAGACCTTGAGGTCGGGGATCGCGGCGCGGATCGCGTCGACCTTGGGCCAGATGTCGGGGAAGATCGACGGGTCGGCGGCGATCAGCGCCTTGGCGCCGGCCTCCTTCATGATGCCGGCGATCTGCGAGGCCTCCAGGAAGTAGTTCACCGGATTGGCCACCGCCACGATCTGCGCGCCCCACAGCGCGTAGAAGGTCTGCGGCACGCTGGGCATCAGCAGGGTGACGACGTCGTCGTGGCCGATACCCTGGCTGCGCAGCAGGTTGGCGGTCTGGATCGTGCGTCGCAGCAGCTGATAGAAATTGACGTCCTCGACTTCGGCCTCAGGTCCGGTGCCGGTGAGGTAGCGGATGGCGACGCCGCGGCTGTACTTGCGCGCCGCTTCCTGCAGCAGCTCCAGCACGTTCTGCTGTTGGATCCGCTCGCCCAGCGGCACGCGCTCCAACGCCTCGATATCGGCCAGGGTGCGCACCTTCATGGATCGATTCCCTTGTCGTTTGGCGCTGAATGCGTCATAGTATCTGTCCTGTTCCGACAACCGAAAGGAGGTGATCCAGTGTCTCATTGTCACGTTCGGCCCCGTATGGCCAAGGCCTGGATCGTCGTCGCCTCCGTTTCGGGGGACACCGACTGATTTAGCCGTCTTGGCCTCGGAAATGAGGCCGTGGCAATGGAAGGGCCGCCCTTTGGGGCGGCCCTTCTTCTTTGGCGCCACCGCCCCTACGATGCCGGTCGAGGAGAGTTGCCCGCATGCTGAACAACGCGCCCGACGCCGCGCATTATCCCGTCGATCCCACCCGCACCGATCTCGTCGAGGAATTCCGCCGCAGCCCCAAAGGGCCGCATAGCCGCGAGCTGCAGATGCTGCTGCATCGCATGCGCTGGGAATCGCCCGGCGGGCGCTACGTGCTGTACGCAGTCGAGCCGGGCAAGCGCTGGGTGCTGGGCAAGCTGCCCGGCAAGCGCAACGCGCCGGTCGAGCTGATGCAGAACCGCGTCTACGACTCACCGGCCGCCGCCGAGTGGGACATCTTCAAGCTGCGCTGGGAAGCGCTGACGGGACAGGCGATCGGTGACTGACATGCGCTTGGGTGGCATCGATACGACGTCCGTCCTGGGCTACGCCTGGCCGCCGGTGGTCGAACCGGGTGGGCGGATCGCCTTCCACCTCTCCAGCGCGACGCTCAAGCACGTCGACGTGTCGCTGGTGCGCGTGCGCTGCGGCGATCCGGATCCTGCGGGCCCCGGCTTGAAGGTCGTACCGATCCCGTCGTCGATCGACGGCAAACGCACCTTGCGCCATCAGCCACTGAAGCCCGGCTCCTGCGCGGTGATCGCCGACCGGCCGATGCTGCACGGCATCGAGAGCTTCAGCGTCGGCGCCTTCATCTGGCCGACACTCCCGAGCGCGGCGGCGCAGACCATTCTCGCGCGCGCGGGCTGGTGCTTCGGCCTCGACGCACAGGGGCATCTCGAACTCGCGGTGGGCGACGGCAAGAGCGCGGTGGCCGCGCGCGCGAGCCAACCGGTGCTGGGCCGCGAGTGGCTGTTCGTCTGCGGCAGCTACGACGCACGCACCGGCGCGCTGTCCGTCCGGCAGGTGAGCCTCGATCCGCAGGCCGGCCGTGACCGCAGCGCCTCGGGCGCGGCGAGCGCGGCGTCGGGACTGCGCTGGCCCGCGGGCGCGCCGCTGATGATCGCCGCGCGCGCCGTCGGCGAGGCCAATTTCGACGGCAAGATCGATCGGCCGCGCCTCTGTCGCGGCGCGATCGACGCCACCGCCATGCGCGCGCTGTGCGAAGCGATCAATCCGCCGCCAGGCGATGCCGATCTCATCGCGGCGTGGGACTTTTCCATCGATATCCCCGGCCAGACCGTACGCGACCGCTCGGCCAACCGCCTGCACGGTGCGCTGGTGCAGATCCCGGCGCGAGGCGTCACCGGCGCGAACTGGGACGGTACGGCCAACGACTGGCGCGCGCTGCCCGCGCATTACGGCGCGATCCATTTCTGCTCCGACGACATGCAGGACGCGGGCTGGTCGCCGGACGTCACGCTCGACATTCCCGCCGATCTGCGCGGCGGCTACTACGCGCTGCGCATGACCGCGCAGCCGGCCGACGGCGATCCGGTCGACAGTTATGTCGGCTTCTTCGTGCGCACGCCGCGCGCGGCGCCAAGGGCGAAGCTCGCCATCGTCGTGCCGCTGGCGACCTACCTCGCCTATGCCAACGGCGCGTTGCGCATGGACCAGGTGCACGCCGAGTCGATGCTCGAAGGCCTGCTGGTGCTGTCGCGCGACGATCTCTACCTGCAGGCGCATCGCGAGGTCGGGCTGTCGACCTACGACACCCACGCCGACGGTAGCGGCTGGCGGGTGAGCAGCGCCAAGCGGCCGATCCTCAACATGCGGCCACGCTGCAACACCTTCAACTACGGCAACGACACCCACCTGATCGACTGGCTGGAAGAGAAGGGCATCGACTACGACGTGGTCAGCGACGAGGAGCTGCATCGCGAGGGGCTGGCCGCGCTCAGCTCCTATCGCTGCATGATGACGCTCTCGCACCCTGAGTACTATTCACGGGAGATGTGGGACGCGATCGACGCCTACCAGCGCTCCGGCGGCCGCCATATGTATCTCGGCGGCAACGGCTTCTACTGGCGCATCGCCTTCCATCGCGACCTGCCGGGCGTGATCGAGGTGCGCCGCGACGTCACCGGTGTGCGCACCTGGGAAGGCGAGGCGGGTGAGGCCCACCTGGCGTTCACCGGTGAGTCCGCCGGCCTATGGCGCAGCAACGGCCGCGCGCCGCAGCGTCTGGTCGGCGTGGGCTTCGACGCCCAGGTCTTCGACCGCTCGGCCGGCTATCGCCGTCTGCCCGACAGCGAGAACCCGCGTGTCGCCTGGATGTTCGAGGGCATCGCGCCCGGCGAGGTGATCGGCGATTTCGGCGCGCGCAACGGCGGCGCGGCGGGGCTGGAGATCGACCGCGCCGATCCCGAGCTGGGCTCGCCACCCGCGATGCTGCTGGTCGCCAGCGCCGACCGCATCGGCTATGGCGGCATGCCGGCGCCGGAAGAGTTCCGCACCTTCCACCGCGGTCTCGACGGCGAGCAGAATTCGCGCGTGCGCGCCGACCTCGTCTACTTCCCGACCGCCAAGGGCGGCGGCGTGTTCTCGACCGGCTCGATCGCCTGGGTCACGGCGCTCTCGCACAACAGGTACGACAACAACGTCTCGCGGTTGATGGAGAACGTCGTGAAGCGGTTCCTCGATCCCAAGCCGCTGGATTGATCCTTGTTGTCGTCCTGAGCGCAGCGAAGGACCTCGCGGTGATGCGATCGGTCACGACGTTTGCGTGTGACCGCAATACCGCGAGGTCCTTCGCTACGCTCAGGACGACGAGTCGCTACGTCAGCAGCGGCGTCATGTCGGGATCGCCCTTGGCCATGGCACGCTGATAGGCCGGGCGTGTGCCGATCCGTTGCAGATAGGCGAGGATAGCCGGGTAGGGCTTCAGGTCGTAGGCGTAGAACAACCGCATGGTCGTCAGCGTGAAGACGAGCATGATATCGGCCGTCGTGAACGTCGCGCCAGCGAGGAACCGGTTCGATTTCAGGCGCTCCTCCAGCGAGCCCAGCGCCAACGTCAATCGGCCTTTCATCGCCGCCAGCACGGGGTTGTCCGCCGGCAAGTCGAGCCGGCTCAGGATCATGTTACGGCCTGTCGCCGGCTGGAACGTGCCGTTGGCGAAGTGCAGCCAGTAGAGGAACTGCGCGAAATCAGGATGCTCGGGCTTGAGGACCAGCCGGCCGTTACCGTACTTCGCCACGATGTAATCGACAATCGCGCCGGACTCGGCGATGCGGACGTCGCCGTCGTCGATCACCGGCGCGGCGCCGATCGGGTGCAGCTTCTTGTATTCGGGCGGCGCGAGCCGGGTGACCTTGTCGCGGTCGTAGACCTTGAGTTCGTAGGGAATGCCGAGCTCCTCGCAGAGCCAGACGATCCGCTCGCTCTGCGATTTGCCGAGATGGTGGACGACCAGCATGATCAGCGCGTCAGCCAGCTGATCCAGCGTTCGCGCATGGCGGGGCGGTGGGCCGCGATCCATTCGTAGTCGGCGACCACCAGCTTCGACCAGTTGTCCGGCCACGACGGGCGGAAGCGGCGCTCCTCCGGCGGGATCAGGTTGGCGGCGGCGGCGTTGTTGCTGTCGAAGCTGACCTTGCCGCTGAATGGCGCGTGCTCCTGCGGATTGGTGGTGAAGAAGTTGAGGAAGGCGAGCGCGTTGGCGGCGTTGGGCGCGTTCTTCAGGATCGCCCAGTTGCCGACGTCGCGGATCGCGCCGTTCCAGGTGAAGTTGAAGCCTTCGTTCTTGCTGAGCGGCACGGCGCGGCTGGAATAGACCATCGCCATCACGGCCTCGCCGCCACGCAGGATCTGCATCGAGTTGTCGCCGCTCTTCCACCACGCTGCGACCGACGGCTTGATCGTGTCGAGCTTCTTGTAGGCGCGGTCGAGATCGAGCGGGAAGAGCTTGTCCGGTGTCACGCCATCGGCCAGTAGCGCCATCACCGGCACCCACCACTCGCGATCGCCGGTATCGGGCAGGGTGCGCGGGCCGGGGAACTTCGCGGTGTCGAAGAAATCGGCCCAGCCCTGTGGCTCCTTGCCGGCCGGGAAGTTCTTGCCGTTCCACACCATCACCATGCCGCCGCCGGTGCGCATCAGGCCGTGCGGGAAGCAGGAATTGGGCAGCGCGTTCTTCTTGATCGTCTCCTGCTTGTCGCAATCGATCGGCAGCAGGATGTCCTTGTGCTGGATCAGGTCGGGCGGCGTCGCGGTGACGATGTCGAAGGGCGCGGTGTTGGTGCGCGCGGCGGCGACGGCGCGCGCCCACTGGTCGGGCAGCTCGATCGGCACCGAACGCACGCGGATGCCCTGCTCGGTCTCGAAGCGCTTGTAGAAGTGATCCTGCAGCGACTTCTCCATCAGGCCCGCGGTGGTAGCGATGATGACTTCCTTGGCCTGCGCGCGTGCCGCGCCGCCCAACAGCGTCGCGCCCAGGCTGGAGGCGACGAATGTCCTGCGCTTCATGTGACTCTCCTGCTGAAGATGCGGCCCACGAGATGCCCGCCGACCAGGACGGCGATCGACAGGAAGCTTAGCAGCGAAGCGACCGCCGCCACCACTGGCGTGAGATTGTAGTCGATGTCCTCGAAGAGCTTGCGCGGCAGCGACTTGCCGTCGAGGTCGGAGATGAAGAACGAGACCACCGCCTCGTCGAAGGAGATGATGAAGGCGAACATCGCGCCGCTCAGCACGCCGGGCAGGATCAACGGCAGCGTCACATGCCAGAAGGTGCGCCAGCGGCTGGCGCCGCAGGACAAAGCCGCCATCTCCAGGTCGGCGTCGAAGCGGTAGAGCGCGGCCAGGACCGAGAAGATCGAGAAGGGCGCCGCCAGAACCGTGTGGGCGATGGCGAAGCCCAGCAGCGTGCCGTTGAGCTTAAGCCGGTCGTAGACCAGGAAGATCGCCACCGCGAGCGCGATATGCGGCACGACGACCGGGCCGACGATCAGCAGATCCAGCACACGCCGGCCCCAGACCCGGCCGCGCACCAGCGCCAGCGCGGTCATGGTACCGACGATGGTTGAACCGATCGCCGCGACGACACCCGCCTTGATGCTGAACAGGGTCGCCGCCATCCAGTCGCTGTCAGCGAAATACGCGCTATACCAGCGCAAGGTGAAGCCCTGGGGCGGGAACTTCAGGTGCTCGGCCGGCGAGAACGACATCGGCACGACGATCAAGGTCGGCACCATCAAGAACACGATCACCGCCCAGGCGGCCGCGTGCAGGGTGAAGCGGCCGGCGGTCATGTACCTTCCCCCGCTGGCGGGGGAAGGTGGCGCGCAGCGCCGGATGGGGGTGGTTGGTGCGACAACCCCACCGTCTGTGTCTGGCCGCTATGCCGACCACCCCCATCCGCCCTTCGGGCACCTTCCCCCGCCAGCGGGGGAAGGTATGAGGTGAAATGCATCATTTGCTGCCCACGAATCGATCGAGGCCCAGCGTGCGGTTGAAGGCCAGCACGAGGCTGAGCGTCACCACCAGCAGGCAGCCGACTAGCGCGCCGGCGAAGGGCCAGTTCAAGAGCTCGCGCACCTGCTGCGAAACCAGGGTCGCGACCATCATCTGCTGCGGGCCGCCGATCAGCGCCGGCGTGACGAAGAAGCCCATGCTCAGCAAGAAGACCATCAGGCAGCCGCTGGCGACGCCGGGTCGGCTCAGCGGCCAGATCACCTCGATGAAGGTACGTACGGGCGAGGCGCCCAGCATGGCGGCGGCGCGCGGATAGTCGTCGGGGATGTTGCGCAGCGCCGACCAGATCGGCAGCACCATGAAGGGCAGCAGCACATGCGCCATCGCCAGCGCCACCGCGCCTTCGGTGTAGAGCAGGCGGATCGGGCCGCTGGTCCAGCCCAGCTCCTGCAGCAATTGGTTGACGATACCGTTGCGCTGCAGAATCACCGTCCAGGCGTAGGTGCGCACCAGCACGCTGGTCCATAGCGGCAGCAGCACGCAGGCCACCAGCAGCGCCAGCACCCAGCCCTTGCTGCGGGTCATCACCAGCGCCAGCGGGTAGGCCAGCACCAGCGCCATAACGGTGACGATCGCGGAGATGCGGATGGTGCGCCACAGCACGCGGACATAGACCGGATCGTCGAAGACCTTGGCGTACTGCCGCGTCGTCGGCTCGGGCACGAACAGGCTCTCGTGCAGGAGCACGCCCAGCGGCGCCAGGAAGGCGATCGCCAACAGCACCAGGAACGGCGCGAGCAGCAGCGCCGAGGTCAGGCGCGAGAAACGCCGAGCGTCGCCGGCGGTGCCCGCGGCGCTCATGCCGCGAAGGCGCGCACGTCGGCGCCCGACCAGCCGAGCGACACCACGCCATCGGCCGGCAGATCGAAGGCGTGCGCGCCGCTGGCGGAGCGCACGCGCAACAGCGTGCCGTCGCTCGCCTCGACGATGTAGGTGGTGGCGACGCCGGCGTAGATCGCCTCGCGCACCTTGCAGCTGAGCGGCGCCTGGCCCGCCGGCGCGACGGTCAGGCGTTCGGGCCGCACGGCGATCACGACCGGCGCGTCGCGTGGCAGGGCGCTGACGGCGGTAGCCTCGACCGCGACATCGCCGGCGATGCGCGCGGTGATGCGCTCGCCTGCGACGGCGGCGGCCGTGACGCGGCCGGAGATCATGTTGGTCTCGCCGATGAAGCGCGCGACGAACGGATCGGCCGGGGTCTCGTAGAGCTCGCGCGGCGCGCCGACCTGGCAGAGCTTGCCATGGTCGAGCACCGCCACGCGATCGGCCATGGTCAGCGCCTCGGTCTGGTCGTGGGTGACGAAGACGACAGTGACGCCCAGCTCGCGCTGCAGATGCTTGATCTCCAGCTGCATCTCCTCGCGCAGCGCCTTGTCGAGCGCCGACAGCGGCTCGTCCATCAGCAGCAGCGGCGGGCGGTAGACGATGGCGCGCGCCAGCGCGATGCGCTGCTGCTGGCCGCCGGAGAGCTGCGCCGGCATGCGCGCGCCGTACTCGGCCAGCCGCACCGTGGCGAGCGCCTCGCGCGCGCGGCCCTCACGCTCGGCGCGCCCGATACCGCGCATCTTCAGCGGAAAGGCGATGTTCTCCAGCACGCTCATGTGCGGGAAGAGCGTGTATTTCTGGAACACCATGCCCAGGCCGCGTTTCTGCGCCGGCACCGATGTGACGTCGCGGCCGCCCACGGTGATGCGGCCGGAGTCCGGCATTTCGAAGCCGGCGATGCACATCAGGATAGTGCTCTTGCCCGAGCCGCTGGGGCCGAGCAGTGCGAGGAACTCGCCGCTCTGGGCCGACAGCGACACGCCGTCGACCGCGCGCACCGCGCCGAAATGCTTGACGAGCCCGTCGATCGCCACGCCCTCAGCGGACCCGTTCAATGCTGTCTCCGACTCGCTACACCGATCTCATTGAAGACCGCGCTGATAGTGAACGCAAGGTTCCGGCCGAGCCACCGCACGGCGTCGCTGTTGGCTGTCTTCGGGCCGCGCCGCTCCAGCGGCGCTCATGATGCGTCGCTGGAGCGACGCGGCCCAAACGGCTTGAAAGAGACTGCCTGGTCGAAGCGGCGATGCGGTGCGTCAACCCGGCGGCTTCGGGCGGCGAATGGGGCAGGCGCCGGCGATGCGGTCGCCGGCTTCGGCCTCGGCGGTGGTCGCCTCGTCGAGATCGGTCTGGAAGGTCGCGTGGAAGCGGTTGACCATGTTGCTGACCCCCACGGTCAGGCAGATGTCGATGATCTGCTCGCGCGAGAAATGCCGCGCGAGCGCGCCGTAGGTGTCGTCGTCGATCGGCTCCAGCCGGGTCGATTTCTGGGCGTAGCGGATGATGGCGGCTTCGGCCGGCTGGTAGATCGACTCGGGCAGCGGGTCATCCGCGAGATGCGCCATCTGCTCTTCCGTCAGTCCCGCGGCTCGACCGAGCACGGTGTGCGTGGGAATTCAATAGTAGCAGTTGTTGACGACCGTCGCCGTCAGGTAGGCGAGCTCCGCCTCTTTGCGCGGCAGGCTCGAGCCCGAGCGGTAGACGGTGCGGATCATGTCCGAGAAGGCCTGCCCCGCCGCCGGCCGGTTGGCCATGGCGCGGTAGATGTTGATCAGCCGGCCGCGCGACTGGCCGGCGCGCGCGAGGAAGGTGCGCGCGTCGTCGGGCAGTGAGGGATCGTCTTCGTGCAGGATAGGAATGCGTGCCATGGCTTTGCTCCGCCTTGACTGGACCTGTCATGTCGAGCGAAGCGAGACATCCAGGGTTGGCCTGGATCCCTCGCTCCGCTCGGGATGACGGGACGTATTACTTGTCCAGCGCCGCCAGCACCTTCGGCGGCGACATCGGCAGGCTGTCGAAGCGATGCCCCGCCGCGGCGGTGAGCGCGTTGGCGACGGCGGCCAGCGCGGGGACGAGGCAAACCTCGCCGACGCCGCGCACGCCCTGCGGGTGCTTGGGGTTCGGCACCTCGATCATGATCGAGTCGAGCATCGGCAGGTCCGAGGCCACCGGCATACGGTAGTCGAGGAAGCTGGCGTTATCGACGCGGCCGTTCTTGTCGTAGATGTATTCCTCGTTCAGCGCCCAGCCGATGCCCTGCGCCACGCCGCCCTGCATCTGGCCCTCGACATAGTCCGGATGGATGGCGCGGCCGACGTCCTGGAAGGACGTGTAGCGCAGCACCTTGGACTGACCGGTCGCCGGATCGAGCTCGACGTCGCAGATATGGGTGGCGAAGCCGCCTTCGGCACCCGTCGTATTGATGGACACACCACCGCCGATCGGGCCACCGGTCTCGCTCGCCTTGGCCGCGATCTGCGCCAGCGACAGCGGGTCGAACTTGCCGGCGTTGTCGCCGGCCGGCCGCGCCTCGCCGTTCTCCCAGACGACGGCGTCGGGATCGATCTTCCAGATCTTCGCCGCGCGCTCCTTCAGGGTGGTGATCACCTTCTCGGCCGCCTGCGTGACCACCATGGCCGAAGCGAAGGTGACGCGGCTGCCGCCGGTGAGGTTGCTGAAGCCGATCGAGGCGGTATCGCCGATCAGCACGTTGACCTTCCGGTAGTCGATGCCCAGCAGCTCGGCAGCGATATTCGCGGTCGACGCGCGCGAGCCGCCGACATCGGGATGGCCGGTGATGACGACGACGGTGCCGTCCTCGTTGATGTTGACCTGCGCGCTCGACTCGCCGCCGGCGTTGAACCAGAAGCCGCTGGCCACGCCGCGTCCCTGGTTGGGACCCAGCTTCGTCTTGTAGTGCGGATGCGCCATCGCCGCCTTGATCGTCTCGATATAGCCGATCACCGGGAAGACCGGGCCATGCGCGGCCTTGGTGCCCTGCTTGGCGGCGTTCTTCAGGCGGAACTCGAGCGGATCGATCTTCAGCTTCTGGCACAGCTCGTCGATGACGCTCTCCACGGCGAAGGCGCCGATCGGCGCGCCGGGCGCGCGATAGGCCGCGACCTTGGAGCGGTTCGACACCACGTCGAAGCCCTGCGACAGCACGTTGGGGATGTTGTAGGGCGCGAAGGAGCAACCGGCGGCGCCACGGATCGGCGAACCGGGCAGGGCGCCGGCCTGCAGGTAGAAGATGCCGTGCGCGGCGACCAGCGTGCCGTCCTTCTTGGCGCCGAGCTTCACCGTGCAGATTGAGCCCGAGGTCGGGCCGGAGGCACGGAAGACCTCCTCGCGCGACATCTGCATCTTCACCGGCTTGCCGGATTTACGCGACAGGATCAGCGCCAGCGGCTCGAGATAGACGATGGTCTTGCCGCCGAAGCCGCCGCCAATCTCGGCCGGGATGGCGCGGATGTCGCTCTGCGGCAGGCCCGTGAGGTACGAGCACATGGCGCGGACCATGAACTGGCCTTGGCTCGAGCTCCAGATGGTGGCCTTGCCGTCGGGCTGCACGCTCACCAGGCAGGCATGCGGTTCGATATAGCCCTGATGCACCGGCTCGGTCGTGAACTTGCGCTCGACGATGACCTCGGCCTCCTTGAAGCCGGCCTCGATGTCGCCGAGCTTGTGCTCGAGCTTGCCGGCGATGTTCGAGGGCTTGTCCTCCCAGCGGATGTGGTCGTGCAGGATCGGCGCGCCGGGCTTGATCGCGTCCTCGATGTCGATGACGAAGGGCAGCACCTCGTACTCGACCTTGATCAGCTCGCAGGCCTCGGCGGCGATCGCCTGCGTCGTGGCGGCGACGGCGGCGACCGGGTGGCCGGGGAACAGCACCTTATCTCGCGCCATGACGTTGCGCGACATCCAGCGCATGTCCTGGATACCCAGCATCACCGATTTCTCGACCGGGAAATGCACCACGTCCTTCGACGTCATCACCGCCTTCACACCCGGCAGCTTCTCGGCCGCCGAGGTGTCGATCGACTTGATGCGGGCATGCGCGTGCGGGCTGCGCAGCACCTTGCCCCAGATCATGCCGGGCATGGTGGTGTCGGCGGCGTAGGCCGCGCGGCCGGTGACCTTGTCGAGGCCGTCGGGGCGCAGGGTGCGCTGGCCGATCCATTTGTTGGTGGCGGGGCTTTCGGCGTTCATGGCGGGGTACCCTTGAGGTTCACGGTCCGGCGGGGAGACTAGCAGGGCGGGAACGGACTGTGCAGCAAGGGACTTATGACCGTTCCGCCTACCTTCCCCCGCTTTGCGGGGGAAGGTATTCAAGAGCGCGGCAGCTGGTGCTTGAGGATCTTGCCCGTCGCGTTGTGCGGCAACTCGGTGATGAAGCGGACTTCCTTGGGCACCTTGTAGCGCGCGAGCTGGGTGCCGCAGTGGTCGAGCACCGCGCTTTCGTCGAGATTGGCGCCGGGCTTGAGCACGACATAGGCGCGGCCGACCTCGCCCCATTTGTCGTGCGGCACGCCGACCACCGCGTTCTCCAGCACGCCGTCGAGCTGGTAGATCACGTTCTCGACCTCGACCGGATAGACGTTCTCGCCGCCGGAGATGAACATGTCCTTCCAGCGGTCGACGATATAGTAGTAGCCGTCCTCGTCCTGGCGCGCGGCGTCACCGGTGTGGAACCAGCCGTCTGCGGTGAACGAGGTCTTGTTGGCCTCCGGCCGGTTCCAATAGCCCGGTGTGACGTTGGGGCCCTTGATCATCAGCTCGCCGGTCTCGCCGCGCTTCACCTCGCGACCGTCCGGATCGCAGATCTTCAGCTTCACATAGAGCGGCGGCAGGCCGGACGAGCCGATCTTGCCGAGCGCCTTGTCCGCCGTCAGCAGCAGGCCCAGCGGCCCGGTCTCGGTCATGCCCCAGAACTGTTGCAGCAGCACGCCCTTCTTGCCAAAGACCTCGATCAGCGCCAGGGGCGCCGCCGCACCGCCGATGCCCAGATGCTGGAGATGGGAGAAATCCGCCTCGGCGAAGCCCGGCTGCTGGGTGAGCATCAGGAAGTTGGTCGGCACGCCCAGCGCATGGGTGATGCCGATCTCCTTGTCGGACAGCAGCGCAAGGAACCGTGCGGGATCGAAGGCGCGCATCACCACGTTGAACCCGCCGGTGTGGAAGATCGGGTTGCCATAGACGTTGAGCCCGCCGGTGTGGAAGGTGGGCAGGAACACCAGGTTGCGGCTCCTCGAGGTCAGGCCGACGCCGATCGAGCAATGCACGCTGTTGAAGAACGCCATGCCATAGGTGATGCGCGCGCCTTTGGGCCGGCCCGTCGTGCCCGACGTGTACATGATGGTCCAGGTCTCATCGAGATCGAGCGCCTGATGCTCGAGCGTGCCCGTCGCCGCGGCGAGGCCCGCCTCGTAATCGCTCGGCTTGCCATTGGCGAGGGTTGCGAGATGCGGGACCGCCGCCAGCTTCTGCACCGCCTGCGCCGCCTCGGCGAACTCCGTGCCGTGAATCAGCGCGACCGGCGTGGAATCCTTGGCGATGAACTCCAGCTCCGGCACCGCCAGCCGCCAGTTCAGCGGCATGAAGATCGCGCCCAGGCGCTGGCAGGCGAATTGCAGCTCGAAGACATCGGTGTCGTTCATCGACAGCACGGCGACCCGATCGCCGCGCTTCACACCAAACGCGTGCCGCATCCATAGCGCCGCGCGCGTGATGCGCTGATCGAACTGCGCGTACGTGAACCGCCGCCCCGACGCCAAATCGAGCGCCGCCGGCGCTTGCGGCGTCATCAACGTGTGATGTGCGATCCAGTCCTCAGCCGTGATGCCCGTTGTCATTTCCCCCACCCCATGATCAGCGCCCCAGCGCCGAGATTTCAGCCACGAGCGGCTCCAGGTTTCCATGGAAGCTCGCGATCATCGCCTGCAGGAACGTTGACGGATCGAGGTGGTCGAAGTCCAGCATATGTCCGGCTCGACCGGCGATCAGATTGAGAAAGCTGAGTTGCGCGCGGCCATTACCTTCCCTGAAGGGATGGATGGCGTTCAGCTCGCCCAGGAAGCTGGCCGCCGCGTCTGCGAAATCGGTGAATGCCGCGCCTCGCTTGAAGGCGACGCCCTCCAGCCGAAGAAAGAGCTGCGCCATCTGGCTCTCGATGTGCTCGGGATAACAAAAGACGTTGCCGTCCTTGGCCGTGCGAACGGTGCGATACCGCCCGGCCCATGTATAGACATCCTGGAACAGGTGGCGATGCACGGCGCGGTAGTGCGCCGGGTCGCAATTGCCGAGCGGGAGGCGCAGCCTGGACCGCAGCGTCGTCATCTCGAGCTCGAAGGCCTGAAGTTCCAGCTCGGTGCGAAGTCCGGCCCTGTTCTTGAGGACGAAGGCACCCTTGTAGCAATAGGGGTCGACAAAGGCGTCGTAGCCGCCTGTCATTTCCGGCGCTTCGCGCCCTTGTAGGCCTTCAGCACCGCCGCTCGGCGCTCCGCCTCGCTCATGTCGGCGGCCTCCAGCGCGTCGAGACGCTTGCGGCTCTCGCTGCTCAGCTGCAAGCCCTCTACCGCGGTGATGGCGGCGAAGGCCTTTCTCCCGAGAATGCGCGAGCGAAGCGGGATCGCCGATTTGGTGCTTGAACCCATGCCGTGATTCTAGCGGGTTGTTGGTCTGCGCACCACTACGGCTTCCCGACCATGAACGACCGGCTCGCGAGCAGGCGTTCGTTGTGCCAGACCTCGAGGATCCATTCGCCCTCGACGATCTCCCAGGGCTGGTCGAAGCCGTAGCCGTGGATCTGGGTGTCGCCGATCAGCGCGGTGAAATCCCGGGCGCTCTCGCGATAGGTGTTGCCGTTGACCGGGTTGGTGATGCCGGGATCGGGGATGCGCCACACGCCGCGTAGCCGGGCCTCGCGGCCTTGCGGCGAGCCGATCAGCCGGTACTGGAAGCCGAACCGCACGCCGAGCTGTGCGGGCACGCGGGACTCGTCCGAGTAGAAGCTCGGCTTGTCGATGATCGAGGCCTTGCCGGTCGGCGTGCCCAGCGCGCTGTCGCGGCGCGCGACATTGGCGCTGTAGAGGCCCGATTGGATGACCTCGAGCCGATCCAGCTTGCCCTGCTGCGCCGACGCGCCGCCCACGACGAGCAGCGCCAGCGCGGCGAGGGCGCCGAACGACCATCTCCTGGAACGCATCGTTGTTCCCCTGATCACCCCGGCGAGAGTGTCAGAGCGCGGCGTCGCTGAACAGTCTGGCCGGAGCGCGCGCTCACGCGTGCGTCGTTGATCGCCGGTGATCAGCGTGATTAGCTGACCCATCGAGCGGCCGAGCGAAGCCGGCTCGAAGGGGAAGCGACCATGGGGTGTGGGGCGCGCGCCGTCGCCGAAGCCGTCGGTCGATTGAGCCGGCGCGAATTCATCGTCCTCGCCGGTGGTGCGCTGGCGGCGATGGGCCCGGCGCGCGCGCAGGCCCTGCCGGTGATCGGCTATCTCGGCTCCGAAACGCCGGATCACTACCGCAGCCGCCTCGCCGCCTTCCGCGAAGGGCTGGCGCAAGCCGGTTACGCCGAAGGCCATAGCGTCGCGATCGAATACCGGTGGGCGGAAGGTCAGTACGGCCGATTGCCGGCGCTGGCCAAGGAACTGGCCGAGCGCAACGTGGCTGTGATCGTGGCGCCCGGCGGCGCCGAGGTCGCGCTGGCGGCCAAGGCCGCGACCTCGACCATCCCGATCGTCTTCGAGATGGGCGGCGATCCCATCGCGCTGGGCATGGTGGGCAGCCTGTCGCGGCCCGGCGGCAATCTCACCGGCGTGTCGAGCCTCAGCGTCGAGGTCTCGCGCAAGCGCGTCGAGTTCATGCGCGAGGTGCGCCCGGACGCCAAGAAGCTCGCCGTCGCGATGAACCCGAGAAGCCCGACCGCGGCCGCGCAATTGCGCAATCTCCAAGCCGCGGCCGGCGCGCTCGGCCTGGAGCTCGCTGTCCTGAACGCCAGCGTCGAAGAGGATTTCGCCGCCCTGTTCACCGGCACGCGCGACGCGCGCGCGGGCGGGCTGGTGTTCAGCTCCGATCCCTATTTCGCCTACCGCAGCGAGCTTCTCGCCCGGCTCGCGACGCGCCACGCCGTGCCGACGATGATGCAGTCGCGCGACTTCACGCTGGCCGGCGGCCTCATGAGCTATGGCGGCGACTTCATCCAGACCCACCGCCACTCCGGCGTCTATGCCGGTCGCATCCTCAAGGGCGAGAAGCCCGCCGAGCTGCCGGTGCAGCGCGTCACGAAGGTCGAGCTGTTCATCAACCTCAAGGCCGCCGCCGCGCTGGGCCTCAGCTTCCCGCCATCACTGCTGAGCGCCGCCGACCAGGTGATCGAATGACGCTGCCCGGCGGCCGACGCGCCGCGTGAGCCGATGGCCGATCCCCGCGCCACGCCGCGCCGCTCGCTGTTCGGACGATACTTCCGCGCGCTGTTCGCCGTCGTCGTCGGCCCGCTGCTGATCGCCGGCGGCGGCGACGCCTGGTTCGGCTACCACGACCAGCGCGCCCGCCTGAACGACCTGCTGGACGCCGAAGGGCGACTGGCATCGGTGAAGATCCAGGACTTCCTCGAGGGCATCCACGAGCAGCTGGGCTGGACCGTGCAATTGCCGTGGGCGGAGACGATCGACGAGCGGCGCCGGCTCGACGCGCTGCGCGTGCTGCGGCAGGCGCCGGCGATCGAGAGCCTCGCCCTGGTCGACGCCGCCGGCAAGGAACGTCTGTACGTCTCGCGCATCGGCCTGAACCGGATCGAGGGCGGCGC
Source organism: uncultured Rhizobiaceae bacterium (assembly GCA_964437145.1). Lineage (GTDB taxonomy): Bacteria > Pseudomonadota > Alphaproteobacteria > Reyranellales > Reyranellaceae > JAFAZJ01. The sequence goes on from CAYTFW010000051.1 coordinate 21,392, forward strand.
CGACCTGTCCGAGGACCCCGCCGTGGTGGGCGCCCGCGCCGACCGAGTCTGGTTCGGCCCGGTGGTCTTCCAGGGCGGCTCGGAGCCCTACATGACCATCGCCGTCGCCGGCAATCGCACGGCCGTCGGCGTCGCCGTCGCCCAGGTCAACCTCAAGTTCATCTGGGAGGTGATCGCGGCGATCCGCGTCGGCCGGACCGGCGAGGCCTTCGTGCTCGACAGGCCGGGCCGCCTGATCGCCCATCCCGATCTCAGCCTGGTGCTGCGCGCCGACGCGTCGGCGCAGCGGTCGTTGCAGGCGATACGCGAGGCCATCCGCGCGCGGCCGTCGGGCGAGGCGGCCGCCGGCAAGGACATTTCGGGCAAGACGGTGATGGCGGCGATGGCGCGGATCGAGGGCGTCGACTGGAGCGTGATCGTCAAGCAGCCGCTCAGCGAGGCTTTCGGGCCGATCTACGCCGCGCTGTGGCGCACGCTCGCGCTGCTCGTCGGCGGCGCGGCGCTGGCGGCGGCGCTCGCCTATTGGCTGAGCCGGCGCATGGTGGAACCCATTCGCGTGCTGGAGGACGGCGTCGCGCGCATCGGCGCGGGCCAGCTCGATCACCGCATCCACCTCGCCACGGGCGACGAGTTCGAGTGGTTCGCCAACCGCGCCAACGCGATGGCGAGCGAGCTGGCGATCTCGCAGGAGCGCGCCGCGCGAATCGATCGGCTCAAGCGCTTCCTGGCGCCGCAGGTCGCCGAGCTGGTGGAGCGCAGCGGCGACGATGGCGTGCTCGACGGACGGCGTGTCGAGGTCGTGGTCGTGTTCTGCGACCTCAGGGACTTCACCGCCTTCTCGTCCCAGGCCGGGCCGGACGCCATCATCGGCGTGCTGCGCGAGTATTACGACGCGCTCGAAAAGGTGGCGACCGACCACGGCGCGACCCTGGTGAACTTCTTCGGCGACGGCGTGATGGTGCTGCTCAACGCGCCGGTGGCCACGCCCGATCCGGCGTTGCGCGCGATCAACATGGCGCGCGACATGCAGGGCAGCGTGCAGGCGCTGCTGGTCGGCTGGCGCGCGCTGCACCCCAGGCTCGGCTTCGGCATCGGCCTGGCGATGGGCCCGGCCACGGTCGGCCGCATCGGCTCCGAGGGGCGCCTGAACTACACCGCCATCGGCACCGTCGTGAACCTCGCCTCGCGCCTGTGCTCGAGCGCGGAGGATGGCGAGATCCTGCTCGACCGCGCGGCCGCCGAGGCGATCGGCGCGGGTGTGAAGCTGGTCGAGCTGGCGCCGCGGACGCTGAAGGGCTTCGATCAGCCGGTTCCGGTGTTCGCGCCCTGTCCGGATCCAAACAACGCAAGCCTGACACAGCTGTGACTCCCTCTCCCCGTTTACGGGGAGAGGGTTGGGGTGAGGGGCTGATTCAGGTGACGCACCACCGCCAGTGCGCAACCTGCGACTCCCCCTCACCCCGACCCTCTCCCCGCGTGCGGGGAGAGGGAGGGAAACGCATGGCCTCACTGCTCGGTGCGCAGCCGGCTGCGCTGCACCAGCGCGACCGCCGCCAGCGGCACCGCGAGGCCGACGATGCCTGCCGCTATCAGGATCCAGCCGAGCTCGCCGTAGTCGGCGGCGGTCTTGATGGCGCCGGTCGTGGGATCCTTGACCTCGCGCGTCACGCTGAAGACCTGGTTGAGGTACTTGGTGAGCAGGGCGGAGGCCGACAAAGCGAGGTTGGTGAACGAGGCCATCACCGCGAAGAACGTCGCCTTGAGGTTGGCCGGCGCGTTGCGCGCGATCCAGGCCAGCATCGGGATCATCGCGACCTGGCCGAGCGGCGATTCGAGCGCGGTGTTCATGATCGCGATGAAGCGCGCGTCGACGACCCCGCCGGTCTGCGCCGCCGTCCAGTGGTGCAGGCCATAGAACAGGCCGATGCCCGGCAGCGCGAGCAGCCCGCCGGCGATCGTCAGCAGCACGACGATATAGGCGATGGAGCGGCGCGCCATCAGCGGCCGCAGCGCCACCAGGCCGACCAGGGTCAGGACCGCGGTGATCAGCGACAGCACCGAGACGAATTGCTGGTCGAACTTCAGCACGTCGATCTGGAACCAGGTGGCGCCGTCGCCGGGCAGGGGCACGGCGCGGAACACGAAGATGATGATGGCGGTGCCGATCAGCGGGCCGCGCATGTCGGGGGCGATCTCGAGCAGGAGCCGGCGGATCAGGAAGAGGACGATCGCCATCGAGCCGAGAAAGATGATCTCCTGCGCGTAGGGAACAGCCGCCAGCCCGGTGGTCAGGCTGAAGGCGGCGAACGCGGCGCTGCCGCCCAGGATCCACCAGTTGGGCTTGACCGTCTCCGGCGGGGCCAGCCGCGCCGCCTCGATCGCGCTCTCCGCCACGCCCTGCGCGCGCAGCCGCCTGGCGCGACGATAGAGCGTCACCCAGCCCAAGGTCACGCCGGCGACGGAGACCACGGGGATGATCAGCGCCATCAGGTAGATGTCGGCGTAGATGGCCGTCTTCGCCGCCGCGCCCAGCGCGTCAACGCCGGCGAACATCACGATGTTGACCAGCGCCACCGCCACCGTGCCGCCGATGATGGCGACGCGGCCCAGCGTCTGCATGGTGGTGTGCATGGCCTTGATGTCGGCCTCGGCGAAACGCTGCCCGCTCTCGTCGAAGGCGGGCACGGCCTCGACCGTCATGGCGTCGGCGACCACGTCCTGCACGACATAGCCGCTGGGCGCCAGCAGGGCGGCCACGACGTACCAGGTGTCGGCGGGCATGATCGCGGTCATCGCCGCGGTCTGCGCGATCAGGCCGTACATGATGGCGATGCTGGCCGCGATCAGCCCGGCGCCGAACCACACCAGCAGCGCCTTCCAGCGCCAGATGAGATCGACCAAATGGCCCAGCGGCATCTTCAGCGCCCAGGGGATGCCGGCCCAGAACGCAAGGCCGGCGAGGAAGGCCGCCGACAGGCCGAGATGGTCCTTGACGAAGAAGGTGCCGACGATCGCCGTCAGGCTGGATATGCCGGCCGCGAAATAGACCATCAGCGGCGGCAGGTAGGACCAGCGCATGTGGCGGCCGAGGTCGAGGAAGGTCAGGCGGAACCAGACGGCGATGCCGGCGGCGGCGGCAGTATGAGCGGCGCCAACTGTGGCGCCGGCGCGGCGAAGGGTCTGCCAGGTTGGGAACGCGAGCATCGCACCTGCCTTTGTCGCCGCTATGAGGAACTGCCTTCTCATACTGGAAGTTCCTAGAGTATCCGAGTCGCCATCGACGAGCGGCGCGTCGAGGTCGTGACGGTCTTCTAACCTGCAGGGCTTCACCGCCCTCTCAGGTCCAGGCCGGGACCGACGCCATCATCGGTGTGTTGCGCGCGTACCACGACGCGCTCGAAAGGGTGGCGAGCGTCCACGACGCGATCTCGGTGAACTTTTTCGGCGACGGCGTGATCCTGATGCTCAACGCGCCGGTCGCCACGTCCGATCCGGCGGTGCGCGCGATCAACATGGCGCGCGACAGGCAACGCGACGTGCAGAGCCGGCTGGTCGGCTGGCGCGCGCTGCCCCCCCCGGCTCGGCTTTGGCATCGGCTTGGCCATGGGCCCCGCCACAGTCGGCCGCACCGGCTCGGAAGGTCGCCTCTACTACTCTGCGATCGGCAATGCTGTGAACCTCGCATCGCACCCGTGCTCGAGCGTGGAGAATCGCGAGATCCTCATCGAAAGTGTGGTGGCGGAGGCGACCGGCACGAGCATGAAGCTCGTGGGGCTGGAGCCGCGGCTGCCGTAAGCCCAAGGCTTCGTTCAATCGCAAGTGGGCTTCGTTCGTCATCTGGATGTGTCGGTCCAGTGCAGCAAGAGGCCATGATGCGATGGTCCCACATACCGCAACGCGCAAGCTTATTGCAGATCAAGGTCGCTGCTGGCGGCACAGACTCGCGGCGCAGGTTTGTCCAGCGCGCCGTGCGAATTGATGTTGAGGCAGGCGAAGAGCGTCTCTCGGCGCTTGGGTACAAGCCGCGAGGCTGGTGGTGCACCATGCGATGACTTGACTGCCGACCGGCCTACTCGATCGAAAAATCTTTGCCGCACTCAATCGGTTGGGGGTCGATGTTGTACGTGAAGATCTTCCACTGCTTGCTCTGGGTCGCGCGGGCGATCGCCTGCTCCCGACGGCAAGCCTGGTCATTCTTGTACTTTGCTATGTAAGTGTAGCCCTCGTAGAGCCCGACTGGATAACCTTGCGGTGACTCGAGAGAAACAAGTCCCATCCGCTTGCGCTTCTCCATCTTACCGAGCCTGCCGAGGTTCGCCTCATAAAGCTCTTTCCAAAGGGCTGGAGAAATCTTGCCGCGAGTAAGTTCGTCAAGATCGGCGTAACTAGTCGCTAAATCACCCGCGTCCAGGTGGTCCAAAAACGCCTTGATCGTGGGTTCGACAGGCTGTGCTGGTCGAACAATGCTGACGACCTCTCTCTCGATGACGGGCTGTTGCCAAAAGACAGTGGCGAATAGCGCCAGAGCGCCGCCTGCGCGCGCCAGAGTCATGTAGCGGAATTCAAAGAACCCCGGCAAGACCGCGCCAACACCCGCAGCTGAGAGCGCCAGCGCTGTCACGAACGACTTGACTTGGATTGGCGTTGGATTTGGGAATGCGATCGTCAAGATCAGCATGATGCCAAGGAACACGACGCCGAACGAAAACGCTAACAGGGTGTTGATGTGCAATGCACCGACGAGGCGGACAGTACTCCGTTCCGGCGTCACATGTTTATCGTTCGGCGCAATCGGTCTATCTGTCGAAGGCGTTGCCTTAACGTCACCCGCCTTAGGAGAAGAATTAGATGAAGCCGCCGCCTTCGCGTTGGCAACCTTGCGAGTGACCGTCTTTGGCGGATTTACCATGTGTATTCCCGATTGGTCGAAGTGTGTTAGAAATCAACGCCCACAGTCGCGGAGATTGGCGATCCGAGCGGCGCTACCTGGCGATCCCGGCATGTTCTGAGGCGGCAGCCGTTGCCGATAGGCGTGAGCGGCGGCCTGGACTTCCGGACTGTTCCAGCCAAAAAGCTCGGCCGCGTCGCAGTCAGCCTCGAGTTCGTTGTCAAAATTGTCCTGTGGACTAAGAACGAAGTGCCTACGCCGAAGATGAGCGTACTCGTGTGCGCGTATGAATCGGAAGAATGGAGAATGAGTGCCGCCAAAGATGTTTATCTGGCGGATGTCATACATGATGCGACCTGGTTGTGCTAAAGCAATAAGCTGGCCCAAAGAACCTGGCGGAACGAGGAATTCCGCCACACGCGGTCCGCCGAATGGCGGCGGTCCAGGATTGATGGGCTGCTGAGCAAATGCAGGCCTACTGCTGATCGTGATCGCGAATACAGTAAACACTAAGCACAGTCTGGAGAGAGTCGCGGCCACCTTACTCAGCGGTGCATACTTTCGGTTGCTGATCATTATTTTCCCCCAATTTCAGATAAGCGTCCCACACTCATTGAGGAAATACAACCAGCGACATGCTAGTAATTGCCGGAAGCAGGAGTGAGCGCTCCTTATCAGTTTGGATGCAGAATATAAGGAGGCTTTACGCGGTCCACGGCGCCGTAGCCGATCTGACTCTTGTTGAGGCTGTGGCCGCGCAGTACGAGCTTCGCTAACTGGCTAATCTCAGCATATCGTGGAATGGATCTAGATCAAAGCATTCGGGCTCGTTCGTCCAGTCGACCTGCGCTGCTTCATCGGACCATGGCTAACTTGGGAGAACGGGCCTCGATGCCCGCGCGCTGCTGCGGTGGATCGTCGCCCCGGCGCTGATTACAGCGCCTAAGGGCATCGAAACCGCCCTGATCGATCCAAGCAAGCCGTGGAAGAACGGCACGAGCGAGAGGTTCAACAGCGAGCTCCGCGACGCGTGCTTGGGCCTCGAATGGTTCCGCTCGCGAACCAAGGCGAGGACCGTCATCGAGGCCTGGAGCCGGCACTACAACGACGTGCGCCCGCATTCCAGCCTAGGCCATTTGACGCCGGTCGAGGCCGTGGCGAAGCTTAAGAAGCAGGACGCAGGCTAGTTCGGAGAGACGTGCACTCTCCGACCGGACACGGGCGTGGTGGGCGCGGATTTTGAGCTTCCCCAGTTCAGGGCAATGCAATAGTGCAAGCCGGTCACCGTTAGTACAGGCGTGCGAAGCTCATAATCTTCACTATGTGGTAGGCTAAGGCCGGGAAGTCATGGCTAGCAACGATCCTCAATGGCTCGGTAAGGAGAGTAGGCAATGCCATTTCAACCGCACGATGATGCAGAGACACCTGCCGGTAATGATTTGGTCTGGCGATATATGGACCTTCCGAAATTCATGTCGTTGCTTGTGGACCGCGCTCTATACATGCCCAGCGTGCTATCTATCGCCAAGGCCGATCCCTACGAAGGGGTGATGACGGACAAGCAGCACGAGGCGATCCGTACGCTCTCAAGACTTATGGATTCCATCGAAGGGGACGGGGAGAAACCCTCGGACAACGCCAGTATCATCGCTTCGCTGTTCATCGACCCGCCGCTAAATCCCAAGGTTGAGGGGCCGGCGCGGGAGCTGGTTCATGAGGAGATCAATCGGGGCCACGAGTACGTGAGTTGTTGGCATCTGAACGGGCACGAATCAGATGCTATGTGGAAGCTGTACGGGTTGAAGGGGCAAGGGATTGCGATCCGCTCATCCGTGAAGCGATTAAAGGATGCAATCGAAAGCGCTGTCGACCCGATCCATATCGGGAGAGTCCGCTACGAAGACTACTCAACCTATGAAATTCCGCCTGGCCAACCAGTGAGCCGACTGCTGACGAAACGTCGTAGCTTCCAACATGAAAACGAACTTCGCATGATCGTGGTCAAGCATCCTCCCACGCCGGGCTTGATTGGCTTTGTCACGCCCGGGATTAATGTTCCACTGAATCTGAACCGCTTGATCGAGTCGATCTGGCTGGCGCCAGATGCTGATCCTTGGATGCAGTCGCTCATTCAGAAGATCGCGGTGAAATACTTGTCCGATCCACCGACCGTTCATCAGTCGCGCCTCAATCGGCGGAATCCGGTCCAGCTCCCGGTGCGATCATTCGGGACACTGCTCGGTCTGGGTGCCCCGATCTTCGGGTTGGGGCTACCTACCGATCCGCCCAAGCCGGCCAAGCCTTAGTTGGCGCCCCTCAATTGATCTCCACACCCGTATCGGTGTCGCCGGCCCGTCGATCTCCATCACCGCCAACCCCGCCAACGCATCCAACACCGCGTTCTGAATCGCCGGAAACGCCGCGATCGCGCCGGCCTCGCCGCAGCCCTTCACCCCCAGCGGGTTCGTCGCGCACCGCGTCGGGTTGAACCCGAGATCGAAGCTCGGCAGATCATCCGCGCGCGGCATCGTGTAGTCGATGAACGTGCCGCTCAGCAGCTGCCCGCTCTCTCCGTCATACGCCGTCCGCTCCATCAGCGCCTGGCCGATGCCTTGGGCCATCGCGCCGTGCGCCTGGCCCGCGGCGACCATCGGGTTGACCAGTACACCGTAGTCGTCGACCGCGGTGTAGCGCAGCAGGCGCGTCACGCCGGTCTCGGGATCGACCTCGACCTCCACGACATGCGTGCCGTTGGGGAAGGTCATCGCCTCGCGCGTCCAGGCGTGGAAGGTGTCGAGCGGCGTGCCCTGCGCGCGGCCCAAGGCGGCGACGTCGAGGATGCCGATGGCGCGGTCGGTGCCGGCGACCTTGAAGGCGCCGGTGTCGAAGACGATGTCGGCCTCGGCCGCCTCGAGCGCGCGCGCCGCCAGCTTGGTGCCCTTGGCGATGATCTCGTCCGAGGCGCGCCACATCGCCGTGCCGCCCATGTAGGTGGCGCGCGAGCTGCCGTGTCCTCCCCCGTTGACGATCAGGTCGGTGTCGCCCTGGCACAGGCGAATGCGCGCGTTGTCGATGCCGAGGCGGTGCGCGAGGATCTGCGGGAAGGTCGTCTCGTGGCCCTGGCCGATGGTCTGCGTGCCGGTGATCAGGCGCACCGTACCGTCGGCGTCGAAGCGCACGTCTACGTTCTCGTCCGGCGAGCCGCCGGTGCCCTTGATGTGATAGGCGAAGCCCAAGCCGCGCAGCATGCCGCGTGACGCGCTCTCCTGGCGGCGCGCGGCGAAGCCGTGGACGTCGGCGCGGGCCAGCGCCTGGTCCATGGTCTCGGCGAAGGCGCCGCTGTCGACCTTGAAGCCGAAGGCGTTGGTCATCGGCGTCGCTGCCATGTTGCGCCGGCGCAGCTCGACGCGGTCGAAACCGTGGCGGCGCGCGGCGGTGTCGATCAGCCGCTCCATGACGTTGATCGACTCGGCGAAGCCCGGCCCGCGCGTCACGCCGATCGGCGTGGTGTTGGTCAGCACGGCCTTGACGCCGATGTCGAGCGCCGGGATGGCGTAGACCGAGCCGGGCAGGTGCACGTGCTGGAAGGTCGCCACGCCGGCGCCGGCGCCGCAGAGATAGCCACCGACGTTGAAGGTGCTGTCGCAGCGCAGCGCGAGGAACTTGCCCTCGGCGTCGAGCGCCAGCGAGGCCAGCGCGTGGTGGTCGCGCCCGGCGTGGTCCGAGGTCATCACCTCCGAACGCGTGGCGATCCACTTCACGGCGCGCCCGCATCGCTTGGCCGCCCAGGCCAGCAGCGGGAACTCGGCGTAGACGAAGTTCTTGGCGCCGAAGCCGCCGCCGACATCCGGCGCGATGAAGCGCACATGGCTTGGCGGCACGTTGAGCGCGCGGGCCGTGAGGTTGCGGATGCCGTGGATGTTCTGGCTGGAGACGTGCAGCGTGTAGCGGCCGGAGGCGGCGTCGAATTGCGCCACCGCGCCGCGCGGCTCCATCGGGTTGGTGGTGATGCGGTGGTTGTCGAGGCTCAAGGTCACGACGTGGGCGGCGCGCGCGATGGCGGCGTCGACTGCGGCTGTGTCGCCCATGCGCCAGTCGAGGCAGGTGTTGGCGGGCACCGCGTCGGTGATCAGCGTCGCGCCGGGCTTGGTGGCGTCGACGGGCGTCACCAGAGCGGGCAGGGGACGGTAGTCGACGTCGATCAGCTCGGCGGCGTCGAGCGCCTGGTTCTTGGTGTCGGCGACGATCAGCGCCACCGGCTCGCCGACATAGCGCACGCGGTCGGTGGCGAGCAGCGGCTGCGGCAGGAACTTGAACGGCTCGCCGGTCTGCACATTGGCCTCGACATGCGGGCGCAACGCCTGCAGCCCGTCGGCGTTCACGTCGGCCGCCGTCGCCACCATCAACACACCCGGCGCCTTACGTGCCGCCGCGACATCGATGCCGCCAACCACCGCATGCGCATGCGTCGAGCGCAGCACCACCGCATGCGCGAGGTTCTCGAAGGCGAGGTCATCGAGGTACTGCCCCCGCCCCGTGGTGAACCGCACATCCTCGCGCCGCCTGGGCGCATCGCCGATCGTCGAGCGTGTCATGCCGCCACACTACTCCCTTCGGGGCGGTCGCAAATGGCGTTCTTCCCTTCTCCCCGCGAAGGCGGGGAGAAGGTGCCGAGCGTGAGCGAGGCGGATGAGGGGCTTCCTCGCGCAACGACAAGCGCTGTCGTTGCTGAGACTCCGCGAAGCCCCTCATCCGCCCTTCGGGCACCTTCTCCCCGCCTTCGCGGGGAGAAGGAAGACACGGGCCATGCGCAGGGTGGACCTATTTGGTCGTTCGGCTACAGTTGCGCGTGTCGCCCGCGGGCGCGCTGGCTAGGGGGAGGGCATGTCGACCGCTTGGGCTCGCTTGCGGGGCGGTATCGTCAAGCATCCGTGGCTGTCCTTGATCGGGCTGGTGCTGGCGGCCTGGGGCATCGGGCTGTTCGGCGCGACCTCGTTGCTGGCCGGCGCGATCCTGGCCGGCGCGGCCGCGATCGCCGTCGCGATCCCGCGCACCCGGCCGGCGGCGCGCAACACCGCCATTACGGTGGCGACGATCTTCCTCTGCCTCGCGGCGGCCGAGATCGTCGTCCTGGCCGCGAAGGGCTCGCACACCGAGCATGTCGGCGTCGTGCAGCGCCACGAGCCGCCGCCGCTCTTCGTGCCCATCGAGATGCTCGGCTGGCAGCCCCGGGCATCGGCCACCATCCGCGCGCGCTCGATGCGCGGCGACAAGACGATCTACGACGCCGTCTACACCATCGACGCCGAGCAGCGCCGCGTCGTGCCGGCGTCGAACCCGACCGGCGAGCTCGTCATCTTCTTCGGCGACTCCTTCGTCTTCGGCGACGGCGTCAACGACGCGGAGACCCTGCCCAACCGCGTCGCGCTGGCGAGCGGCGGGCGCTACCGCGTGCTGAACTTCGGCGTCAGCGGCCATGGCGCGGGCCAGACGCTGACGCGGCTGGAGTCCGGCGCGGTGGACAAGGCGGTCGCCGGCGGCAAGGTCCGCCAGGTCTTCCTGTGGTTCAACGACGATCACCTGCTGCGCGACGGCGGCGACTACGCCCACGCGCACTGGGGCGACGTGGCGCAGTACGAGATCACGCCCCAGGGCGTGCGCAACATGGGCATGTCACGCGACGTGCGGGCGAGGCGCGGCTGGATCACGCGGCGCGTGATGGCGGCCGTGCTGGGCTCGGAGATCGCGGTCATCGTCAGGCGCGCCTTCCGGACCTCCCGGCAGCTCGCGCTGGCCGAGGCGATCCTGACCAGGATCAGGCTGCAGGTGCGCGAGCGCTACGGCGCCGAGCTAATCGTGATCTACTGGAGCAAGGACCGGCTGTACTACCCCGATCGCATCCCGCCGATGATCGCGCGCACCGGCGCGACCATGCTGTTCCTCCAGCCGCTCTTCGCTCAGGCCAGCCTGACGCTCGAGGATTTCCTCATCCCCGACGATGGCCACGGCACCGCCCGCTTCCACCACTTCATCGCCGACCACCTCGTGCGCCGCTTCCTGCCGCCGGCGGAGCCCAACGGCGCGAAGTGATCCGCCTCCCTCTGCCCGCAAGCGGGGCGAGCGCATAGGGATTGTTGGCCGTCTTCGGGCCGCGCCGCTCCAGCGGCGCTCATGATGCGTCGCTGGAGCGACGCGCGCCCAGCCGCTTGAAGTCCCTGTGGATGATGTTCGCCGTAGTGGCGGGCGAAATGCCTGTGCCATCGGCATCGGAGGCTCGGATTGCTCGCGCGTAGCCGCGGAAATGGCAATGTGGTCGGCGACGGGATTACACCTTCTCCAGCGTTTCAACCTGGAGCCCACACGATGGCCCGCGATCGCAAGCTACCCTCCGACTTCTGGACCTGGGAGGCCGTCATCGACTGCGCGGCGATGACCCGCCTGTTGTTCCTCGGCCTGTGGAACTTCGCCGACAGTTTCGGCGTGCAGCCCCTGCGGCCGCGCACCATCCGCCTGCAGGTCTTCCCCGGCGACCCGATCGCCGACGATCAGGTGCGCGCCATGATCGACGAGCTGGTGGCGCGCGGGCTGCTGCGGATCTACACGGTGGACGAGGCCGAGTACCTGGAGATCGTGGACTGGCGCCTGATCCAGCGCGTCGGCAAACGCGCGCGGCGACGCTATCCCGGCGATCCGGCACGGCCCGACCCGGTGCCCGAACCGATCCAAGAGGCGGCGCCCGAGCCGCCATCGCCCGAGCCGCCATCGCCCGAGCCGTCGGCCGTGGTGGCGACATGGCGCAAGGTGATCGGCCGCTCGCTGCGGCGCATGCTGCCCAACGGGCCGCCGGGCGACACCGAGCAGTGGATCGACCACTGGCTCGCCGAGGGCTACGACCTGGCGGCCGACGTGCTGCCGGCGATCACCCTGGCCTGCCGCCCGTCACCCGATCTCGGCGCGCCGCTGGGCCTGGCCGCGGCGGCGGCCTACGCCGAGGCCAATCGCGCCCGCCGCCTGGCCTGCGCACCGCCGGGGACTTGAGCGTTTCCTCCCTCTCCCCGCGTGCGGGGAGAGGGTTGGGGTGAGGGGGAGTTGGAGGTTGCGTACGGCGGCGGTGCGCCACTTGCCTCAGCCCCTCACCCCGACCCGTAAACGGGGAGAGGGAGAGAAGAGGCGCCACTGCGGCAAAAGGATCGCCGTGCCGCAGTGAGATACGGCGGCGCTGGCGCGCGGCGTAGAATTGCCGGGCGCAGTGTGTGGAGCGGCAGTCATGGACTACGAGGTCATCGTCATCGGCGCCGGCGTCGGCGGCATCTATCAGATCAAGCGGCTGGTCGATCTCGGCATCAAGGCCACCGTGCTCGAGGCCGGCGCCGATCTGGGCGGCACCTGGTACTGGAACCGCTATCCCGGCGCGCGCTTCGATTCGGAGAGCTACACCTACGGCTATTCCTTCTCACGCGAACTGCTCGACGAATGGCACTGGAAGGAGCGCTTCTCCGGCCAGCCCGAAAATCTGCGCTACCTGAACTTCGTCGCCGACAAGTTCGACCTGCGCAAGCACATGCAATTCAATTGCAAGGTGGAGCAGGCGCATTTCGACGAGGCGGCCAATCTGTGGCGGCTCAAGCTGAGCGATGGCCGCACGTTCACCTGCCGCTTCGTGGTCCTGGCGCTGGGCCTGCTGTCGATCCCGACTCTGCCCAAGCTGGAGGGCATGGACAGCTTCAAGGGCCGCTCGTTCCACACCTTCTATTGGCCGCAGGAGCCGGTGGAGCTGGCCGGCAAGAAGGTGGCGGTGATCGGCACCGGCGCCACCGGCATCCAGGTGATCGGCGAGATCGCCGACAAGGTGGGCGAGCTCACCGTGTTCCAGCGCCGGCCCAACTGGAGCGCGCCGCTCAGCAACGGGCCGATCTCTGACGCCGAAATGGCCGAGATCCGCAGACGCTACGACGAGATCTTCAAGACCTGCGCGCGCACGCCAGGCGGCTTCGAGCACGAGCCCGACCGGCGCGGCTTCTTCGAGGTCTCGCGCGAGGAGCGGGTGAAGCTGTGGGACAGCCTGTACGGCAGTCCCGGTTTCGCGATCTGGCTCAGGAACTTCCGCGAGATCTTCACCAACGAGGAAGCCAACGCCGAGTTCAGCGAATACATCGCGGGCCGCATCCGCCAGCGGGTCAAGGATCCCAAGGTGGCGGAGAAGCTGATCCCGCGCGACCACGGCTTCGGCGTGCAGCGCGTGCCGATGGAGACCAACTACTTCGAGGCCTACAACCGGCCCAACGTGCACCTAGTCGACATCAGCGAGACGCCGCTGGTGCGGGTCACGGAGACCGGGCTGCGGACCACCGAGCGCGACTACGCGTTCGGCGTCATCGTCTACGCCACCGGCGCCGACGCCCTCAGCCGCGCCTACGACCA
>CAYTFW010000052.1:0-34694 GCA_964437145.1 uncultured Rhizobiaceae bacterium
TCTCTGACCCCATCCGGCTCAAACCCGTCCCGGCCGTCCTCTCCCTCTCACGCCGTCGCGGGATCTCCTGCGTTCGGGGATGGGTCCGGTGGCAGATACGTCTCGAAGGGATTGCCGGGCGCGAGATGGCCGAAGGGCGTCATCACATAATCGCCGTCGTCGCGTCCGACGGCGCAGAGGACGTAGCGCGGATCGCCGGTCACGGCGTCCGCGCATTCGACGAGCGCCAGATCGCCGGCGGCGGCAGCGCGCAACAGCGTGTTGAAGTTGGCGCGGGCATAGTCGGGAATGCTCATGGCAAGTCTCCGAAACGAGAAGAGCCCGGCACGATGGCCGGGCTCGATGGATTGGAAGAAGTGCGAGGGCAACCAAGGCTGCCGCCCGCGAGTCGACGTCATTCGGCCGCGATCGTGTGCGGCTGAGGCTCCTCGGGATCGACGGCCTGGGCGTCGGCATCCTCGTCATCGGCAAGGAAGGCCGGCAGCGCGTCTGCCTCTGCTTCGCCGGCCGCGCCATTGACGGCTGGATCAGCCTCGGGGGTGCGCAAGGGCTCAGGCAGCCAGCCCGTGTCCTCGAGCAGCCGTTCAGCTTCCTTGGCCATGTCGGGCTTCTTGAGGTGATCGATGAGCTGTGCCGACTGGTCACCTTTCGCCTCGCGCACGGCGTCGAGGATGCGCGCCTTCGGCACCCGGCCGAGGTAATTGTCGACGGTCGGGCGCCAGCCGGCAGCGGCCATATCGAGACTCACGGCACGGGACAGCGTGCCGGCGTGCGCGAGGCGCCGTGGATTGCGGTTCCACGACTCATGCACGGCGTTGACGCTGAGCGAGGCGCAATGCGCGAACAGTGCCGCCTGGCTGTCGCCGTCGAACGCGACGAGCGTGTCCCACAGATGCGCCTCGTCTTCGGGCAACTGCTTTGCCCATTGGTCGTGGCGGGCTTCGATCGCCTTCGCGGAGGCGCTGTCGGCCAGGCCCGGCGCTTGAGCACTGAAGCCGGTGCTCTTGACCGAGATCTCCAGACAGGTGGCCGACGACATCCGATAGAACGCGCCGAGGCAGAGTGCATGCAGCACCGCTACAAACGCCGATCCGGGGTCATTTGCCAACGCGTCACGCAGGGCGAGCGTACGATGCGCCGTCAGCTCGGTGACCAAGCGCTCCGACAAAGGCCTCACACCGTCGTCTTCATCCTGATCGGCTTCCTGTTCGACGGGCGCGCCGCCGACGGTGATGACCGCGCGCTGGACCGTACCGGCCGGGCTCGGGCTTGCTCCGGTCTCGCTGTCACCGCTTTCGACCGGGGCTATTGGCGCCTCGTCCTCGGGCCGGACGTAACCGCGCTCGATCCGCAGGTTGCCGTCGCCATCGATGCTGACGAAGACGCCGGCCCGGGCAATCTCCGCCGGATCGTAGGTGACCGGCCGCTCGTCCAACGCAGCGATGGCGGTCTCGATCTCGCCAAGCCGCTGGTCGACCTCATCGGGCAACTCGTCGGCTTCGGCATATTGTTCCTCCAGCTGGTCATATTCGGCCTGAAGCGCGGTGCGGCTGGCCTGCTCCTCGTCCGTGAGGTCGACGGTCTGTCCGTTCAATCGGCGCAGGCCGGCGGTGTGGCCATAGGGGAAGTCGGCCGCGACAGCGATCCACTTCCAGCCCTCCGCGCGCAGGGTCTCGGCTTCCGTCTGGAGCTTCTCCGCTACCAGGCGATCGAGTAGCGCCGGCTTCTGCAGCCAGCCGCCATCGTCGTGCTGGAAGAGATCCCGCATCACGCTGCCGCCGGCCGCCTCGTAGGCCTCAATGCCAACGAACTGCGCGCGTTTGTCGGCCGCGCGGACAGCGCCCTCGGTGAGCTGGCGGCGGATGGCGTACGGTTCCTTGTTGTAGGAGCGGGCGAGCGCGTCCCACACCTGCTCCTGGCGCGCATGATCGTTCGTCACCGTAAACGCCATGAGTTGCTCGAGCGTCATGCCGTCCTCGGCATAGATGTCGAGCAGCTTGTCCGACACCGCCGCGAGCCGCAGCCGCTGCTTGACCACGGTCGGGCTCACAAAGAACCGCGCCGCGATCTCCTCTTCACTGATGCCCTTGTCGCGCAAAGCTTGAAAGGCGCGGAACTGATCAAGCGGATGCAGCGCGGCACGCTGGACATTCTCGGCCAGCGAATCCTCCTCGGCGAGACCGTCCTTGCGCACGACGCAGGGCACGGGCTGGGTCTTGTTCATCCGCTTCTGCTTCACCAGCAGTTCAAGCGCCCGGAACCGGCGACCGCCGGCCGGGACCTCGAACAAGCCGGTCTCGGCGCCTTCGACGTCCAGCACCGGCCTGACATTCAGGCTCTGAAGCAGTGTGCGGCGGGCGATGTCCTCCGCCAGCTCCTCGATGGAGACGCCGGCCTTCACGCGCCGGACGTTGGACTGGCTGAGCACCAGCTTGTTGAAGGGAATGTCGCGCGACGCACTGAGGGTGATCTTCTGAACGGCGGTAGCCATGTCGATTTCTCCGCGACGGGCGGCCGAAAGCCTCTCTCTCGGCCTCCAACCCGTCACGAAAATCGATCGGACCTCTTCCTCTCTCATGGCCTCGAAGACGAACGCGGCGCCCGAGAGGAAGCAGCGCGGATGTCGCTCAAGAGCCCTTCAGTCGCTTCGATCGCCGTCTGCAACGACAGCGAGGCCGGCGCATGCGCCGCAAGCTCGGCAATGCGGTGGTGACAATAATAGGGTGACAAGACCGCAGCGAGCTCCGGCAGGTCTGGGTGGCTCGGGCGGAAGCCGAGCCCTCCAGCGGCCTTCAGGGCTTTGGTCAGATCGTGTCGAATTTCGAGTCGGCATCGATCGTCGCTCCATCCCCGGAACTGCAGGAAGGCCTTAAGTGACAGCTCGATCGCGCAGGCGACGTGGTGGAGCACGATTTCACGGGAATGACGGTCGTCCAACGACGAGAGGTGCCGGGCGCCGACCAGGAAGCTGGCCGCATTTTCGAGCAGATGACTAGGGGAGCGCGTTGTCATCAGGCTGCCTCCTGCTCTTTGGGGCGATGTGGCGCCGACGCCGGCCGTTCGTCCTCGGGAAGGAAGCCAAGAATGTAGTCGGCGGCCTTGCTCGCCTGGGAGGCGGCACGCACAATGGCGCGGTTGTCCTCGCGCAGCACTTCGAGCCACGAGCCAATGTAGTCGGCGTGGCGCACCGTCGGGACGATGCCGAGCGAGGCGCAACAAAGCGCGGCGTTCATCTCGGCAACCAGCTCTTCGAAGGCGTACTTCTTGGAGCCGAAGGAGCCGGAGAGATCGCGATTGAGCCGGTGCGGGGCGCCGCTGGCGTGGCCGAGCTCGTGAAGCGCTGTGCGGTGCCAGTTGATCGGCTCGAAATAGGCTTGTGGCGGTGGGACCTGCACATAGTCGTGCGCGGGCATGTAGAAGGCGCGACTACCGCCGATACGGAAGTCGATGCCGGTGGCTTCGATCAGTGCTTCGACCTTGGGCTCGATGAGTCCAGGCTCGGGTGGCGGTGCGGCGACCACGAGATTCTCCGGCAGGCCTTCGCATTGCGCTAGGTTGAACACGGTGAAGCGCTTCAAGAAGGGGATGGTTTGCGCTTCTTCGCCGGTCTCTATCGCCCGTTTTTTCTGATCATCGGGAATGAAGCGGTCAGCATAGACGACCGTGGTGCCGTGCTCGCCCTTGCGGACGTTGCCGCCAAGACTGAGCGCTTGGCGAAACGTCAGCCAGCCCTGGACCGGGAAGCCGTGCTCGATCACCGAGCCCCAGAGGATCAGCACATTGATTCCAGAGTATAACCGGCCGGTACTAGCGTTCTTTGGCATGGCGAGCGGCGCCTTTGCCGCTGCCGTCCCCCAGGGCTGAACCCAGGGCACGCGGCCGGCTTCCAGCTGGGCGATGATCTTCGTGGTGATCTCATCGTAGAGGCTCGTCCGGCTGGAACCGGACTGAGCGCGAGCAGTCTGCTTGGACATCGCGGGTCTCCGCGACGGGCGCCGGAGGCCTCTCCTCCAGTCCCCAACCCGTCACGGAAAACCCGGTCCGCACTCTCACTCTGGGGGCGTTGCGGGGGCCCCCGCAGAAGGGGTCGGCCGAGACCCAAGGCTCGGCCGTAGGGGAAGGCTTTCCCCACGGATTTGGACTAGAATGAGTTATCGTAGTCTGGCTACGACCTGTGCGTCGGATTCAAGGTTGCCGAGTTTTGGAATTGTTTATATAATCGTAGCATGGCTACGACTCATAGGGACAAACTAAACAAGCTCTATACCCGCCTCGCACCCGGGACACCGCTGACCTCCGAGGACCTCGCGGCCCTCGGAATATCGGCTGATCTCGCCGTCCACTATGTCCGGGCGGGCTGGCTGGAGCGGCTGGCGCGCGGCGTTTATTGCCGCCCCAACGATCCGCCTGCTTTGCACCCGAGTGTCGCGCTGCTGCAGCGAAGCCTCAAAGGGCTGCATGTCGGCGGGAAGTCCGCGCTCGACTGGCATGGCATCCGCCACTACGTGTCCCAGCGGCCCGTCCTTCATCTCTACGGCTGGAAGGCGGGGCGCCTCCCTGATTGGTTCACCCAGCGCTTTCCGGCCGAGTACCACCGCAAGCGGCTGTTCGAGGAGCGCCCCGACGCGCTGCTGCATGTCCGGCCCTTCGAGAACCGCAAAGGCGCCCCGCTCGTCTCGGCGCCGGAGCGCGCACTGCTGGAGGTTTTGAGCGAGGTCGGCGTTCGCCAGCCGCTGCCGGAAGCGCGGGAATTGGTGGAGAGCAGCTACAGCCTGCGCGCTGACGTGCTGCGTGACCTGCTTAAGCGGTGCGCCAGTGTCAAGACTGTGCGCCTTTGCCTGCAGCTCGGCCGCGAGCTTTCACAGCCCTGGGCCGGCAAGCTGGATCCGTCCCAGTTGCCCAAGGGCAGCGACCGGCCCTGGGTGTCGCGCTCGGCTGACGGGCTTCTGGTGTTGAAACCGTGAACCAGGTCTATCTCGACAGCGCACGATTGCTGACGCGCGTAGCCCCGCTGGTGCTCGCTGATGACATTTTCGCCCTCAAGGGCGGTACGGCGATCAACCTGTTCGTGCGCGACATGCCGCGGCTCTCGGTCGATCTCGACCTGGTACTTCCCGACCACACGCTGCCTCGCGAGGAGGCGCTGCGGCGTATCAATGAAGCCATTCGCCAATCCGTTGTGCGTCTGAAGAAGCAGGGCTTCCAGACCCACGCGCCGGCTTCGGCGGATGCCGGCGAGACCAAGCTGCTGGTGCGGCAGGGCGCGATTGAGGTCAAGGTCGAGGTCAACTTCGTCATGCGCGGCACCGTTCATCCGGCGCACATGGCGTCGCTGACACAGAATGCGCGCGACACGCTGCAGGCGGATCTAGAAGTTCCGGTGGTGTCGATCGAGGACCTGTATGGCGGCAAGCTGGTCGCGGCGATGGACCGGCAGCATCCGCGCGATCTGTTCGATGTGATGCAGCTCTTCATGCATGAGGGCATCACCGCCGGCATCCGGCGCGCTTTCGTCGTCTATCTCGCAAGCCATAACCGGCCGGTGCACGAGGTCCTGTTTCCGTCGCGGCGCGATATCCGCCAGGAGTTCGAGCACAATTTCGCAGGCATGACCGTCGAGCCCGCGGAGATCGACGCGCTCCTTGCGGCTCGCGAGCGAATGGTGCGCGAGCTTCAGCAAGGTCTGACGGCTGATGAGCGGGGATTCCTGCTGTCGCTGGTCGCGGCGGAGCCCGATTGGAAGCTGCTGGGCGTGCCCCATTTGGAGCAGCTCCCCGGCCTGCGATGGAAGCTGCAAAACCTCGAGCGTCTGCGGAAGGCCAATGCGCGCAAATTTGCCGAGCAGTCCGACGCGCTCAGGAGAGCGCTGGAATGAATCTGGGCTGGAGAACAACTCTTGTCGGGCACAGCGACAGAGAGATCTTTAGGGGAGAGCGAACATGCGCATATCGCGAGATCACTCAGAAGGGGCGAATCGCAGCGAAGTCTTTGGCGCATCGGCTAACTGGATTTTCGCTGCCATTCTTTGGCGTCCAATGGACGCCTCTTGCCGATGAGCGTGAAATCGTCAGAGGACTCCTGACCGCTCTGGAGGATCGGCGCGTCCTGTTCGTTCCCTATCACCTCGAGGTCATTTCCCAAGTTACATCCTCTGTGGTGCAAATGCGGGAGATACTGACCAAGACCTTGCAGACTCTGCCCGAGACATCGCGCGCCGAGGGTTCTGTTCGTGCGATGCGTGCGGCCTGTCGACGCTTCCTTGAGGAGCCGGCGGCCGATTTCCGCAACCTCATGCGATGGCACGGAGCGAGGCACGGAGCTGACGAGGAGGGCAGTCCCTCCTTCTTCGTCGCGTTGGGTGAGCTGCGAGCGACGTTCGGCATGCACATCGCGGCCCTCGCATATCAGTACGGCCTGGATGTCGAGCCAGATCTCGCGTCGATCCTTCCATCTTCGGACGGCTCGTGATGGGCGACCGGATCGATTTGATGAGGAGCGCGTCTTGAGCACCATCCTGTCAGCTCCCGCGGTCTGGCGCGCTGAAAAGATGGTGGCTGTCAGTGGCCATACACGGCATCGACATAAGCCAAGTCCTATTTCGGCGGCTTTCGAGCCTCCCAAGGCAAATACAACACTTGTCTTCGGCCCGAGCGCGCTTGCAGCTTCGATCGCGAGGACTGCAACGCTTCGAGATGCGCCGCCGGAAATGTTGGCGCGGTGGGGCGACAGTGCCCTGACTCAAGTGGAATGGCTGATCGAAGATGGGACGACCTTTTCTTTGTCGCAGCATGTCCACTCTCTGGCAGACGCCGAGCGAACATCCTTCGCCGGACGCGTCGGCGCCGGCGTCACGGACTTGCTGATGAACGCACTGGGCTACACCTGGAGAGACAACGCCTGTTGTCTGTCTGGATCGCTCGCACCGCACGCCGATTTCATTTACGGCGATGGCGCAGTAACGGGGCACGGCGTCGTGTTGGCCGAAGCGCATGGCTCATTCGCTGCAAGCGTTACGTCGGCCGGCATCAGTCGTGAAGGACGGCGCAAGTATCTGCGGCAGGTCAGGCCTCATCTCGCCGCGACGTGCCTTCACGGCAAGCTCATTCACGGCTACTCCATCGCGTTTGGATCCAGACCAGGAACGACAGGCGCTTTCCTGCATGTCGCTGAGACGCTAATTTCAAAGCGGCGCACTGGACGGCGCGGCCCGACACAAACCGCACCGATCCCAGGTCCTCAGGCCGTTCCGACGTCGCTCGCTTTGTCCTCTCATCGCTCCAATTTCTCCTTGATGGATGCTCCCAGCGTTGCGCGGTGGATCGACTGGGTCCGCAATGGTGGCGAGCGTCCTGACGACACGTCGCCGGTGAGCTTCATACAGATTCCCTATGCTGGTCGGACGTTCCTGGTCTGCATAGAGACGGCGTGGCCCTTCGCGGACTACCCGCCCTGGCTAGAGGACCTGTGGCATCCGCGATGGTGGCCCCGCCTTTGGCGAGCACATGGGCTGCGCCGGGGTGGAAACGAGTTCGCCGGTTGGTTTGTGATGGAGGAGAAAGCCGCCGTGCAGTTCCTCGACTCTTTGAGTGCGATCATCCGGGGTGGGAGGGAGAACCCTCCCGATGCACTTGAGCTTCCGCGAATTGATCCTGTCGGTTTCGGAATCGGCGGCGACGAAGGCAGACTGGCATCGCCAGATTCCGAGTATGTGTATGCTCTTTATGGAGACGGCCTTGCGCTGTTAACCAGCCCTCCACCACGCCGCATAGCAGGACACAGGGCGTGGTTCCCCACGGATGGGATCAGAGCCGAGTGACGCCAAGGCTCTGAGACTTCATCGCGCCAGCACATCGGTCTGATGAATGTGAGCCAAGTTGGGGCCCACATCGGCCATAGCCAGCCAAATCAGTGGTTGCAGAGAATTTCTGATATCACTAATGTGCCAAGCTGGATAGCACCAGGGGGTGGGGCGTCGAATGCCTCTCAAGCCGCGCGGCAGGCCCCGCGAGCGCACGCAAGGTCAACGGATCGGCCCAATGGTCGACGCCGAGCTCCTGCGTGAGTTCGACGCGACTGCGGCGAAGGAAGGGCTGTCCAGAAACAAGGCCTTGGAGGAGGCGATGCGAAAATTCGTACGCGCGCGACGTCAAGGGGATCATACGCGAATCCCCGACCAATCATGATCGTCAGACTCTGGGGTCGTCCGCTCGGCAATGGTGAGCGGACTGGGAGGAGCCTATTGGGGGGCATTTAAGTGGACGTCTTCGACCTCGATAAGACTCTCGTAGAAGACTATGCGCGCTTCTCGCGGTCGTTCACACAGATTCGGGCTCCAGATATCGCAAGTCAGGTCGACGCGATCTACGCGACGCGCCGGTTCTGGCCTGAGCCGCTCGTAAGCCTCAATCCTCACTTCGAGCGCGATACCAGTGTCGACGCGCTTGTCGCCGAAGGATCACTGCACGCCGATACCGGCAAGGTTTTCCAGGTCGATGGACAACCGATCACCTTGTATCGGCATCAGTCGCAATCGATCGCTAAGGCGGCAGCGCGCCAGAGCTTTGTAGTTACGACAGGCACTGGCTCAGGGAAGTCCCTCTGCTTCTTCATTCCCATTATCGATGCTGCAATTCGAGGGCGGGCCGCCGGCGAGGCTCCGCGCACGCGGGCGATTGTCATTTATCCGATGAACGCGCTCGCAAACAGCCAACTTGAGGAATTGAGGAAATTCGTCGGCCAGTCGGCCCTGCCTGAGAAGCTCAGACCAACGTTCGAGCGGTATACCGGGCAGGAAGAAGCCGACGAACGAGAGCGCATCAGAGAGCTTCGTCCAGATATTCTGCTGACGAACTTTATGATGCTTGAGTTGCTGATGACGCGACAGAACAGCCTTGATCAGGCCGTCGTCAGCAACGCGCAAGATCTCGACTTTATCGTTCTTGATGAGCTTCACACATACAGGGGCCGCCAAGGGGCGGATGTGGCTTTGCTGGTCAGGCGACTCCGCGATCGCCTGTGCCGTGATCGGGCACCAGTGTGCATTGGCACGTCTGCAACGATGGTGAGCGACGACGCGAGCACGGACCCAGCAGCATCTGTTGCCATCGTGGCGTCAAGGCTATTCGGAACGCAGATCACAAGTGACGGTGTAATCGGTGAGAGTCTTGAGCGAGCGACGGATCCTGCGACGAACGTTAAGTCGCTGGGAGATCGACTTGCTTCTGCTGTGACTGGCGAGATTCCTGCGTCTCTCTCAGACGCCGAGTTGCGATCTCATCCACTCGCGGTCTGGATCGAGCTCGAGATAGGTCTACAAGATGGGCAACGCCTCACTCGGCGTCCACCAATTACACTGAGCGCCGCAGCACAGCGGTTAGCGGCTCAGACGGGCTGTGACGTGGCGCGCTGCCAATCGCAAATCCAGTCAATGCTCATTCTCATGAGCAAGCCCGCCAGCGAGCGTGGTGGAAACAGCGATAGGGCTTTTCTAGCCTTCAAACTCCATCAGTTCTTTTCTGGGGCCGGGCGCCTGTACGCCACTCTAAGAGAGCCCGGGCGACGCAAGGTCACCCTCGACGGGCAGCTCTTCGATCCCGACGACGATCAGGCGCGGCTTTACCCAACCTTCTTCTGTCGCAATTGCGGACAGGAGCACCATCCGATCGTTCTCACCGAACAGGATGGAACCCGAAAGGCGTTGCCGAGGCCGATCGATGAACCGCCACTCGACGACGAGGATAAGTCTGAACAGGCAGGGTATCTGATGCCCGAACCGTTGAACGATGAGGATTTTTCGTTCGACGGAACCCCTGACCAATATCCCGAGGACTGGATCGATCCCGCAGGACGCGTAAAGAGCAACCTGCGTCCGTTTGCGCCACAACCGCTCATCATCGATGAG
This sequence comes from uncultured Rhizobiaceae bacterium, assembly GCA_964437145.1. Lineage (GTDB taxonomy): Bacteria > Pseudomonadota > Alphaproteobacteria > Reyranellales > Reyranellaceae > JAFAZJ01. The sequence continues at coordinate 9,902 of CAYTFW010000052.1, forward strand.
GCGGGGCTGACTGGAGTGCGTGGCCGCCGCGCTTGGTTCCTGCCCGGCAAATTCCGGTTCTGCCCAGCCTGCAAGGACCAACCGCCAGGACAGGCGCGAGAGATCAACAAGCTGGCTGGTCTATCCGCAGAAGGTCGGAGTTCGGCGACGACGCTCCTGGTGTCGAGCACCCTGCGCTGGATGAACGATCCTGACAGCGCTCTTCGGGTCGACAAGCGCAAACTTCTTGGCTTTACCGACAACCGACAGGATGCGGCTCTTCAAGCGGGCCACTTCAACGACTTCCTGTTCGTGGCGCTTCTAAGAGCGGCGATTTTCGCCGCGGTCTCAGCGGCCGGCCAGGACGGTCTGTCGGATGATGAATTTGGTCGGCGGGTCCAATCAGCGCTCGGCTTCACCGCAGCGAATCGAGATCGGCGCGTCGAGTGGATGCTCGATCCCGAGATCAAGGGGGCGGGTCAGGTCGAGGCCGAACGTACCCTGTCGCGCGTCCTGGCCTATAGGGTCTGGAGCGATCAGCGTCGGGGATGGCGCTTCACGAATCCAAATCTTGAAGAGCTGGGACTGCTCGAGGCTCACTACGTTTCGCTCGATGAGCTGGCGGCTGACGATGAAGCTTTCCAAGGAGCGCCAACGGAGCTGCGTCAGGCAGATTCCGACACGCGCGCGAGAGCGCTGCGAGAGCTCCTTGATACGATGCGACGCGGGCTTGCCGTCACTGCCGATGCGCTTGATCCGGCTGTCGTAGAGATGACGGCCAATGCCGCTCGGCAAAGTCTTCGTGACCCCTGGTCCATCTCGCAGCAAGAAAACCCGCGTGTTGCGGCCGCGTTGATCATTGATGCTCCTAGGAAAGCTGATACCGGCGTCCGGGGAGAACCCCTTATCGTTCGTGCGGGTCCGCGCAGCAGCCTGGCTCGGAGACTTGGCCATCCAAGGCTCTGGGGAAGGAGGCTAGATGGGAAGACCTACACGGCGGTCTTAAGGTCGTTGCTGACGGCGGCGACGAACTACCAGCTGGTGCGCCAAGTCTCCACCAGCTTTGATGTCGACGGGTGGCGGTTGGCGGCAAACGCTGTCCGGTTAGTGGCCGGCAAAGGCCGCCCTGACGGACGACCGGCCAATCCCTATTTCGTCGAACTATACCGCACACTCTCCAAAGCTTTGTCCAATGGCGGCGCGGGCCTGTTTGGAATGGAAGGTCGCGCCCATACCGCCCAAGTCGAGCAGATTCAGCGCGAATGGCGTGAATGGCGCTTCCGGTGGGGCGATGATGACCAGCGAAAGATAAAGGAAGCCAGGGATGCGATGCGCCAAGCCGGCGAGCCGGATGTGTTTCTGCCGGTCCTGTTCTGCTCGCCTACGATGGAGCTTGGTGTCGATATTTCGGCTCTGAACGCAGTTTATCTACGCAATGTGCCTCCAACGCCCGCCAACTATGCGCAGCGTTCGGGTCGCGCTGGACGCTCAGGGCAAGCAGCGCTCGTCGTAAGCTATTGCGCGGCCCAGAGTCCCCACGATCAGTATTATTTCGAGCGCCCCGAGCGGATGGTGAATGGTTATGTCCGTCCGCCGGCGATCGAACTTGCCAATCGGGATCTCATCGAAGCGCACCTTCACGCGGTCTGGCTCGCGGAGACGGGCAAGGAATTGTCGGCGGACATCCCGCATGTCCTCGATCTCAGTGCGGCCTCGCTACCGGTTCAAGAACAGATCGCCGATGCGTTGGGCGATGCTGAAATCGCGTCTCGCGCAGCGAAGCGCATGGAGCGCATTCTTGCGAGCATCGATCCCGAATTGACGCCCGAGGCGGCTCCCTGGGCTGCAGATCGTGCTTCATTCGCATCCGCCACAGCCGCCGATGCCATGCAGCGCTTCTCCCGCGCTTTCGACCGCTGGCGTCAACTCTATGACGGCGCGCGGGCTCAGCTCATTGAAGCCAACCGAAAATCGGAAACCCACGGAATTTCGGCCGCAGAGCGCCGAGACGCAAAGACACAGCAGGCGCAAGCGAACGAGCAGTTGGCTCTGCTCGAACGCGGCAATGCCAGCGGTGGCTCAGATTTCTACACGTATCGTTACCTTGCGACGGAAGGATTTCTGCCGGGCTACAATTTCCCTCGCTTGCCGCTTTACGCTTACGTGCCGGCGGTTGGTGGTGGTGGACCGAAAGCGGCGTATCTGCAAAGAGCACGCTTTATTGCAATCGCGGAATTCGGGCCGGGCAGCCTGATCTACCACGAAGGGCGAGCCTTCAGGGTCTACAAGGCTAAGCTGCCGGCGGGTGTCCGGAACGAAGATGGCGGCCGGCTCGCGACGGGGACGATCTATATCTGCGGCGAATGTGGGGCCGGACATGAACAGGCGGAGCCGGAACGTTGCCACGCGTGCGCAGCGCCGATGGCGGGTGTTCATCCAGTCCGAAACGTCATGCGCATCGACAATGTCGAAACCAGGCCTGCCGAGCGCATCACGGCAAATGATGAGGATCGCCAACGTCGGGGATTTGAAATTCAGACAATCTTCGCTTGGCCCCGTCGCGAGGGGCTAATCGATACGACTTCCGCCGTCGCGTCCGACAACGAGGGCGCCATTCTCAGGGTGGACTATGCTTCCGGTGCAAAAATCAGCCGTTTGAACAAAGGACTGAGGCGGCGGAAAGAGAAAAGCATCTTGGGATTTGGAATCGACCCGGCGACCGGCAGGTGGGTTGGTGGCGAGATTGACGAAGAGGGGAATCAGGCTCCGGACGAACCGGTCAAGCAGCGCATCGTACCGATTGTCCAGGACAACAAGAATGCCTCGCTGATCCGCTTGTTTGGGGAGCCACTTGGCGACATCCCCATGACAACCCTACAACACGCCTTGGCTCGTGGCCTCGAGCTTGTTTTCCAACTCGAGGAGGGGGAGACGCTAACGGAGCCGGTGCCCTCGCGGGATAAGCGGAGGGCCATCCTGGCCTATGAGGCTACGGAAGGCGGAGCCGGAGTGCTCGGGCGTTTGACGAATGACCCCCAGGCATTGGCTCGTGTCGCACGGGCTGCGCTCGATCTCATGCACTTTCACGATATCGACGCGGCCGTCGCGGCGAACGACCCGACGTTGCTGAAGACGGACGACAAGGCTGACTGTGTGAAAGCATGCTACCGTTGCCTTCTCTCCTACTACAACCAACCCGACCAGGAGTTCATCGATCGGACGGATGCGACTGCGCTCCGTGTTCTCTTGCGTTTGGCGCGGAGCGAGGTAGCTGCGGCAAAACCTCTGGCCGTAGACACAGAAGGCGACGCTTGGTTGACTGCCTTCAGGAAGTGGGGCCTTCCCACGCCGCACGGAGAGCCTCTGACGGTTCAAGGTTGGGAAATTCGGTTCGTCTGGCGCGACCATCGTGTGGCTGCCGATATCGGACAGATAGCAGATGAGGTTGCTGCCGCGGCCGACTCAATCGGCTTCGTGCTCGTTGGGTTGCCGACTGAGCCAGCCGAAGCGCCACCCGCCGTTCTGGCCGAGCTGCTCGGAATCACCTCATGAGCGCGAACTTCGCACCGGGCGACCTCGTCTTCGCCAGGGGGCGGGAATGGGTCGCCCTTCCGTCCCCAGGTTCTGAGCTTCTATGTCTCCGCCCGCTTTCTGGCGCAGAAGGCGACATACAGGTGCTGCACCCGGGACTTGAGCGTACCCCGATCAGGCCGGCGCAGTTTGACGTGCCGGAGGTTTCGGATCGCGTCGCCTACGCATCGCAAGACGGCGCGCTGTTGCTGTCGGAAGCGCTACGTCTTTCGCTAAGGCGCGGCGCGGGTCCGTTTCGATCGGCCGCCCGGGTGGGGTTTGAGCCGCGCGCCTATCAGCTTGTCCCTCTCCTCATGGCCCTTCGCCTTCCGGTCGTTCGGCTTCTGATTGCCGATGACGTCGGTATCGGAAAGACAATCGAAGCCGGGCTCGTCTTGCGGGAGCTCATCGACCGCGCTGAAGTTGATCGGTTCGCGATACTGTGTCCGCCACATCTCGTCGAGCAGTGGACCGGGGAACTTCGGGAGAAGTTCGATCTCGACGCCGTCGCAGTGACGGCGTCGTCTGCGGCGCGGCTTGAGCGCGGACTGCCGGCATCGCAGACACTGTTCGATGCCCACCCGTATACTGTTGTGAGCTTGGACTACATCAAGGCCGACAAGCGACGGGAGAGCTTTGCGCGGGTTTGTCCTGGCCTCGTGATCGTGGATGAGGCCCACGCGTGCGTCGGAACACATCACGGACGACAGCAGCGTTTCGAGCTGTTGAAGCGACTTGCCGCCGATCAAGAGCGCCACATGCTGTTCCTCACCGCGACCCCTCATAGTGGCGATGAGGATGCATTCGATCGGTTGCTGGGGCTTTTGGACGACGGTTTTGGCGTCGGGGCGCTCGAAGACGAAGCTTCCCGTGCCCGTTTGGCACGCCATTTTGTTCAGCGTCGCCGTATCGACATCACAGGACGAGAATGGGGCGAGGACCGCGTCTTTCCTCATCATGAGACGAAGGAAAGCCCCTACGCGTTCACGCCGGATCACCGCGCGTTTCACGACGCGGTGCTCGACTATTGCCTGGGTGTCGTCGACGGCGCCGGCCCTGACCAGAGGCGTCGCAGGCTCGCATTCTGGGGAACCCTGGCCCTCATGCGTTGTGTCGGCTCGTCGCCAGCGGCAGCGGCCAGCGCGCTCCGCAACCGGCTTGCCGCCGAGCCGGATCGCCTTGAAGAGCAGGTATTCGACGACGACGCAGATGAAGCCGATGCCATCGACGTAGAACCAGCATCTGGCCTCGATGATTCAGGTCCTCTCGCCGCCTTGGTCAGGCAGGCCGAGAAGCTGGTCGCCGCCCCGGATCCGAAGCTTGAGGCGATGATCAAGGAACTCAGGCCGCTTCTGGCCGGCGGTGCAAATCCCGTCGTCTTTTGCCGTTTCATAGCGACCGCGGACCATGTTGCTGCGGGGCTCCGGAAGGCGTTCCCCAAGCTACGGATTGAGGCGGTTACAGGCGCGTTGACCTCAGAGGAACGCCGTGCGCGCGTCGAGGACATGGCGAACGCCGTGCAGCGATTGCTCGTCGCTACAGACTGCCTGTCGGAAGGGATCAATCTTCAATCGCTGTTCGACACGGTAGTCCACTACGACATGTCTTGGAATCCAACGCGGCACCAGCAACGGGAGGGCCGTGTCGATCGATATGGACAGCGATCTCGGCTCGTCCGCTCGATCCTCCTTTACTCGCCGGACAGCGCAATCGATGGCGCAGTTCTGGAAGTGATCCTACGCAAGGCCGAGCGCATCAGGAAAGCCACCGGCGTAACCGTTCCCTTGCCGGACGACCGTGGCGCCGTCACCGGTGCGCTGATGAACGCTGTTTTGTTGCGGAAGGGGCGCTCTCGCCAGCTCACGTTTGATTTCGGGCTCGGCGAGGCCGCCGAACAGATGGAAACGCGCTGGCGCAACGCCGAGGAAGGCGAGCGCAGGTCGCGAGCTCGCTTCGCTCAGAATGTCTTGAAGCCGGAGGAAGTAGCGCCGGAATGGCAGCGTTGGCGTGACCTACTCGGCGGTCCCGATCAGGTCCGGCGATTTGTCGAGAGAGCGATGAGCCGCCTTGACGCGCCCTTGGAGCAGGCCGGTTCCAATGTGGCGAAAGCCCATCTGGCTGCACTTCCGGGCGCAGTGAAAGAGCGTCTGGCTGGACGCGGCCTCGAAGGTACTATCCGCGTTTCGTTTGATGCGCCTGCAGCGGCGGACGCGGACCTCGTGACGCGCAATCATCCACTATCAGCCACGCTCGCCGAGGCGCTCTTTGAGGGGGCTTTGGATCCAAGCTCCGCGCCAACGTCATCACTGGGACGTGTCGGCGCCTGGCCCACGTCCGAAGTCAAGTCTGTGACGACAATTTTGCTGCTTCGTCTGCGGTTCAAGCTGACGGTTCATGGCAGGCGTGAGCGTCTGTTGCTTGTGGAAGAAGCGGGAGCTTTGGCTTTCGACGTTTCGCCTGCCGAGCCGAAGGCGGTCGGTACGGATGCGCTGGACATCCTGCACTATCCCGCATCCGGCGACCTCGCGCCAATCGCCCGCCACCGCATATTGAGTCAGGCCAGCGACAGGACGGTGAATATCTACGGCGTAGCGCTCGCTGCCCATGCGCGGAAGAGAGCGACGGAATTGGCTCAGGACCATGCGCGCGTTCGCGCTGCTGGCGCCGGCGTGGCCAGGGTCAGCGTCGAGCCCGTGCTGTCGCCGGACGTCATTGGACTCTACGTCCTCTTGCCGCAGGGGACGTAACGAATGGCCCGCTCCCCACGCACGTTCGCCTTGGCTGCGGATGCGATCACCATTGAGGGCGGCCTCATCGCCCCGGCCATGTTGGCGAGAGTGGTTACTCGTGAGGCCGAAGGCCAAAGCGACGCGGACTACAGAATCCCGAAGGGTTTGACTCTGCGGGACGAGATCGCCCGCTACTTTCGGATCGGCCAAGCACTTTTCGCCGACTTGAACGCGAACACCGCTCCTTCAGTCGGCAGGACGATAACGTTTGTAGAGGCGCTCTTGCGCGACGTGTTTGGCTTCGCCGGTATCACGCGCGTTGGCAGCCGAATCGCGGATGAGCGTCTCTATGCCGTCACTCTGGAAGGATTGAGTGGGCGAGCTCCCGTCATCGTTGTGCCGCCGTCCGACAGTCTCGATCGAGCGAGCGATCATCTGTCGACGGACGGTCGTCGGCGCTCCGCCGCAACCGCCGTACAGGATTGGCTCAACGCACAGCAAGGCGCCCTTTGGGGCTTCTGCAGTAATGGGGAGCGGCTGCGGCTACTGCGCGACAATGCCAGTCTTACGCGGCCGGCCTATATCGAAGCGGACCTCCGTCAGATATTCGAAGCGGAGTCATTCGCTGATTTCACTGTTCTGTGGCTGCTGATCCATGCGAGCCGCTTCGGGGCTGCTGGAACTCCGCCGGCCGATTGCGCGCTCGAGCGCTGGCGGGAGGCGGGCGGCCGTGAAGGCGCAGCCGCACGAGAGCGCCTGCGCGACGGAGTCGAAGCCGCTCTGAAAGCTCTGGGAACTGGGTTCCTGGCAGGCAATCCTGAGCTCCGTCAGCGCGTTCAAGACGGTGGGCTGCCGCTCAGCGACTTCTTCGGCCAGCTACTGCGCCTAGTCTATCGGCTGATTTTCCTTCTAGTGGCTGAGGATCGCGGGCTGCTGTATGCGCCGGACGCTCCGCCCGCCGGCCGAACGCTGTACGGCCGCAGCTATTCGCTCTCGTCGTTGCGCGACCGGGCCGTCCGCAGGACCGCTTGGGATGCCCACCACGATAAATGGGAGGGGCTGATAATCGTGTTCGCGGCCCTCGCTCGTGGTGAAAAGCTTCTGGGCCTTCCGGCGCTCGGCGGTTTGTTCGCGCCAGATATGACGCCGGACCTTGAAAGAGCTCGCCTTACGAACCGCGCTCTGATGGAAGCCATTTTCCGCCTCGCTTGGCTGCGCGAGGACGCAGGCGTCGTGCCGGTGAACTGGCGCAACATGGAGACCGAGGAACTCGGATCGGTCTATGAAAGCTTACTGGAATTGACGCCGCGCCTGATGGAGGAGGGTCGTGAATTCGCTTTCGCGGAAGGCGGTGAAGCAAAGGGCCACGCTCGCAAGACGACCAGCAGCTATTACACGCGCGATCCTCTGGTCCAAGCACTGCTGGATGGGGCGTTAGACCCAGTGCTCGATCGAGTGGAAGCAGAAGCCGACGATCCATCGACCGCGTTGGTGGGCGTAACGGTTATCGATCCCGCTTGTGGCTCCGGGCATTTTCTGTTGGCGGCCGGGCGCCGCATAGCAACACGGCTAGCGCGCGCTCGCGCCGGCGGCGTTGCCTCGGCCGAGGACTACCGACATGCATTGCGGGATGTGGCTCGCGCCTGCTTGCATGGCGTCGATCGTAATCCAATGGCGGTCGAGCTGACGAAAGTTGCTCTGTGGATAGAGACCGTTGAGCCGGGAAAGCCGTTGGGCTTTCTCGATGCCAATATTCGGTGTGGTGATGCCCTTTTGGGCGTGCTTGATTTGACCATTCTGAGCAAAGGAATTCCGGACGAGGCGTATAAGCCGCTCGTCGGAGATGACAAGCCTACGGCTCGGTTCTACGCGATCCGTAACAGAGACGAACGCAGCGGCCAAGGCAGCCTGGACTTCAGCCGAGGCGGTGGAAAGGTGCCGCCGTCGGCACCGCTGGCGCGACTGCGCGCTGAGCTACGCGCTCTTCCCGAAGACACCCCTGAACAGATCGCAGAGAAGCGCGGTAGGTTCGAGGCGGCGCTTGCAGATCGGCTGAACTACGCTTGGGGCGAGGCAGCGGACCTATTTATTGCGGCTTTCCTGCTACCCAAGACGGGAGGACCACTGGCCGCTGGCCAGTCCGCTCTGGTCCCGACCACCGGCGATGTGTGGCGAGCGCTAGCCAACGAGTCGGTGCATGGGTCTCAAGCGGCCCATGCCATTGAAGTATCTCGCGGTGCTCGCGCCTTTCATTGGCCCCTTGAGTTTCCGGACGTCATGGCGCGAGGGGGCTTCGACGTCGTGTTGGGAAATCCTCCTTGGGACACGATGAGCCCGGACGCCAAAGAGTTCTTCTCCCCCTACGACGGCCAGGTCCGGTTTATGTCCCCTGACGATCAGAAAAGTCGAATCGCAGAGCTTCTCGCACTTCCAGGCGTCGCGGAGGCATGGGACGCGTATTGTCACCGACTCTATGCGCTCGCGAATTTCTTCAAGGAGAGTGGCCGCTATACGCTCTTCGCTGAGGGAAACCTCGGCAAGGGTGACTTCAACGTCTATCGAATGTTCACGGAGTTGGCGCTTAGAGCTACGCGGCCAGGAGGGCGCGCCGCACAGTTCGTTCCCGAGAATCTCTACAACGGCGCCAATGCGGCGGCAATCCGGCGATTTCTTTTCGACAAATGTAAGCTCGACCGCCTGATCGCATTTGAGAACACGCGCAAGGTCTGGTTCGATATAGATACCCGAGCGAAGTTCTGTTTGTACGTTGCGTCTCCGGGATCGAAGACAGCGGCGTTTGACGCAGCCTTTGGGATCAATTCCGAAGAAAAGCTCGCAGCACTAAGCGCCGGTCTTCCAGTCGAATTGCCGATTTCACTGATTCAGGAGTTCAGCCCTGAAGCTTTTGCCATCGCGGAAGTCGCACACCCATCCGATATATCCATATCACGCAAGCTCTACGCGCGTCTCCCAAAGTTTGGCTCGGAACAGCAGGCTGCAGCTACGCGCGAATACATGCGTGAGATCGATATGGGCAATGATCGCGAGGATTTTGATGACGATCCAGAAGGCGTGCCTGTCTACGAAGGACGGATGGTCGATCTGTTTGACCATCGAGCCAAGATGTATGTGTCCGGCCGGGGGCGAGCTGCAGTGTGGGAGGAACTGCCTTTCGGGTCAGAATTAAAGGGTATTCGACCGCAGTGGAGGATTGCCGAAGGAAAGATCCCAGACAAATTGGTTGAGCGATGGCAAAAATATCGAATTGGATTTTGTGACGTCGCGAGCCCTACAAATCAGCGTGCATTAGTTTCGGCACTTATCCCACCGTCCGTGGTTTGCGGTCACAAGGTGCCGACAATTTCGTTCCATCCCACCGACGATCGGCTAGCGTTGCTTTGGCTTGGAATCGCTAACTCGTTCAGTATTGACTTTGTTGCGCGTAAGAAAGTGGCGCTGACGATGTCATATACGGTCATGGACAGCCTTCCGTTGCCGCGTCTTTGGACTGGTACGCCGGTTGAAGTTGCGATTGCCCGGCGTTCTCTTCTTCTTTCGGCGACTGGGCCAGAAATGGCCGATTTCTGGCGGTGCGCAGCCCCTCTGGTCGGGTTTTCAATTGAAGCTGATCGTCCATGCGAGGATCCTGGTAAGCGCAAGGTGCTACGCGCGGAAATTGACGTCTTGGTCGCCAGAGACTTCTTCGATCTGACGCTGGACGAAATGCGGTACTTGCTCGATCCGTCTGATGTCCTTGGGTCTGACTGCGGCTTTGAGACGTTCGGCGCTCTGAAACGTGCCGAGCAGCGCGCTTCAGGAGGCGCCTTCACGACTCGTGATCTGATACTTGAGGCTTGGCGAACACTGCAAGTGCCGGTCGATTTGACGTCGCTACCCGACGGCGCATGGGCACGAAGTGGACAGCTTCAGCCAGGTGACACTGGTGCCGCACTCGCCGCTATCCTCAAGGCAATGCAAGGGCCGATGCCAATCCGCAGCGTCCGGCTCGCCGCAGCCCTGCTACTTGAACCGCGGTTAGCTGCGCCGTTGCTGCCGGCCGCTTCCGCTGTTCAATGGCGTCGGCTCGTGGGAACAGAGGCCGATCCGTTGCCGGGTAGTGTCGCAACATTCGCCACGCGAATCAACGCTGCATGGGGCGCGGCAGTCCGCAATCATCGAGGCAATGATCGATTGCTCGAAGACGTTAGTAGCGAGACTTGGGCGCCTGGCTCTGGACTCGAGACGATCGACACCACCGGGTGGCCCGATGGTCGAGCAAGGTACATTCTAGATTTGCTGGATAGCGTCGATCTCACCGCAGCCGTAACCGCGTTGCCGAACGAAATCCAACGCTGGATCGTGGATGTCGCAGCCTGATCTTATAGGGCCGCAGCCCCTCAGCATAACTCCAGCAACCGGAGTTGCGGGGCCGCGCCTCTGGGTCAGACGTCTCGTCATCTGGAAGGAACCCGGCGGGGAAAAGATCCGTGACATTTCGCTCGCGCCCGGCCTGAACATCATCTGGTCACCAGATGGCGCCGATGATGTTGCTGCAGGCGGGCAGACGAACGCGATTGGTCATGGCAGCGGCAAGACGTTGCTCTGTCGGCTTATTCGCTATTGCCTGGGTGAGGACCGATTTGCGACCGAAGCGCAACGCGAGCGAATTGGCACGGCTCTTCTAAATGGGCTCGTCGGCGCGGAGGTTATCCTCGATGGGACCTGTTGGGTCATCGTCCGACCACTCGGAGTCCGACGCCGACACATGGCAGTAGCGAATGCCAACTTGGACGAGGTCGCTGCCGGCGAAGGCAGTTCGACGGGACTCGAACCGTTCATTCAGGCAGTTGAACAGAGCATCATCACGTCGGGACTTGCCGAATTGATCCGGCCCGGCACGGGCGGAGCGGTTTGGCCTGTAGCGCTGGCGTGGCTCACGCGAGATCAGGAATGCCGGTTCGATGATGTTCTGGATTGGCGCTCGCCGGCATCCGATTCCGATTCGCCGTTACCCGCCAGCGGCCGGGAAAAGGGGCCGCGGTTGGAGGCGCTCCGCGCTTTTCTCATGGCTATCACGCCCGAGGAGCAGGCGACACGAACGCAGGTCGTGGGGCTCGATGAGCAGCGCCGACTGCTGGACCAAGAAATTGGCCATCGTCGGTGGGAGATCGACCGATCGCAAGCGCGCCTGATTCCCGCGCTGGGGCTTGCGGATCAAACGCTGCCGGAAATGCCCCTTCTGCTTGACGTGCTGCGCAAAGCCGCAGCCGAACGGGTCGCGGTTGCAGCCAAATTGCCAGCCGGCGGTAATGCTGAACTGCTCGCCACTCGAAAGGAATTCGAAACGGCTCGATCCGAGTGGACGCGCCTCGATGGCGAGCGTATTCGTATCGAGGCATCCATCCCTGTCGAGGAGCGCCTTCTAAGCCAGATCCAGGGTGAGTTGCCTGGTCTTTCATTCTCAAAGGTCGAGGCAGACAGTCCGGTCTGTCCGATATGTGAGGTGCCGATTGACCGGGCACTGGCCGAGGGGTGCAAACTCTCTCATAAGATTCCGGATGCCGCGGCGTGCCAGCAACGTTGGGCGCGACGACAGACGGACTTTCAGGGGCAGAACAAGCGGCTACAGGACCTTCGTCTAGAGCGAACGCAAGTCCTCCAACAGGTCGCACTCGCCAAACAGAAATTCGAGCAACTTCGGGATCGCGTCATCGCGATCGAAAAGGCGCGCGATTCCCGCGAGGCAGCCTGGTACTCAGCCAGAAGACTGCAAGACGACATCGAGCGGCTCTCAGACTTGGTTACCGCGCAAGATGCGGCGACAAAGAGCCTGCGAGAGATGACGACTAAGGTCGACGGGGAACGCGCGCGGCTTGGCGCGTTCCGCGACAAGCAGGCCCGCGTCTTTGGCGCACTGAGTGAAAAGTTCGACCCGATCGTTCGGCGTTTGCTCGGCCATAACGCAAGGGGCCGTGTTACGCTTTCGGCCACCGCAATAGAACTTTCTATTGATCTCGGCGGTGATCGAGTGACAGCGGCTATCGACTCGCTGAAGATTTTGGCGTTCGACCTCGCCGCGATGTGTCGCAGTGTCGAAGGCGAGACGCGCGTTCCCGCATTTTTGCTTCACGACAGTCCGCGAGAGGCCGATTTAGGACTCAGCATCTACCATGAGTTATTCCGACTGGTCCGCGACCTGGAGGGAGCGGCCGACCAACCGCCGTTCCAATACGTCGTAACCACAACCACGGAGCCGCCGGAGGCTTTCAAAGCCGATCCCCGACTGCGCCTGATCGTCCGGGGCGAACCGGCGGCCGACCGCCTTCTCAAGATGGATCTTTGACGTGATCGAGATCGAAGATCCTCCTGGATTCATTGTACGCACCGAGGCACACAAGGCTGCGTCTGCCAACGGGTTTCGATTGGAGCGCGGCGTTAATGGAGGTTGGCTGTGTTTCGGGTCGACAACGGCGCAGGTCAGTATCTGGCTTGCGGGCGCCTCAAAGAATGGTCCTTGGTTGCTCTCAGTGGATCGTGCAGAGGTCTGCGCGGAATTCAACCTTCCGCCGGCGGAAGGTTCCTCGGGTCCCGGTGTCGCGACGTTCGCTTTCGATACGCTTCAAGCGCTGTACGAGGCGCTCGATCGGATCTACAGATTGGGCATCAGCCTCCCCGATGTGCCGTTCCAGGCTTTTCAAGCTGCCGTCCAAGACCTGCCTCGAACGACAGAGGCTGAACGACTCGTTGTACAGCGGGTAGGTCAGGATCTGTTTCGGCAGGCTCTCCTCGCCTATTGGGGTGGTCGATGCGCGATGACCGGGATAACAAATCCCGAGCTGCTCCGAGCTTCGCACATCGTCCCGTGGGCCGAATGCGACACCGACCAGAAGCGGCTCGACGTTCATAATGGTCTTTTGCTCTCGGCTCTCTGGGACGCCGCGTTTGATGCTGGGCTCGTCTCCTTTGGTGATGACGGAGCGCCGATCACTTCATCTCGCTTGTCGGAGGCCGCCGCGAAAGCACTCGGCTCGCACTTCGATGGCAAGCTATCCGGTCTGACCGATGCGCATCGCGCAAACTTGGCCTGGCATCGTTCCCGGTATGGATTTATCTGGCATCCGTAGGAATTGGCGATGGGACTGGAGCATTGGGACCCAAGCAGGCAGAAGTATGTGCTGTATCAAAACACTGAACAGCACAGCGCTGACTGCGATCGCTTCCCGTTTGAGTCAATTCCGCGACGAGTGCTCCTCGACACGAATGTGATCAATGTGCTGGTGAAGCACAGCATTCATGTTTTCGAGCAGGAACCTATCCCGCCTGAAACCGAACCAACGCTTGCGATTGATATCGAAGCTCTGATGCACGTCTTCTATGTTGGTGTGCGAGCCAACTGGAGCCTCTTGGCTTCTCAAAAGACGCTCGACGAACTCTCACGGACGAGAGACGGCACGCTCCGCGATGATCTGCTGGAATACGCGCTGGGATTTGTTAATCGGGATCTCGGTGATGGAGACTGCAAGTTCGCCGCAGACTTCGGACGGCGGCTGATCGATGCACCGTTTGTCGCTGCTTTACCGGATTTGGCTGACCGCGAGCTGATCGGGAACGCGATAGGATTCGGCTGTGACGCCTTTTGCACCTGCGACAGGACTACAATTGTGCGCAAACGCGGTCGGTTGCGGCAGGTAGCCCTACGCATCTTAACGCCGGCGGAGTGGTGGGCGCAGGTAAAGCCATGGGCAGGGCTTTGGGGTTAGCCGCTAGATGAAGCCATAGCCTAGATTTCATTTGGCGTTGGAGCAGGACCGGGAGCAGGCGAACTTTGTTCGCGTCGCGCGCCGCCAGCCTGACATGTGGCGTTGAATCGGGCGGAGATGACGATCTGCTCAGACCGGACGCTTCTCTCCCTGGAGCGGCAGTTCTCCGGGGGTGTACCGGCGCCCGATTTCCTGGTCGGGGCTCAGGGCGTCATTCTCGACAAGGATCATCTCGTAGATGGGGTGATTGTAGAACTGGATGGCGCCAACGATATTGCCGTTCAGATTCTCGATGCGAATACTGATGCTGTCGTCTCGAAAGCGAAGCTGGTCCGTCTCCTGGCCCGTCCAAAACGGTCGATTCGAAAGCCTTGCTTTGATTTCGCCCTCGCCATTGCGGACGTAGCGACGAAGAAAATCCCACCGCGGCCTCAGCGCCTCATCGCGGCCGAGATGGAACACAACGAAATTCATGAGGATCTTGGCGATTGCACGCTTGTGCGGCTTGTCGATCTCCGACGTAATCTCCACGAGGAATGACGGTGGCTCCCCGGTCTCGGAGGCCCACGGGATCTGAATGGGCGTACCGGGCCTGAAGTCGATCCCGGCGCGCTGGAGCGCCTCGACCATCGCATCGTGCTCTTCCCGGGATGGCGCAAGAATCTTGCACCGCCACGTCCCCTTTTCGCCGTTGGCACCCGGCTTGCCGTAATCTCCTTCCGGCAGGACCAGGGCTGCGATCTGCGGCAGGAAATAGACCTCGTCCTTGCCCGTCTTGAAATTGTGGACGTGGAATTGGGCGGCGGGCGGCATGAGCCGCCCGGTCGTTCCATCGACCGAGACCCGGAGGCCAACGAAGTCTCCCGCCTCACCGGCGTCAGCGAGAGTTAGGCTGACGCGCCTCTGCGGGCGCGCTTCGGTGGAGAGCTGGCCACGGCTGTATCGGGAGATGCCCTCGTAGGTGTCGCGGGTCAGGAGCTGATCCAATTCGCGCCCGAAATAGCCGTTGCAGTCGTCGCACACGCAGTCGAGCGTCGGTGTCTCGCTTCCGAAGCGGCCGAATCCCTGCGGAATGACGTGTTCGACCCCGCGAAACCGGTCCGGATCGGTCTGGTGGCAATAGATGCAGATCTTGTCGTTCGACACGCCGTCAATAACCTCGCTGGTCCGTGTTTCTGCGCTCGGCGACCGGGCGGACCGTTGCCGCGTCATTCGGCCTCGTTGGGCATGCGCAGATGGGTGACGGACGCCAGAACTGAATTCGCCCAGATCGTGCTGCATTCTACGTCGCCATCGCGCTCGAACCAGTGCGTCGCGCCCGGGATGAGATCGAAGGGGATCGGGTTGGCCGCCTGCGGATTGTGGAACACTTCGAGCTCCTGGCACCAGGCTTCGCCACACGGCCAAAGCGACTGATATTCGGAGCTGTCGACGGAAAGCTCGAAATCGATAGGTTCCAGAGCGCCTGGCGTCCGGTCGAAGAGTATGCCACGCCGGATCATCGTGAGTCCGGGAGGCCGCCAGCCGGCGAGAAATCCCATACGGTTGAATTTTGCCAATGTCGCCGCATTGCTGAAAACGACGGCTGAGAGATGCGCGAAGTTGGGATCGCGAAACAAACCAGCGGGGATGCCGTGTTTGCCAGTGAGATTAGCGATCGGCGTTCCGATCGCGCGCCGCTGCGCGCCTTCGCCTTCGAGGTCGGCACGAAGACCATAGAGATAGGTTGGGAGTGCCTCCCGACTCCAGACCATGGAACCGGACTCGTGGAAGTCTGCGATCGCAATAGCGAATGACTGGCCTTTCACATGGTCGAGTTCGTGATAGTTGCGCTGGAGCTTGCCGCGTAAGGTTTTTGCAAATCGCTCGGCGGGGGCTCCCGTCAGGCGTTCATTACGATCCACCGGAGCATGTACCCAGTCTCCGATCCCGCCAGAGCGGGGTGTTTCAGAATTCGCCGTCACCGCCTCGATCCAGCAAGTGGCACCGTCCTTCTCGATCCAGAGGTCCGGTGAAACGTGATCCTGCCGCACGATCACGCTTTGCTCGCGAAAGCAGGCCAGAAGGTAGAGCTCGAAGAGACGCGATGCGAAATTGTTGGTCTGTAGGTCGGTGACGAAGTTGGCGTCGGGATTGGGAAGCGCCAGGTAGCATTCGCCGACCGCCATCAAGGCTGGCAGGTGGCTTATCGTGCTGGTCAGAAGCTTAAATTCGGGCGAAATCCCCCGCGGACCGATTTCTATCAACGATCGGCGCTTGCGCGCGCCGGGCGGAAGCGGTTCGGGCAAATCGCCGCCCCGCATGTCGATGCTGAGACGGTCGAGGGCTGCGTCAGGTGTCTCGAAGGGGCCGGCTTCGGCGACGCGAACCCAGCAATGGTCGACGCGTCGGCGCAACGCGAGGGTGGTGAACGCTCTGCGATCCGCATAGAGCAGGATGCAGCCGCAAGCGCTGCCGCGTCCGACCTGATAAGCGCCGAAGATGTGGGCAGGATCGAAATTGGGCCCACGCTCGAGAGATAGAGCGTAGAGTTCGAACTGCCGCTCGCTAATGGGCTTAATCAGGCGCTCATCATCATTCGCCATCGTCTGCCTCGCGACGCTACGCGCGGCGCAACATCCGCTCGATGCGCACGCGTCGATAGCCGTGCGAATGTACCTGCTGTCGAAGTTGGCGGATGTCGCGCACCCCGAACGCTACAGCGGCTTTCAGCGGGCTGGCGAACGTCGCGTAGTAGGCCCACTGCGCGTCCGCAGGAAGCGGCGCATTCTGGCGCCGATCGGTTATGACAACGTCGCGCGGATCGCTGGTGTTGCGGAAGGCGTGAAACGTGAACCAGTCGGGCCGCCGATATCGCGCGGCCTTGCTGAACGGCACCGATTGTACCTTCACATCGCTTTGGTCGAGGACCCAATCGCGCTGCTCTAGAATCTGCCGGACCATATGTCCGACCATCTGCTTCACACGGTCAGCCAGGACATCTTCTCGAAATTCATGGAGGAGCTGCTCTTCGATGCCCTCGACGGCGGGCTTGCTCAGCTCCGACGCAGTCTCTAGGCGGGCGACATTTTCGGGGCGCGTCAGAAATGCCCAGATCCGCTGACCAAGATCAGATTCATAGAGCGACGCGAACTTTTCGGGGCTGTAGGCGAACATGAGCGGCCCTCCTTTACCGGGTAAATATGGCCGGTTATAAAGGGCTGTCAATGGCAGTCATGACAGGCTGTAGGCTAACGCAGTCGGGGAGGCGGGCTTTGGACTTCGAGGATCTTGTTACGGCGTTAGAGCCGCCGCGGAATCGCGTCGGGAAGTCGGATGGCACCCATGAGCATCACCTCTACGAAGGCGCGGTGATGGTCGCCTACGCCATGCATCTGCTGCGTACGGAAGGCGCGAGGGACGTCCGCATCCATCCCGACGGTGAGCATGGCAAGCAGTTCGACTTCGCGGGCTGGTTGGTGCGTCGAGGCTTCGCGAAGGTGTCGGACCTCGGGAGCACTGCCTATGGCGGCGTCTATCGGAACGCCGCGGGCCAGACGATCACCGTCAACCCCAGGTCGGGCCTCGGTGATGTCGTGGCGGAGGCCCGCGACCATATCATCTCGGCCGAGTGCAAGGGCGGCATAATCAATACGCGGCATCCCGGCCAGGTGTCCCGGTTGTACAAAGGACTGTGTGAAACCGTCGGAATGCTGATGGCGACGCCGTCGCAGGGCCGGCAGGTCGCGGTCGTGCCGCTGACGGAAAGCACCCTGCGGCTTGCCGAACGCCTCGCAACCCGCTGCGCATTGGCTGGGATCGAAATCGCGCTCGTCGGGAGCCGCGGCGAGGTCGTGGATGTGAGGTCGCCGCAAGACGCTAAGGTTGCTGTAGGTCGAACGGCATCGCTTGAGAAGAAGCAGGAGGCCTAGGGGGGACCATGTTGAGCCGGGGATCGGAATGGCGGCGGTGGGAGCCGCATATCCATGCCCCGGGCACGGCGATGAACAATCAGTTCACCGGCCCGACGGCGTGGGATGACTACCTGACCGCCCTCGAGAGGGCGACGCCTCTCATCGAGGCGATTGCCGTTACCGACTACTATGTGACGGACACCTATGAAGAGGTCCTGCGGCGCAAGGCTGCTGGGCGACTGCCGCGAACGAAGCTCATCTTCCCGAATGTTGAGCTACGGCTGGACGTAGCGACGGCAAAGGGTGGCTTCGTCAATCTCCACCTCTTCGTCAGCCCGGAGGACCCGAACCATCTCGAAGAGCTGCAGCGTCTCTTATCGCGTCTGCAGTTCAACGTCATGCAAGACCGCTTCGATTGCACCCGGGCGGATCTCATTCGGCTGGGCAAGAAGGCGGATCCGAACATCAGCGACGATCGTGTGGCGCTCGCCTACGGGGCTAACCAGTTCAAGGTCAATTTCCAGAAGCTGCGGGAGGTGTTCTCCGAGAGCGGCTGGGCGAAGAAGAACATCTTGATCGCGGTCGCGGGCGGCGCGACCGATGGGACATCGGGCGTGCGGGAGGCAGCCGATCAGACCATCCGACGTGAGATCGAGGGCTTCGCGCACGTCATTTTCGCCGGCAGCTCGGCGCAGCGCGAGTTCTGGCTCGGCCAAAGGGATCTTGGGCCTGCGGAAATTCGCGCGCGCTACGGTGGTCTCAAGCCCTGTTTGCACGGCAGCGACGCGCACAAGCTGGAAGACGTTGCCACGCCGTTTGGCGACCGATTCTCCTGGATCAAGGGAGGGCTCGAGTTCGATGCCCTTCGCCAAGCGTGCATCGATCCCGAGGGGCGCACCTATGTCGGCGAGCAGCCGCCTCGGTCAGCGATGCCATCGCAGATCATCTCGCACGTCAGGATCGACGACGCGGACTGGGCGGCCACGCCCGACATCCCGCTGAACCCCGGGCTTGTGGCGATCATTGGCGCGCGAGGCTCAGGCAAGACAGCCTTGGTCGACGTGATTGCAGCAGGTTGCGATGCGATCTCGCCCTCCAGCTGGGATGCAGACGAGAACATCAGCCCGTCTTTCCTCGCGCGGGCGCGCCGGTTGATTGGCGAGGCCACCACGACGCTAACTTGGGGAGGTGGCGGGACCGTCACGCGCTCGCTCGACGGCAGGGACGCAAACGGTCACATGTCGTTCCCGCGGGCTCGCTATCTCTCCCAACAGTTCGTCGAAGAGCTTTGCTCGACCAAGGGCGTCTCGGATGGACTCGTGGCCGAGATCGACCGGGTGATCTTCGAATCACACTCGCAAGACGATCGCGAATGGGCGATCGACTTCGCTGAGCTACGGGACCAGAAAACCGCACGGTTCCAGCAGGCGCGTGAGCGTGAAGCCAACGCAATCTCTGACATCTCCGCGCGCATCGCGACTGAGTTCGAGAAGGAGAGCCTCGTCACCACGCTCACGCCGCAGGTTGCACAGAAAAAGAAACTGATCGCCGATTACAACGCCGACCGCGCCAAGCTCGTCGTCAAAGGGACCGAAGCGCAGGTGGCCCGCCACACCAAGCTCAGCGAGGCGGCTCAAAAGCTGCGGAGCAAGATCCAGTCATTCGGAAACCAGCGTCGCACGTTCGTCGCCCTGCAGGACGAAGTGCGGAGTATGCGCGCCACAGGCGCGCCGGAAATGCTCCGCCAAGCCCAGGCGCGGCACGCCAACAGCGGCATGGATGCTAAGCAGTGGGACGAATTTCTGCTGATCTACAAGGGCGACGTCGATAAGAGTTTGACCGCCTATGTTGCGTGGGCGGACGGAGAAGTCGCCAAGCTCAACGGCGTTCCGCCGCCGGCTAGCGATCCGAATGTCGCGCTGATCGCCGACGATGCCGACCTCGCGGCGTTCCCGCTCGCGCCGATCGCGGCCGAAATGAGGCGCCTCGAAGCGCTGTTCAGCGCCGACAAGCTCGTTCGCGATCAATACGCGGCGCTGACTGGCCGCATCGCGCAGGAGAATTCCGCGCTCCAGACCCTCGAGATCCGGCTCACCGATGCGCAAGGCGCTGCAGCTCGCCGGAAGGAACTTCAGGCCGAGCGGGATGACACCTACGGCCGGGTCTTCGAGGCGATCATCAACGAACAGAGCGCGCTCGCCGGTCTATACGCGCCGCTGATGGCGCGGCTCGCGTCGTCGTCAGGCACGCTCAAGAAGCTCAGCTTCTCGGTTCGCCGAATTGCCGACGTCCAAGCGTGGGGCATGGTCGCGGAGGAAGAGCTCCTCGACCGACGTAAGGCCGGACCCTTCTATGGCCGTGGCTCGCTGATCGCGGCTGCGACGCAGGCACTCAAACCCGCCTGGGAGACCGGCTCGGCGGCCGAGGTTCAGGCCGCGATGACTGCCTTCATGGGGAAATACCTGAAGGACCTGCTCTCGCACGCGCCCTACGCCCCGACGCAGCAGGTCGAATTCCGCGCCTGGTCAAAGCAGTTCGCGCACTGGCTTTTCGGCACCGACCACATCACAGTTCACTACGAAATCGCCTATGACGGCGTCGACATCCGAAAGCTCTCGCCGGGCACGCGGGGAATTGTGCTGTTGTTGCTCTATCTCGCTCTCGATGATTCAGACGATCGACCGCTCATCATCGACCAGCCTGAAGAGAACCTTGATCCGAAGTCCGTGTTCGACGAGCTGGTGGCATTGTTCATCGCGGCAAAGGGGAAGCGCCAGGTTATCATGGTCACGCACAACGCCAACCTCGTCATCAACACCGACGCTGACCAGATCATCGTAGCTGCAGCGGGCCCACATCCCTCCGGCGGTCTGCCGCCAATCACGTATGCGGCCGGCGGGCTTGAGAGTGCGGAAATCCGCAAGGCTGTTTGCGACATTCTGGAAGGTGGCGAGGTCGCTTTCCGGGAGCGCGCGCGGCGATTGCGCGTGAGGTTAGAACGCTAACACCAGGCGGTTGGCGAACTGGCGTGCCTATCGAATGCCCCTCCAGGGATGGCGGCTAACCCATGTGTCCGGTATGGACCTGGAAGGGGTTGGCGCACCCAACAGGATTCGAACCTGTGACCTCCACCTTCGGAGGGTGGCGCTCTATCCAGCTGAGCTATGGGTGCATGCCGTGTTGCTTACGTGGTGCTTACGCGGGTTTCTTGCGAGTGAGAAGCCTCTAAGCACGGATCTCGCAAGTCCTTATTTTACAAGTTCCTTTCGATCTCCTTTCCTGTGCGAAGCCGCTTGACACGTGCCTTCGGAGGGCAGCGCTCTATCCAGCTGAGCTACGGGTCCGGCGCGGCGGGACCATACTGGATCGGCCGTGAAGGAGCAACCGAAGCGGTCCCGGGGGGAAGGCGGCGGCGCCCGGGCGAAGGCTTTCGCTGATCAATCGGTGGTGCTATCGCCTTCGCGAATTCGCTGGATTCCCGGGCTGGGGAACGACCGGCGAGGCGGTACATCGATACCGGGGGAGGCGGCGGATGGGCAAAGTCAGGATCACGTGCCAACAATGGAACTGCGACGGAGTCGTCATCGAAGAGGGCACGCCCATACCGATCAACCACCTGAACGAGGACGGAGACCCTTGCAAGGGCCCTTTGTTGGACCAGGTTGTACCGTTGAGTGACGACGAAGACTCGGACGAAGACTCGCCATATCAGTCGCCGGATCGTGATCGATCGCCGCGGCCAGCTTGGTACCCGGGCCGTCGCCGCGAACTGAAGCAGCGGGCGAGTTCTCCCGGTCGAACGCTCTACTGCCGGATCTGCGGCAACGAGATCGAGGTGAATGCCCAGGGTAAGGAGGAATGGTTTTCGAAAAGCGGCAAGAAGCACATGACGTCGCCCCATGTCGATCACTTCGGGACCAATCCGATCGGCACCGACATCACTGGCGGGGTCAAAGGGGTAAGGGGCGACTGGATCGAGCGGAAGTCGGCGCTGCGCGGCAGCCGCATTCACATGGCCAAGTCGACGCCGGATCGCAAGCGGATCGAGCGAGACGTCTACAACGCTAGTCCGCTCAGGACCACTCACATGAAATGCAATTGCTCGCGCAAGAAGGCGCACAAATAGGCCGCTTCCGCTGCTTGGACGGGCTGGCCGTCCGTCTCGAATCAATCTGGCGGGCATGCCGAGAGTCGAGATCACGGCCGCGGCCTTGGGAGGGCGGCGCTCTATCCAGCCGAACTAAGCGTCCGACGCGGCGCGCCCATACCGGACTGCCTAGCGCGTCGCAACGGACCAGGTCGCCGCCGCCATCGCCGCCAGGCATCCGCCGCCAGGGATCCGGGCGCGGGGGCGGCGGTCTCGTCCCCTCGCGCGCGTGGAGCCGCTGGATCAGCCGGGCCGCGCGGCCCAAGCGGCGTTGATGCAGGTCAATGCGTGCGGCGCAGAACCATGGCCGGAGTAACAATACAAGCGAAGGGAGGGTGTCATGACCTTAAGTGTCAGGTCTCCCGCCGGAAAGCGTCGGCCATCGGGGCGGGCGCGGTCCAACCGCGGTATCTTCGCCCGGGACGTGATGAGCAGCGGTAATCTGGTGACCGTCGGGCCCGGTGAGAGCGTTCACCGCGTCGCGCAGTTGCTCAGTGAGAACCACATCAGTTCAGTGCCGGTGGTGGAGCGAGGGGCGCTCGTCGGCATTGTCAGCGAAGGCGACCTTCTGCATCGCCAGGAACTGGGTACCGAAAGTGAGGATGACAGTCCGGGCAAGGTGAAGTCGCACGCCATGCGCGTTGGCGACATCATGGCGCGCGATCTGGTCACCGTGACGGAAGAGGACTCGCTGGCCGATGTCGTCCATGCGCTTCACGCCCATCACGTGAGGCGCGTGCCGGTGGTTCGTGGAAACAAGGTCGTCGGCCTGATCGCCCGCGCCGACATCATGCGCGCCCTGGCGGCCAGACCGGAAGGTTCGACGGGACCCTCGAGCCGCGACGACGACATGATCCGCTATCAGGTGATACAGACCCTGCTCAGCATTCCGGGAACGAGTCCATGGGCGACGACGGTCACCGTCGTCAATGGCGTCGTCGAGCTCCACGGCAGCGTCGAGCTGGAGGTGACGCGCGAGCCGTCACGCGTCGCGATCGCGGCCATCCCCGATGTCGTTGAGGTCAGAGACCATCGAGCCATCCAGCAGCCGTACTTCTGAGACGCGCCCCTCGCGGCGGACGCGACCGGATCTTGCCAGATCGGGTATGAAGGGGAACCGCAGCCGCCGGGGGAGCCATGAGCGATTCCTATGTCCAGATCGAGAAAGGGCTGGGCACCGCCGGCCGCATCGCCATCGTGCGCTTTGACCGGCGCGCCGCCGTCAACGCGTTGTCGTCCGAGGCGATGCGGCAATTGCGCCGCGCCGCCGAATCCTTCGAGGACGATCTCGACACGTCGGTCGTGATCCTCACCGGCACGGCGAAGTCCTTCTGCGCCGGCGCCGACCTGAAGGATGGCGAAGGCGCGCAGCGGGCGGCCGGCGGCATCGGCGTGCGTCGTCACCATCAGCGGATCGGACCGAAGATGTGCCGCGCCTGGCAGGAGATGGACCAGGTGACCATCGCCGCCATCGAGGGCCACTGCATTGGCGGCGGCGTGGCGCTGGCGGTGGCGCTCGATTTTCGCTTCTGCGGTCGCTCGACGCATTTCCGCGTGCCCGAAATCGAGCTGGGCATGAACATGAGCTGGGGCACGATTCCGCGCATGGTGCAGCTCTGCGGCCCGGCGCGCACCAAGCAGGCGGTGATCCTCGCCAGCGACCGCATCTCCGCGGCCGAGGCGCATGACTGGGGATTGGTCGAGACGGTATGCGACGACGGCAAGGCGCTCGACGCCGCGCTGGCCTTCGCCGAGCGCATCGCCATTCAGCCCCCGATCCCCGTGCGCATGACCAAGCAGACGGTCAATCGCGTCGCCGGCGCGCTCGACGATCTGGCGAGCCACATGGACGCCGACCAGTTCACGCTGAGCGCGCTCACCGATGACTACCGCGAGGGCGTCGCCGCCTTCCTCGAGAAACGCAAGCCCAGCTTCAAGGGACGCTGACGGGAAGTGTTGGCGCATCGACTGCGGATTCTAAATCGCAAGTTGCGCGGGTGTGCGTTGGTCGGAAGAATGGTCCCGTCTCTCGAGAGGAGCGGGACATGGCCGCACGACGCAAATCGAACCCGAAACGCGCAGTCGCCGCGCTCGCCAAGCAGTATGTCGATGCCTACCTAAAGAAGGATGCCCGCGCTCTGGGCGAGATCCTCGACGACGACTGGACGCTGATCACCGCGGGGTGCGGCGACGAGGTCTACAAACCCGGCCAGCTCAGGGATCTTCGCGCCGGCACGCTGAAGGTTGACAAGATCCGCGACTCGGAGGTGCGCGTGCGCGTCTTCGGCGACGCCGCCGTGGTCACCGGCAAGCGCGTGAGCACGGTCAGCTACAAAGGACGCGACGTCAGCGATGTGACCCGTTTCAGCCAGTTCTACGCGCTGGGCGAGAAGGGCTGGCGCTGCGTGTCCACACAGGTCACGAGCATTCGACCCGATCCCGATCGCGCGTAGGCGACGCGCGGCGCTCCCAGTTAGCGCGTGATCGGCGTCGGATCGGGGCGAGCGGGAAGCTCGGCGATGATGCGTTCGCGCTCCTCGTGCGTCATCGAGATCCAGCGGCCGATCTCGGCGGCGGTGCGCTTGCAGCCGCGGCAGAGCCCGCTGGTGGCGTCGATGGTGCAGATGGCGATGCAGGGCGAGACGATCCGCCTGCGGACGGCGACGCTCATCAGCCTTCGCGCTTGTTGCTGAGCGCGCTGAGCTGGGCCTGCAG